>CAJPNN010000098.1 GCA_905372035.1 Bacillota bacterium | reverse complement strand
TTTTAAGTCTATATAATCCGTACCGGGCGTCGGAGGTGGCGGCGGAATCCACGGTGCTCTTTTATTTTCAATCGTGTATCCCGTCTTCTGATCTCCTTTAACGGTAACAACATATTCTCTTCCGTTAAAGGTTATCTTCCCCGCTTTTTCTCCTTCTTCTTTAACTGTATACTTTATTTCTTTCGTCTCTTTATATTTGTCAAGGTTTTCGAACTTACCTTTCCAATTACCGCTTTCATTCAAAACAAGTTTTTGTCCCGTATCCACACCGTCTGCAAAGAGTTTGACAGTTACGCTCAGTTCCTTATATCCCTGCCATTTTTTTATCACCGGAATAGATATCTTCTCTTTCTTGTTCGTGATACTTTGAACCGTAATCTCGCCTTTTTTTACTGTGACGGTGTACTTATTAGGATCTTTCAAATATCCCGGCGGCGGTGTTATCTCTTCAATTATATATTCTCCCGGTATTAATCTACCGGATGTAACTTCACCGTTTGCATCCGTAACAAGTTCAAATGTCGTATTATCATTCTTATTTGTTATTTTAAATTTTGTACCCGCAAGCTTGATTACATCTCCTCTATCATCGAGTTTAATTATTTTAAGCTTGCCCAACAAATCTCCCTGTCCGTTACCTCCGGAAGCTGCACTTACATAAGCCGATTCCGTTGTCTTGTCATCTTCATCAGCTTTAAAATGAAATCTGTTTTTTATTTTCAATCCCGGTCTATATGTACTTTTATAAGTTAAAAGATATTGTTTGTTACCTATATTACCGAGTTCTATCTTGAATTTGGTTTTTTGAGGATTAAGAAATTGAACTTTCTGCTTCATTTCCTCATTGCTGAAAGTTTTATGAACCTTTACTGTTTCCCCTTTATTGTTAAATTCCACTTCTCTAAGCAAAAAAGAATTTTCCAAATATCTTAATCCGTCCATACTTTCTCCGGACTCAACCGAAAGCTCGTCTTCAACAACCACATTGTGGAAATCTCGCTTATTATAGTTTATTCGTACTATCCAGTAAACCTCATTTTCAACAGTAACATTATTGGGGTCTTTTACTCTTTCTCCCCATTTCCCGATTATTTCATCGGTGATTTCCGGCAGCGGTCCGACGTGCACATCCGTTTCTATTATTTTGCCTCCTACAGTAATTACAAACTTATTGCTTGAACCTGTTGTTACCTTTTCTCTGTTAAACCTTGACGCGAGCCATAATGTCCCTCTTATATGATATCTGTCTTCCACGTAATCTGTAAATGTTACCTTGACCGTTCCTCCGCCATTTATGGTATCCGGGTTAACCCTAGCTTTCGCAACCACCTTGTTATCTGGTGAAAGAACGTCAAAATCGCTGGAAGACGTCCCTCCCGGGAATAAAAATTTATCAGGCATATTTACAATAAAATAATCCCCTTTATGCAAAGTATTTCCGTAGTCACTCGCATCCCAAGCAACTTTTATTTTGAATCTCTCACTAACCCAATACGTATTTCCGTTTGAATAATCATCCTTTTTAATACTGAATTCCGTTATCTTTATCTTTGTCTTTTCAAGCGGAGCCCTCATTATTTTTGCATTTCCAAGCAGATTTATTTCGGGTTTTTGAGGTTTTTCAAGATCCCGTGCTTTTTCTTCCGACTTATCCTCTTCCGTTTTTTTCTGTTCCGGCTCGGCTTCGTTTAGCTGTTTCTCGTCTTTCTCTCCCTGAACATTCTCTTCGCCTTTTTTAGGCTGCTTGGCAGTGTTTTGAAGTTCTTCCCTCTGCCCATGCTGCCCCGTTTTCTCTTCCTCCATCGTTTGATTGGAATCCGCATCTTGCCTATGTTCCGTCGCTGTCTGCTGCCGGTCTTCATCACCGCCAAAGGCGCTCACTGTTATATCATTGCCGTTAAACACCAGCGATAATAACAAAACAAAAGCCAATAATGCAATCTTTCTCTTCGCTTTCATCTTTAATCCTCATTCCTTTCATAATAATATCCCTACTGAAACAAATGCATTTTATAAAATGCCTCATTTCACCAATACTTAATTTAAAAATATGGTATTTAAATTAAGTATGCTTCAGTTGAAAATTTCTGTTCTCCATATCATGTTCTGTTTTAAAATTTTTATCTGAAATTACAAAAAAGAACAGTTAAATTTCTCCCAAATACACCAATAAGAATAACAAATAGCATTATACTATATAAAATATTTTTTGTATAGTATTAAAAACAACTTGAAAATTGAACATTTTTATATTATAAAACCAACCTTAAAATTTTAAAATCTCAATATACCCTTAAGGTTGGTAAGTTTGATTAATGTATTAATTGGCACTATTTATTTTTATTTGTTCTTCTCTTCATACCTACAAGCATGAGCATAATACCGATAAGCATAAATGCTACAACTTTTCCCATAGGGTTAAGACCGTCTCCCGTCTTGGGTAAGAATCTCTTTGGCTCAGGTACTTTCGGTGTCGGCGGTGTCGATGGCGGCGGTGGGGTGGTGTTCTTCCTGTTGGTAATAACAAACCCTTCTTCACTCTTCCCTGTAACCGTAGTTACATAGCCGTCAACCTTATCTTCCTTAACGATATAC
>CAJPNN010000097.1 GCA_905372035.1 Bacillota bacterium | reverse complement strand
TTCTTTCATTTTTTTCCTCCATATGTTGTAAAATTATTTAGTGCTTTGAATATCAAATATCCTGCATAGGAACCTCCATCAAGAACGCCGATACTTTTTTCTGCATAATAAGCGGCTCTGCCATGAACAGATTTCATGTTCCGTGTTGAATCAGAACCTTCTTTTGCAATTTTTTCAGATTCTTTTATCAATTCATTATCAGAAATTTTACCCAAATTTTCCCGAACGAATTTTTCAACAGGAATGAATGTATCGACAATGGTCTTTTCTCCGGGCTTTGCACCTCCCTTGTTCATAATCTCTTCATTAAATTTTGAAAAGCCCAATGCAAGTTCTTCCCGAGTCAACTCTTGCTTTCCTTTAAAAGTTTTTCCCATAGCCATTAATCCGAATGATAATATGGTACCTAAACTTGAAGGAGCTTTTTCATTAAAAGCCATTGCAGCTTTGAGAAGACCAAGACCGATGTCTTTTCCACTGTCATCTTTAAATGCATTAACGGCAGCATTGAATCCGGCACTCATAGAAATACCTAAATCGCCGTCCCCGTTTTGTTGGTCAAGCTCAACAAGATAATCTTTTTCGTCTTCCATAGTCTTTGCTATTTCAATTAATACATCTAAAATTATATCCTTCGTAATCATACCGTCATCCTATTTTTTATTTGCATTTGTATAGAAGGGCGTATTTGCATCATGGAGAAGCAAGGTTTTTAATTCATCATCCAATTTCATAATTGTGATAGAAAGCCCTGCCATCTCCATTGATGTTGCGAATTCCCCTACATGAGGGCTTATTACTTTTACACCCAGACCATTTAAAATATTGAATAGATCCCGATAGATAATAAATAACTCTTCCAGAGGAGTGGCACCAAGACCGTTAATCATTACGGCAACTTCATCGTTTTTCGAAAAAGAAATTTCGGTTGCGATTTTATCAAAAATCATTTTTGCAACCTCGGCTGAAGTTTTCAGTTTTGAAACCTCTATACCTACCTCTCCGTGAATACCCATTCCTATTTCCATTTCATCATCCTTGATTGAAAAAGTCGGTTTGCCGACTTCAGGAACTATACATGGCGATAAAGCTATACCCATCGTGCGTATGTTATCAAGAGCCTTTTCCGTAACAGAAACAAGTTTTTCAAGATCATAACCTCTTTGAGCTGCAGCCCCTGCAACTTTGTAAGCAAAAACCATTCCTGCTACTCCTCGCCGCTTATCCTTCGCCTCAATCGGTGATGAAGCAATATCATCCATCACTCTTATTTCTTTGACCTGTATACCGTCCATTTCAGCCATCGACATTGCCATTTCAAAATTGAGTTTATCTCCTCCGTAATTTCCATACAGACATAATACCCCCTTTCCGAAATTACAGGCTTTAATCATCTCATACATTTTATTGGCAGATGGAGAAGCAAAAACATTACCTACAGCACATCCGTCAAGCATTCCATCACCTACATAACCGAGAAAAACAGGCAGATGACCGCTGCCGCCGGCAGTAACAATACCGACCTTATTGTCTTTTTTTGTTTTATTAAGAATAACCCGCTTATCCCCATTTAACGACATTATTTTATCTGGATAGGCGTATAAAATTCCTTCTACCATTTCATCTACAAAGTTTTCAGGTTTATTTAATATTTTTTTCATAAGACCTCCTAACATTTTTTTTGTTTTATTCTAATCTCACATATTGAATCACCTTTCGCAATTGTTTTTCCGAGTTTAAAATCAAAACCTAATGTTTCGCATATTCCTCTGTCACCATCCATCGCTATATCGCATAAAGTAGGTAATTCTTCATCAAGTGCTCCTATTTTTTTCCATGCCGTTACCAAAGGACAATAGTGAAAATCTACACTCAAGTTCTCCCCATCACACTTATCTTCCATTTGAAAAATTTGCTTAACATTCTCATTAACAAATTCTTTATGAAATATTTCAAAATCATCCGAATGGGTAAACTTATTCATCCCATGAAAATTACCGCATTTTTTTATAGCACATCTAGCAAATTCCTCCGTCAATCCTCGACTTTGCGCTTCTTTATATAACAAGTAGAACCATGTTGCCCTATGTTCAAACGCATTTCTCATATCTTCAATATGTTGACTTTTAAATTCGGCTTTATTTTTTATCATAACTTACTTCTCCTTATAGTAATTAATCTTTAATACAATCTTCCATCATGCAGATAAGCTTTTCTAAAATATCGATCTCCGTTGCAAATTTTTCTTTTAGTTCATTCTTTTGAACTTCAATTTCCTTCTCAAGCTTCGAAATAACCTGCGTGTAATTTGTTGCGCCTTCATTTCGTAATTTTTGCAACTCTCTTCCAATATCCCACATATCGGCTATGGTTGTTACCTTACCTTTCGCCCATGTAAAAGGAGCCGTTTCACCGATAACTTGGTCGACTAATATATCATAAACATGCTTATCAAAATGATAACCATACCAACAAAGATCAACCCCTCGCAAATCTTCATCCATAGCTTTCTCTATATTACCGGATTTAAGATTTTCGATAGCAGTCGTTAAATAGTGAATATTATTTTGATTACGCATATGAATAAAATTATATTGCTCGAACCAATCAATACCGAATAATTCGTTAACTATTTTAGAAAAAATTCTACCAACTTTTTTATTATACTTTTTTGTTACACTATCTATTTTTGTAAAAGAGTTATTTTTTT
>CAJPNN010000096.1 GCA_905372035.1 Bacillota bacterium | reverse complement strand
AGCCAGTCAAGATACCATTTTTCAGTTTCCCCTTCTACCGAAAAATAATATTTTCTCGTTTCTTTTCTCATCATTACACCTCTTTTCTATCCTTTAAAAAGTTTTCAAAAATCGGCGTAAAATCAATATCCTTAATTGCACCATAGCGATCTACAAAGTAATTCTTCATATAATCCTCGTTTTTACGCACACCTCCTTTGCCTGATGTCCCAAAATCAGATAAAGAATAAGACGAACTACAGTGAGTGTCATCATCTCGTTCAACAAATTTTATTTCATCACGCCTGAACATATTTGCATTCAGAAAAATTGGATTGTGGGTATTGAATACCAATTGTGCATGATTTTTATTTATCCCGTCATTGTGAAAAATATTTATTATATTCATTAGTGCCATTGGATGTATGGAAGCATCAAATTCATCCACAACCAAGGTCCCTCCATTCAGTAGTGCATTTACAACAAGAGGAAACATATTAACAAAGCGAATCGTTCCATAAGATTCAAATAACTCTGCCGGTATTGCCGTATTCTTTTCTTTTGTTTTAAATATGGAAGATAGTCTTGCTTTCTCATTTTCATCCTCTATCACATATCCAAGAGCATTGGAATTTATACCAAATAATTCTGCTGCTTCATTTATAGTTTTCTCTATATATACTGATTTCTTTTTAGGGTCAGCAAATTTACGAATAAGTTGCATGGAATCTGCACGATAAATTACCATGAACTTATTACTTAGCCAGTCCGATACGCTATTTGCAATTTTTGCACTGAACATATTCTTAAAACCATTCATCAAAAATAGTTCTTTGTTATTCAGATTGTTTTTTGCGATTGCAATAACACCTTCCGCATATTCTTCAAATTCATTTACAAGATACTCTTCAATTAAATCAAGAGAACAAATTTCGAGTTCTTTTTCCCTGTGAAACAGAAGTTTTTCATTAATTTTCAATGATTCTTTGATTATTTTTCTATCATATTCCGAATCTAAAAAGGTTCCAATGTCCATAGAAAAAGCATATTCAACAAGCATATCTTGCTCTATAAACTTTATAGAAAACTCTACAGGTTCCGCCTCTTTACCGGTATTGTTCGGAATCAACTCAAGTGCCACAGAAGCTGCATTTGGAGAATCCTTCTCATCGTTACGAATATGTCCTCTGAGCACTATATTTTTAAAGGTATCCATAGCCCCGATAATATTTGTTTTTCCGGATGCGTTTGATCCATAAATAATCGCCGAGCTTAATCCCTTATATGTATATTTGCCTATTTTTTCCTTCAAAATACTATAATCAAGTCCCTTTTGCTTCGGTGCCGGTATCATTGAAAAAATCAGTTCATCCTTAAATGATTTATAATTAGTTGCTTTAAATTCTAACAACATATCATTTTCCTCCATTCTGCGAGTTTTATGCAAAATCTTATTTGTATTATATCTGTATTTAAGAAAATAATCAATAATATATTTTCATTTTGCATAATTTGCGCAAAATGATTCATGTGGTCTATTGTGCTTTTCTAAAATTTTCATATCAAATTATAAACAAAACTACTTAAATTTCCATGTATTCGCTCGTTCTCTTATTGAGATAAAAGAGTTATATATTCCATCTTGATTTATAAGCTCGTTATGTGTTCCCTCTTGTACTATTTCCCCTTTATCTAAAACAATAATACGATCTGCTTTTCTGATGGTTTCCAGTCTATGAGCGATGATTATAACAGTCTTGTCTTTAACTAAATTATCTATAGCCGCCAAAATATGATGTTCGTTTTCTACGTCAAGAGCACTGGTAAATTCATCCAAGATAACAATAGGCGAATCTTTCAATATGGCTCTTGCTATAGCTATTCTTTGCTTTTCTCCACCGGATAATGTATCCCCGCCTTCTCCAACCATAGTGTCAAAGCCGTCAGGCAGAGCCGTAATAAAGTCATAACACCTTGCTTTCTTTGCGGCTTCTATAACTTCATCGTTACTCGCATCAAGCTTTGCAAATCTGATGTTATTCAAGATTGTATCCTCGAACAAATATACATTTTGAAAGACGATACTTATTTTCTTCATCAATTCTTCAGTAGATATATTTGTGATATTTGCTCCCCCGATAAGAATTTCACCCTTACATACATCATAAAATCTTGGTATCAGTTTACAAAAGGTCGTTTTGCCGGAACCTGAATGACCTACAATTGCCGTAAGTGAATTCGGTTTAATTGTTGTAGATATACCTTTGATAATTTCTCCGTTTCCATAAGAAAAACTCACATTTCTAAATTCAACTTCATTAGATTTCATATCTCCCGCAGGTGATAATATCTTTATTTCTTCGGCTAATTCTATGCCCTCCACTTCTTTTAATGTACTGTCCAAAATACCGATCATTGAGAGAACGGAACCTGCTTGATTTATTGACTGAAATATTACAAAGCTCATAATTAATAAGTTTATGGCTTTTTGAGAAGATATTTCTCCGATATTCCACATAAAAAGTGCGAACACGATAATTAAAATCTCAAACAGCTGTATTGTAAGCCCTGCACATATACTTGACGGAATAGATTTTTCAGATAGATTTATGTTACTTGAACAGCTGTCATCTATACCTTTTTTAACTCTTCCATCTTTATCGTCCATATTAAACGCTTTAATAACGCTAATTCCCTGTATAAATTCAATAACACTTTCCGTTAATTTCATTTGTGACAACTGTC
>CAJPNN010000095.1 GCA_905372035.1 Bacillota bacterium | reverse complement strand
GTATATCGTTAAGGAAGATAAGGTTGACGGCTATGTAACTACGGTTACAGGGAAGGGTGAAGAAGGGTTTGTTATTACCAACAGGAAGAATACAACCCCACCGCCGCCATCAACACCGCCGACACCGAAAGTACCTACGCCAAAGAGATTCTTACCCAAGACGGGAGACGGTCTTAATCCTATGGAAAAAGTTGTAGCACTTATGCTTATCGGTATTATGCTGACAGCTTTCGGATTTAGAAAAAAGATAATCAAAGGGAAAAAATAAAAAATGATTGAAAAATCATTGAATTACAATCCATATTTTAAAATTTACAGTTTTATAATATGGATTGTTAAAAAAATCGATTTTAAGACAGTAGCAAGGATCTTATTACATTATATAAATAAGTTGCAGCACAGTGTTATAAGAAATGGAGAGGAAATATTGTGAAAACAGTTAAAAAGATTTCAATATTGTGTTTTGTTATATTGTTGTCATTCGTATTTAGTGTCGGCAGTGTAACTGCGATAGGGGTATTGGATAATGAAAATGAATCGGGGCGGCAAACGACGGCAACAGAAGTTAAAGATAATTCAATTTCGTCCCAAGATGCCGTAGAGTCACAACAGCAGGGCTTGCCGCAAACTGAGGCCGAGTCAGGGAAATCGGATATATCTGACGGCAAGACGAAACAGAATGAGAATGAATCGGAAGCGTCAGTGTATGCCAAATCAAATGAAGATGTTACTAAAACAGAGAGCAATAAAGCAGAATCGACAGTTCAAAATAATAAAAATGAAACTTTAAAATCGAATTCAGCTAAAAAAGATGAAGAACCGGAAATAAATCTTATAAAAGATGATTTTCAGCCGATTCGCTTACTGAGACAAGGTGTAGGAGGACCTCTCAGTTTGGATAACGTGGAAATAACATCTTTTAAGATTATTGACGTAGCACACGGAAATACTGAAATAGAGTATTCTCTAAGTTCGGACAGTCCATATAAGACAGACCCCGCTCAGTTCAGTAATGCAATTTGCGAGAATCAGATACACAGTGTTATTAATTTAGAGTTGAATATAAAGTATCATGCGGCTGATGCTATTCAAGAAGGTGATACGATTACTATTCCTGCAGATACGAAAACAGGAGTAAGAAGCTTTGCTGAAAAGCCGTTTGTGGATCAAAACGATAATGTCCTGGGTAGTTGGGAATATAAGAGCGGGGAATTTATTTTAAAATTCAGCGGAGAATATATCAAGAATAACTATATAACCACTTTTACTGCACATTTCAGAACCGGTAACATAGGACAACATCCGGTAATTGCAGGGCGTACCGTTAATTTGGGAGAAAGGAAAGCGTTTATCGGGAAGCTGGGAAAGGATGATATGTGCGTAGCCTATGAAAAACTGTTTGTTAAAGCTAAAACCATTAACGACACACGTACTTCCGTAGAGAAGGCTCCCGGGGGCACAACAGACTCAAGAATATATTGGAAGATATCTTTAGTAAATGACTATGTAATACAAAAAGAAGGCGAAAACAATTTTGAGTACTGGTGTCCGTATTTGCTGGAAAACGGCGGCGCATACAGTCCGAATTCTTTTACCGGAATTTATGTTGAGGACCATGTGGAGGACGGAAATGCTGCACCCGAATTAGCAGAACTTGTATCCCGTTTTTCGGGAGTTAATGATGCGGGTGAAGTCGTTTCGGGAGATTACTCTGTGCTGATCAAAGAAAATGTTATGACAAAAATAGATCAGCAGACCAAGAGCAAAGATGAGGTTAAAGCAGCTCTTCAACCCGGGCAATATTGTATATATGATCATAAAAACGGGACCTACACATTTATGATGAAATGGTGGGATATGAATGACCCTTCCGGTTTAAAATATGATGATATTCCGCAAATTAATGCGGCAGGAGGTGTCGGGGGATATTTAAAGGGAGCGTATCCTGAAATTTATGAGAATTTTTCCGACGCAACTATCAACAAGATTAATGATTTATATCGCGGAAAAGCGGTACAAAATGTTTCATTCATTTTAGCAGTAAAGTACGAAACGGTTGAAGAGGGAACAGAAAAACATAATATGGCTCTTGTTACGACGGACCAGACAGGGTTAAAGGAAGTGCGGGCGACCGCACTTCTAACGCCGGCAAACGGAGGAGCAAATATTACACCGAATCCGTTAACTTTAAAGATGATTAAATATGATAATAAAACGGACAATACACTTTCAACGGGATTTAAGTTTAACTTTCAAAAGTCTGTAGATGGAGGAGCAAGTTGGAATAGAGTAACTGTAAATCCGTCAATGTTAAAAACAGGAACGATTAATACGGATAATACATTAACTCCGGACGTTAACGGTGTCATTGAGCTGAAAAATCTTGTTAACGGAAATATGTATCGTTTTGTCGAAACGGCACATGCTCCGGGATACAAAGATACAGTGATAAATGAGATGAAACCTAATGATAAGAACAATCCGACCTCTGCAAATTCAGTAGCGGTTAAGGTGACAAACAAAAGTAAGGGGAAGATCATTAAGATGTATAATGAAAAAGTGACATCTCCATGGAATCCACCTACACCGCCGTCGACACCGACTACAGAGTATATTGATTTAAAGGTGAAAAAAGATTGGAGAGACTCGTCTAATAATAATATAGAAGAACCTGTTGTAAACTCCATAAAGGTAAAGCTTTATAGAAACGGGACAGCAACGGATAAGATATTGGAATTAAATAAAAGCAATAAATGGGAAGGAAAATTCCAAGGGCTTGAGAAATATGTAGGGGGTACAACAACTCCATATGAATATACCGTTCAGGAGGAAGGTGCTGTAAACGGAAA
>CAJPNN010000094.1 GCA_905372035.1 Bacillota bacterium | reverse complement strand
GATAAATATGTTGAATAATCTGAAGTTATGAAAGATGAGGAATTATGACAAAAGAAGAACGAATAAAAAAATGGTTTTCCGATATACCAGATGCCGAGCTAATCAGTATGGAAATAAAAATGGAAATATGTAAGAAAGCAGCAAAGAAAATGATGATTATCATTTTTGGATTATTGGCTTTAGAGCTCGTGTTGTTATTGATGTTAGGTGGAGGTAACATTCTTAGCCGGACAGCGGATTTTCTCAATAATATTTCTATAGGAGGCAGTCACACAAAAAATCACTATCAAGGCGTCGCTTTTGCGGGAACACTTGTGTGCTTACCTGTTTTAATAATACCTTTAATTGTTGCTTCTATATACAAGAACAAATTCCTTAAATCCGAGGCGACTAAGATTGTGATAAGTATGAAAAATGATGATACAAAAGAGCCACATTTGAAGACTCTTAGTGAAAAAAATGTAGAAGATATTCTTCATTTTGATAATTTGAATTTCAAGCTGGCCATTATTCAAGTGTTGATGTATGATCTAAAGTTACTAAATTCGGAATTTGATATTTATGATTTTGCCGACCGATATAAAGAAGAGATTGATACAGACAGTGACATCATCATTGAACCTGCAATGAGCTTCTTTAAGGAATTGGAAATTCCAAAGAAATTTGCACCCTATGTAGAAACAATCTATATGGACGGTGGTAATGATGTGTATATGAATATTATTCCGCAGTGGGATGGGGAAGATGAAACTTTTGACTTAAATGAAATAACTTTGACAGAGCTACAGCAATTTCCAAATCTTAAGAAAGCAACTGTTATGAGCAGCAATCTTGATGAAGTAAAAGAAATTTTTGATGCTGCAAATATTGAGGTGAAATTACTTTGACAAAAAGAAAGGAACCTGCAAGATAGCTAAGCAGGTGTCAGTTATGAATGAATACACAAAATTATATCAAAAGATGAGAGAGACATGCATTCCACCACTTAATAAAACAAAAACAGTTAATGCGATTAGAAAAGCTAGAAATCCAATCACTTTTTTAGTAAAAGAGATTTTATTCAGATCCCCTTCTATATGATATAAGTAAAAGATGCGCTTGAAAATTTTACTTAAAACGGCTATGCTTATTCTAAGTAAAATAGATTAGACTTAGGGGGGATATTTTGAGATTGGAAAATAATAGAGCAGGACAATTAAAGAAAATGCAAAGTGATTACGAATGCTTTGTTCCACATAATTTGCAAGATATAAAATTAAGTCTTGATAGTGAAATAAATGCTTTAATCAATAAAGCATATTTATTATTGGGAAGATTAGACGGTATGGCAATAACACTACCGGATATTGATCTTTTTGTATCTATGTATGTTCAAAAAGAGGCAGTTATAAGTTCTCAAATAGAGGGTACACAAGCTTCTCTTGTTGATGTGCTACAAAAAGATAAGAGAAATGAAAAGATAAAAGATACTGAAGAAATTGTAAACTATATCAAAGCAACTCATTATGCATTTAAAAGACTCAATGAATTGCCGTTATGTATGCGATTGATTAAAGAAATTCACTCTGTTCTCCTGTCTAATGTTAGAGGAGAAGAAAAAATGCCGGGTGAATTTAGAAAATCACAAAATTGGATTGGACACACAGGATCAACTTTAAAAAATGCAAGTTTTATTCCACCTGCACCTGATGAGATGGATATTTGTTTAAGTGATTTGGAAAAATATATACACGAAGATAGCAATATTTCAAACTTAATAAAGATAGCTCTAATTCACTATCAATTTGAAACGATACATCCTTTTTTAGATGGTAACGGAAGAATGGGAAGACTCCTCATAATACTATATCTAAGAGAGCAAGGCTTGATTGAATACCCGGTTCTTTATTTGAGTTATTTTTTTAAGAAAAACAGGAATAGATATTATGAACTTCTTAACAACATTCGTATCAAAGGGGAATTTGAAGAATGGATTAAATTTTTTATAGACGGAATTTGTGAAATATCTGAAGATGCAATCACTTCTATTCAAAAGATTAGTGAGCTTAAAAAGAAAGATATAGAGAGAATTCGAAAGTTTTCAAACGGCAATATTTCAAATCTTCTTTTAGTGTATGAATATCTATTGAAGCATCCTTTTGTAGAAGCAGAGGATATAAAAAAATTAGTGCATGTTAGTAAGCCTACTGTCAATAAAATTTTAGAAAATTTAATGGATATGGAAATATTAGAGCTTGTAGAAGAGAAAAAAAGATATAGACAATATGTATATAAAAAATATGTAGACATTCTTTCAGAAGGAACAATATTGTAAAAATAAGAATTTCGTAAATTGATAAATGATAATATTAAAGTGGTGTAGGCAAATTTGAATTTATGGAGTTTGAAGAATGGCGAGATATGAGTTAGGGGCAATTTATAAAATAAATGGAAAAGAAAATGTTTATTATGCAAGACTTTTAACACAAGACACTTATGGTATATTCGAGCCTATTTATGGAGAAATATGCCAAGAAAATTTTCTTGATAGAAACTATGAAAATTGGCCACAGAGTGAAATTTGTGGGTTAGCTTTAGGTGGTACTCCGGAACATCAAAGAAAACAAATAGCTGCCTTGAAAAAGTTGGGATTCGATTTATGGTGGTGAAAATTAATCGATAGTGTTGATAGACAACTAAGAATTTATAATATAGTATAAGAACATTTTAGAGGTTATATTCGTATTGATTAATAGGAATTTGAGAAGTGCTTGCTCTATAACTATAGATGAAAAATCTATTGGATTATTAGGAGCCTACTAATAAAAAGTCAAGCACTTTTTGAAAGGAAAATAAAAATGTTTTTTGGTAAAAATAAGCACAATAAAAGAGCCACCGTTAATCGCCGGCTAAAAA
>CAJPNN010000093.1 GCA_905372035.1 Bacillota bacterium | reverse complement strand
AAATTTGGGCAACAGCATTCATCTGCAGGCGATCTAATCCGCTCGTCGGCTCATCTAAAAGAAGAATTGGCAATTTTGAGGCAATGGCACATGCCAAGGCGAGCCTCTGTTTTTGCCCACCGGAAAGTGACATTGGGTGTCTGTAATAAAAATCTTTCAGTCCGACATCTGAAAGAGTTTTTTTTGCTTCTTCCTTTTTTTCACTAGGCTGACTAATCAACACCTCATCAAGAACTGATTCTGTAAAAAGTTGATGATTCACATCTTGCATAACCATAAATATTTTGCCAACACGTTTTTTACAAGTATAAGGTACTCCATCCACAAGCATGATGCCGTTATTCTTTCGTATACCACATATGGATTCCAAAAATGTGGTTTTCCCTGCACCATTCGCACCAATAATAGCAGTCACTTTACCTTTTGAGATTTTCATTTCTTTGATAGAAAAAACCTTATGTTTTTTGTCATATGAGTAGTTAAAATCGTTAAGTAAGATATAATCACCTGAATCTGTATTAGTTTTGACAAGACTTATTGGTGCTATTCTTTTGAGAGATCGCAAACCAAACCGTTTTGTATCATCCTCCGTAAAACAGATAAGTTCATTCTTTGATATTTCTTTCTTAAAAGTGCCATTTTCCAGAATGATAACCCTGTCTACCAAATCCCAAACGTAGTTGATGCGATGCTCCGCAATCAGAATCGTTTTTCCAGCATTTTTCCAACAGATAATCAATTCTCGAAGATCTTCCGCTGCCTTGTAATCCAAATTTGCTGACGGTTCATCGAGAAGAATAATTCCCGGCGCAAGGACATCGATCGAAGCACAAGCAATCTTTTGCTTTTCACCACCGGAGAGTTCAAAAATACTTCGATCCATCAACGGTTTAATATGAAAATTTCTTACGGTTCGACTAATACGATTCAATATTTCTTGTTCTGGAAATGCAAGATTCTCCAAACCGAATGCAAGTTCACTGGTAGTATCTACATTAAAAAACTGTGAACGTGGATTTTGAAAAACCGTACCGATTATTCCAGCCTTATCTTCAATTCTGTCTTTCTGTATATCTTCACCATCTATATATATGCTACCTTCAGTTTTTCCACTATAGAACTCTGGTATCAACCCATTTAACAGCCTTAAAAGTGTGGATTTTCCACATCCAGAAGCTCCTGTTATAAGGACACATTCTCCATTTCTTACAGTCAGGGAAAAGTCCTTAAGGCTCTTTATTTCAGACGTTGCGTCATAGGAGAAGCTAACATTCTTAAATTCAATCATGTAAACACCCCCAAAAACCAATAAATCAATGTCGATACCACAAGTAGAAAGATTGCATAATCCGTCCATCCTAAACCGATATGGCAAATATTTGTTCGTTTTTTTTGTTTTCCAAGCCCTCTTGTAAGTGCTGAAGCCGACAATTCTTCACCTATCTTCGCTACACATGTAATAATTGGAACAACTCGGTATTCCAACATCTTCTCGACTTTTCCTCCTCCGAAGCGAATTTCTCGCATTTTCATTGCTGCACGGATAGAATCATTTTCCTCACGAATGGTCGGGAAAAGACGAAACATAACACACATAGGTATAGTTAGTGCATCAGGCATGTGAAGTTTATCCATTGTTGCCTTAAATTCACTAACTGTAGTTGTATTGATTACATATGCCCCCATCATATAGGCGGGAAGAAAGCGATTAACAACCATAATTATAATAAGCAAAATGCTTGCCAATGCCCCCTTTGTATATGGAAAAACAGCACTCTCCAAAATATATATCGTACAGAGAATAAGTAATCCTACAATGCAAGTTTTATACCGCTTTGCCGCAAGCAAGAGTAAAAAGGGAAGGAAGGCGAATGCGACTCTAAACCAAAATAATCTTTCTCCTCCAGCTGTGGCTAAAACAAGAACTGCTTCTACAAAAATAAGAAGCAGTTTTGTTCTGGGATCAAGCAGGCTTTTTTTACTATGTGGTGTCCATGTATCTTCAATCATGCAATACCTGCCCTCTCAAAATGCTTTTTTAATAGAGCTTTGCCGATAAAACCACCAATAATGCCACAGATAAAGGTCGCAATTAGCAAAACAAAAAACATCCAGTTCGGGGTAAGCTTTACGACAGCATCGACATATTCCTGTCCATAGCTAGGTTTATCTGCAAAATATTGTGCCTTTTGCAAAAATAATGGCAGATAGTTCCCGCATGCCCAAAGAGGAAATAGTCCAGTTGTCAGAATAGCAGAACGCATACTCTTATACCCACCATTCCGATAAACCAATTCTGCAATAATTCCCGTGACGATGGAAAAAGGAATAGGCATCCATGTCATACCAGTTACGAACATCAAAATACCCATGATGAGACTCATGATGAGAATCATACCGGGCTTCTTAACCTTGGTAAGGAAAAGCATGAACGGAATACCGCCAATGATCCCAATCATAGATGAAAGTAGTATTAGAAAAATCGGAATGAGTCCAGTCATAGCCAGTGCCATAACAATAACAAAATATATTGCCGCATAGATGCCGATATTGATGAGATCTCTACCATTTAATTTGTTTCCTGTTTCTTGTTTACTCATAAATGTTTAGTCCTTTCTGATTTCATTAGGTTAGATATAGCTGACCTATGTATTATATAATATCATGAGGTTTTTCATTTGTGTATTCCGTTTAGACATTATTATTCCATTCAGTTGAAAAAATCGCAAAATGAATATCAAGGATTTTAATTTGCAAATCGAATACATATTCTTGTATGAAAGTTGGCAAAAAGCAACTTTCCGTTGTTGTAGAGATTAAGGAATAAGAAGAATAGCAAGCATAGAGGGTGTCTCAAAATATCATCACCGAGGAATAATTTCTGAGATACCCTTTTTT
>CAJPNN010000092.1 GCA_905372035.1 Bacillota bacterium | reverse complement strand
ACGCCTATATAGATTAACAAATTGACGCTTTCATGTCAAGCTTTTTTTCGCTTTTATCAAAATTATTTTCTACAAGTGAATTTGCAAAGAAAGTCCGGGTCTATTTCACGAACTACCGCGTCTAATATAGCCATACATTGCCATCCAAACTGTTAATAAACTAATGTACAAATCAATGTGGCAACAGCAACTACAACTACCGGTACAGCAACATCCAGCCAGAAAATATATTTATATGCTTTCTTGTGATTTAATCCGAAATATGAAAGCATCAAGAAGCACCCTGTTGCGTGCGGCAGTGCATCAAACGTAATGGAAGCATTTGCAATAAGTCTGTGAAGTATCCCTAAATTGCAACCGGAATTTACAAAATACTCACCTAAATATTGCATGGTAAGCTGTTCTCCTGAAGATGCAGAGCCGCAAATACCTGCTATAGAGCCTGTCGATATAACCGCTTTCCAGTAAGTGCTGATATCTAAACTCATTAACCAGCTTACAACATCCCCAAAAGCTGCCGTTTTTGACACTACGGTTCCGAATCCGACTACGGCACCTAATGTCAAAGCTGAGCCTGCTGCTCCGACCGCCCCCTTTGACAACCAATCTTTAAAAACTTCAGATTTTATTCCCGCTATATATTTAAAGTTTAAAACTATTGTTACTACTATACCTGTACACATAGCAATCACTGCAAGCATAGTGGCATTGATATCCTTTATAGTATAGCTGCCTAATATGATTATTGCTATAACTACAACTAAAGGCAAGAACCCGCCCACTATATTGGGAGTGCTTTCCTGACTCCTTGTATATTTCTGTTCTCCTCCTTCCCATCCTACAGCTTGTCCGCTTTCTACCATACGCATTTCCCGTTTAAAAATATATTCAACAAGTACTATACTTAATGCCATTCCGGACAAAGTCATTATTATTCCAAGTATTGGGGCTGCCATAAGTGTAGTTCCCATGGATGTCGGTATAACGTTCTGTATTTGTGGGCTTCCCGGTGCAGCAAGAACAAATGCTCCGGCTCCTGCTGCCGTAGATACAATTATCATCTTTCTAGGTATGTTTAACTCTTCAAACAAACTGAATCCTATAGGTGCAATAGCAAACATTATTACAAAAAAGCTTACACCTCCATAGCAAAGCAAAAAACAGAACACTGTTAAAACGGTCAAAATATGTTTTTTGCCGAACCACTTAACAAACCTGTCAGCTATCGTTTCACATGCTCCCGTTAATTGCATCATGTTGGCGAAGAGAGTTGAAACAAGGAATAGTATATAATAATTTGTAAATACGACTGCCATTCCTCCGATCCAACTTTCGGAAAATCCTGTCCAAATATTTATACAGTTAAATGTCATGATAACAAGCCCTGCCAGTAATGATGTCGGCACTGCATGAAAACCTTTATAGCTAACTATTATAAGTGTCAATATTCCTAAAAACAATCCAACAATACCTATAGTTCCCATTGTCTACCTCCTCTCAAAACATCGGGGATATGGAATTAGATTCATTATGGACCTTTGAGGCTAATTCTCAGATACCCCCTAAACTTTCAGACGGCTTGATTCAAACTCACCATAACAAATCTATCTTAGCTTATAACAGGTCGTATATTCACAAGGTTCGTCATATATTAAATGCTTTGCTCCTATTACACGTTTGCAAACCAGCGAGTTTAAGCCTACACCGACATTATAATATGTAGGCATATCAGTCCATTCAGGTTTATAAAATTCAACTTTGCCATCGCAAAAATCAATGTCAGGAATCCTTAAGTTGTAAGGATAATCATCAGGTCTTTGCCATTTAGGTAATATTGTGGGATATGCGATAGCAGGTTTTGTGAAATTCGTTGCAGGATCTTCTCCTTTTTCCATAACATCAGGGACATATTTGTAATGCATTTTACCTGCACTCCTTGCCTCATTGGATTTAAAAGTTTCCATATCAGGGATAGGTTTTGATATATCCAGTTCCATTTTCATAAATCTGAAATCCCAGCTTGAAGCAGTGGCAATATATTTGTTCTCATCATGCTGTACTCTCGGTATATCACAATATATTTTGCTGTATCCCATAGTATCACGACCTCCAACTATAGGGTCAGCATGATTCTCAAACATTACAAGAACTAAATCGCCGTCAAGATCATCTCTGTCTCCTTTAAAATGTACCGGCACGTTTATATTTATCAGGTTATAGGTCTTTCCCGCCAACCAACCTAAATTTGTAAATTCGCACAAGCAAACCGACACGTACGGATCATTTAGCGTGTAACATTCAGGAATCATTTTTTCCAACACTTCTCTTTCCGTTTCATATGTTACCTGTACTACCTGCACTTCACCCGGTTGAAAATGGGAATTCATATTTTTTGCAGGTCTGTCACCATTTCCTGGATCACATTGCATAGAGCCGGGTCCGAAAAACACAGGCATCTGATAAACTTTATCTTTTTCAAATTTAAGTGACATATTAAGCACCTCCTTACATAAAAAAACTGCATAATAAACATTCTTGTTAAGTTAATGATATCAATTTATATAGCTGATCTCAATAATCAAAAAGAACAAAAGTGTCTATTACTGTACACTCCTGCTCTTTTTGTACACTTTTTTCCATTTTTTATTTATCCGATAAGCAAAGCCATAGCATTGTTTTTAATATGGGTTTAAATCAATAAACATATTTTCTATACTTTACGAACAAAACTCTCGTCAATCCAGTTCGTAACCTCTCCTGCAAAATATCCCATTTCTTCAATGCTGACATTCTCTCCGGATTTTATTTGATTCGAAAAAATTCCGATTATACCGAAAGCGATATATGTAGAAAACATTCTTATGTTAGGTGTGTCATTTTCTCGTCCACAATATCTTTCCCATGATCTACATAAGGTCGATGCTATCGTTTCTTCCAATTTTCTTAGAAACTCTATATCTCCATTTTTGCTCAACAAACTTTTACATGCATATTCATGTTTATATAAGATTTCAAAAACTGAGGTATGTTGAGGGTGCTGTCCGGGTACATACTTTTCTCGTTTAATTTTTTTAACAACTTCTTCAACATCACTTAATACTTCTTTTTCTATTGATTGAA
>CAJPNN010000091.1 GCA_905372035.1 Bacillota bacterium | reverse complement strand
ATGAAGCAATAGGCGGACTTTATGCAGTGTATGTGGACGAAAAAGAAAAAGCTTCTCGAATAGATAACTCCGTATATGATGTAAACAACAGATTTGTGATATTTACTACAAATCACTTATCCGTATATGGTGTAGGCTACACAGCACCTTCCGAAAAATTTGACGACATCAAAAAACACTGGGCAAAAGATTCCATCGACTATGTGGTAGGCAGAGGACTTTTCACAGGAAGTACGGAAAACACATTTTCTCCGAATGAAAAAATGACAAGAGGGATGCTGGTGACGGTGCTTGGCAGACTTGCAGGAGTAAATGTAAAGAACTATGAGAAAAACAGTTTCAGAGATGTGAAAAAAGACAGCTTCTATCATCCATATATCGAATGGGCGTACAGCAAGGGCGTTATTTATGGAATCGGAGACGGTAAGTTTTCGCCTGACAGAAGCATAACAAGAGAAGAAATGGCAGTGATCTTTGAAAGATATGCAAAGGCAACAGGCTATAACATACCTGTAACTCGAGAAGCAAGCATTTATGAAGATAAAGAAAACATAGGAACCGAGTATAGGGCGGCAGTTAAAGCTATGCAGCAGGCAGGAATTATGACAGGAATAGGCGGAAACAAATTCAATCCGAAAGGAAATGCTACTCGTGCCGAGGTTTCTGCAATGTTAAGCCGATATATTAAGCTGACTATTATACCCGAAACGGCACAAGGCTTGTATTAGATGACACCGGAAATAGACGGATGCAAGGTCGATAGTGAAGGGGTGAGGAAAGAGAAATAGAGATAGAGATATTTTAATAAAGGCGTCCTATGGGATTTATTCCTATGGGGCGTTTTTTAAATCCGTTTTTTGATGGTAGATTTTCAAACAGTAGCGGTTTCAAGCGCTATGCGTACCATATCATTAAAAGTGGTTTCTCTTTCTTCAGGAGTCGTTTCTTCGCCCGTTATAAGGTGGTTGCTTATGGTACAGATACAAAGTGCCTTTTTTCTCATATAAGCCGCATTTATATATAGGGCGGCAGATTCCATTTCAACAGCCAGTGTACCTATTTTTGCCCAGTCTTCCCACCATGTATCTCCGATTTCATAAAAAACATCTCCGGAATGGATATTCCCGGCGTGTACTTTTATTTTCAGATTTGAAGCGGCTTCCATAGCTTTTATTATAAGATCAATATTAGCGGTGGGTGCAAAATTTCCCTTTAAATTAAACGTGTGTATGTAGTTTGAGTCTGTAGAAGCTGAAAGACCTAAAACCACTTCCTTAATTTTGATATCATGCTGTATGGATCCTGCGGTTCCTATTCTTATGAGATTTTCAACATTATATTCTTTCATCAGTTCCCAGCTGTATATGCCCATTGACGGCATTCCCATACCTGTTCCCATTACTGATACCGGAACGCCTTTATATCTGCCCGTATATCCTAATATATTTCTTATATTATTGAATTGAACAGGTGAGTCGATAAAATTTTCAGCTATATATTTTGCTCTTAAAGGATCACCGGGCAATAAAATAGATTCTGCAATATCGCCTTTTTTTGCACTTATATGGTTGCTCATTTTGTTTGTTGCAGCTTTTTAAGCAGATCGTTGCTGCATGTCTCCTTTCCTGTATTTATATTTTATTTTTTGTTTGATTTTATGATAACTCAAATACACCGGATTGAAAAGATGGAAATAAAAAAAGATGGGAGACACTTCCATCTTTTTGATGTGCATTTAACTTATGCACGGTGGGGACGGGTGAGTATTACTCAGCCTTTAAGTTGTTTAAAGCTTTTGTCATTCTTGAAACTTTTCTTGAAGCTGCATTTTTATGAATAGTTCCTTTTGAGGCAGCCTGCATAAGCTTTTTTTCAGCCAGTTTCAAATCTTTTTCCGCATCTGACGTATTACCGTCGGCAACATTGCTTTCAAAACTTTTAATAACTTCTTTAAGATGAGCCTTTATACGTTTATTAACAGCTGTTTTTTTGTTAATAACGGAAATTCTCTTCTTTGCTGATTTAATATTTGCCATTCTTTTCACCCCACTTTCGCAAAACATTGCAACTTGGAGTATATAATATAAGTCCTTTAAAATCAAGTGTTTTAGGTAAATAATTTCTTTATAAAAAAACAAAAATAAAAATACAGGAAAGATATGGTTAAAATATATTTAATATGTAAACACATCAAAAATCTTTTACATCAAAGCTGCAAAAATATTAAATTTCATCTATACTTTTAAATCCCTGTCCCAATACCTCCGTTGTATCACTGACGATCAAAAAAGCGTCAGGATCCGTATTTTGCACAATTTCTTTAAGCTGTGTAAATTCCGTATATTTTATAACTGTCATAAGGATCGTTTGATCGCTATTTTTATACATACCTTTCGCTTTGATTTCAGTTATGCCTCTTGCAGAATTGGATAAGAGGGTAGAGGATATTTCACAAGGCCTTTTCGTTATTATGTAAACTAACTTTGAATTATCAAAACCGGTTATTATTTTATCACTTATTTTGGCGGCAATATAAATTGCAATAAGTGCAAGTAAAGCATTTTGAGGCTTATTGAGAACAATGCTTCCCGTAACGACTATTATTCCGTCAAGAACTGCTATCATCTGACCGGGCTTAAGCATTTTTATTTTTATGAGCAATATTCTTGCAAGAAGCTCGGTGCCTCCGCTGGAATACCTGTACCTGTAAAACAGTCCGATACCGATTCCCTGAAGGATTCCACCGTATATAGCCGTTAATATCGGAGAATGTGTAAGAGCCGGAAGAAATGAAAGCAGATTTATTATTATTCCTAAAACAAGATTTGTTACAAAACATTTTAAAACAAATTTCACACCTTGGGTCTTTAATGCGGCAATCAATATCGGAATATTAAGCAAAATGGTAAGTGTTCCCACACCGATTCCGGTCAGAACGTTTATAAGTGTTCCCAAGCCGGTTATTCCGCCGCCTACAAGCTTATTAGGTACAAAAAACAAATTCAGACTTAGAGCATAGAAAAAGCAGCCCGTAAGCATGAATAAAAATGATTTGATCTGTATTTTTTCTAAATGCATTGATTACTCCTATGTATTATTTTTTGTATTTTTTTATTTCTATAGTAATATTAACAGTATTATTA
>CAJPNN010000090.1 GCA_905372035.1 Bacillota bacterium | reverse complement strand
GTGAGATTGTAAATCAACGTAATGATCATTTTTATTACGGCAAGCTTTTAGAAATCTTTAGAAACGGTAAGTCCTATGGTTTTATGAGTATTACTCCTACAGAGAAAGATTCGGATAGCTTAAAGAATTGTGTTATAACATATTATGAGATTGCTGCTGACAGTAAGCAATTATCTGAGGTTACATTCAATCATACAGATTTATCTCATCTTACAATTCAAGATTTTAGAACTAAGGATATAAAGGATATTTTTTTGTTAAATCCTGTAGATTCTGAAGAAATAAAAAAAGATACTCTTTTTATTCTTACGATGCAAACCGCAGGTTATGAACTGTGGAAAAGATATAGAATTGAAGCTAATTTTAATGAGAATGGAACTGCATATCGTTATGGTGTAAGAGTACAACACGCAAAATGGGAGTAAACTTCATAGTATAAAAGATTGAATAAAAACTACAATTACAGAACTTCAAAGAAACAGAAACAGTAAGGCAGATTCATTTGTGGGTAGCAGTAAGATTCTTCTTATCTCTTTCGACAAAGCCCTTAAAAATCAGATTTTCAATAATCCCTGCCCTTGTTGCAGGTGTTCCAAGTCCTTTTCTTTCCACCTCTACACCTTTTTCTAAAGCACCATTTCCTGCAATCTCGATAGATTTTAAGAGCGTATCGTTAGATGATGCAGTTGCTGAGGTAATTATAAAGATAGTAAGCAATACTAAATTTGCTTCTATGATGCAAGAAAAAATCAACATGAAGGTGGATACTTCTGAAATAGAAAAAGAAATAGATAATTACCAGAAAGAATTGAGGAAGAGCCATTCTACGAAATTTAAGCTAATTGAGGAAATAGATAATTTGGATGCTGATGATAAGCACTACAAACGAAGAAAACAGGACTTAGACGATAGACTTTATCGTATGTATGATAAGATTGAAGACTTAGAATCATTGTTAATTGATGCGAAAGCAAAGAAACAAACTATTGAAGCTGAGAAACTTACAGGAGATAACATATATAAGATTTTGATCTATTTTGATAAACTCTACAAGGTAATGAATGATGTAGAGCGTAGACAGTTAATTACAGCTTTGATTTCTGAAATTCAAATTTACGAAGAAAAGCAACCGAATGGGCAATGGCTAAAATCAATTACTTTTAAACTTCCTATCATCGATGAAGATTTAAATATAGGTTTGGACAATAATGAGCAAGTTGAGGTAATCACGTTGCTTTCCAAACTGGACTCAAAAAGACATATTAGTGTGTAGCTTCCAATTGATGAGGTGGATTTAACAGGTGCGGAGAGTAAGGCTACTTACAAACAAATTCAAAATTATGTTTTGGAAAAGTTTAGGTTTAAGGTATCGACACTTTATATTGCAAAAGTGAGGAGAAAATATGGTTTAGACATTAGGGAACACTATAATATTTCAAAAAATGAGAAACAGAAAGTTCCACAGTGTCCAATTGAAAAGGAAGAAGCTATTTTGGATGCTTTGAAGTATTTTAAAATGATCAAAGACGGTTTTTAGTGGATATGGGAGGGTAGATATGAATTCTAAAGAGATAAAGAACCTCATTCAAAATGGAGAAAAGATAGATGTCGAATTTAAAGAATCTAAGAATGCTCTGACCAAAGATGTCTTTGATACAGTATGCTCCTTTAATAATAGAAATGGAGGACATATTTTACTTGGTGTAAATGACAAAAGAGAGATTGTTGGTGTTAGTAAGGATAAGGTAGATAAAGTGATTAAGGAATTTACTACAGCAATCAATAATCCGCAAAAGATGTATCCACCACTTTATTTACTATCGGAAGTTTTTGATATTGACGAGAAAAAAGTAATTTATATTAGGGTACCGGAAGGCTATCAGGTATGCAGACATAATGGGAGAATTTGGGATAGGTCTTATGAAGGAGACATCAATATCACAGATCATTCAGAACTTGTCTATAAGCTATACGCAAGAAAGCAAGGAAGCTATTTTGTAAATAAAGTATATCCGAATCTTGATATTGATTTTCTTGATGCTTCTGTCATTGATAAGGCTAAGAAAATGGCTGTTTCCAGAAATAAAAATCATGTTTGGGAAAATATGAGTAATGAGGAGCTTCTTAGAAGTGCCAATTTGATACTGACAGATCCGGAAACAAAGCGTGAAGGAATTACATTAGCGGCTATTTTGTTATTTGGAAAAGACAACTCTATTATGTCCGTTCTTCCGCAGCACAAAACAGATGCGATATTCAGAGTTGAAAACAAGGATAGATATGACGATAGAGATGTTGTCATAACAAATCTGATTGATAGCTATGACAGGCTTATAGAGTTCGGGCAAAAGCATTTGAATGATTTATTTGTCTTGGATGGAATTGTAAATGTCAATGCAAGAGATAGGATACTTAGAGAGATAGTTTCCAATACATTGGCTCATAGAGATTATTCAAGTGGGTATCCTGCAAAGATGATTATTGATGATGAGAAAATTACTGTTGAAAACAGTAATTTGGCTCATGGTATGGGAGCATTAGATTTGCAGAAATTTGAGCCATTTCCTAAAAACCCTGCTATATCAAAGGTGTTTAGAGAAATAGGTCTTGCTGATGAATTAGGCTCAGGAATGAGAAATACCTACAAATATACACAGCTTTATTCAGGACAAGATCCGTTATTTGAGGAAGGAGATATATTCAGAACGATTATTCCTCTGAAGAAGATAGCGACACAAAAAGTTGGTGGAGAGAATGTCCCTCGAAATGTCCCCCGAATGTCTCCCGAAGATATGAAGAATGCGATCGTAGATATGATAAAGAAAGATAATCGAGTAAGCCGTAAATATATGGCTGAAACATTAGGTGTTAGTGAGAAAACAATAACAAGATATATAAAAGATATTCCCAATATTAAATATGTTGGGAAAGGGAAAAATGGACGCTGGGAAGTAGATTGATGGGGGTTAAAAACTATTTTATAAGGAGTGCAGACTTAATGTGTGAAATTAATTATTTTATTAAGTTACTCATGTTTTCGACAAGTGATAATAATTCTTTATTACTTTATGGATTTTGTAGTGCAACAAATCAAGGCGTTTATGAGTGGAACGAATATAGGAATTCTAAGAAGAATAGATCTATTTGGAAATCAATTTTAAATGAAGATGAATGTAAA
>CAJPNN010000089.1 GCA_905372035.1 Bacillota bacterium | reverse complement strand
TTTCTATACTCATCATATAAAGCTTTCAAATTAAAATCATTAACCTCATCCACATAAATTTCAGACTCGCAGTCGATGCAATAAGCAATTTTCCCTATATAGTTATACGTTTCACCTTTAATTGTACCTACCATTTGTTTATCATTAACTGTAAAATTAACGTCTCTTCTGCATTCTTCACAAAATACTTTTCCGTTTTTCATGACAATACCTCCTTTCAATTGCAGATTATCTAAATAAATAATCTATTGGTTTGTTGGGTTTATGGAAAGAAATTACCGCAACTCGATTTCCTCTTGGCATATCAATAATATTAATCTTAATATAAATATCTACAGTTGCCTCTATCCCATCGGCATCAAACAAATTCACCTGAGGAACAAAAACATACAACACTTCATATTCATATCCAATTTTTGTATTTTTTAATGTATAACAAAAATCATCTGTCTGAAGTTGCAATAAAATTGATTTTTGCCTATCACTACGAATATTATATTCATTAATGAAATTTATATTTTCCTGTCTATTTTCATTCATGGCAATTGTGTAGTTATTATTTCGAATGCATTCTTTTATTGTTTCTAAAATCTTAGTTATATCTTCTTCAGTATAATCTTGATTATAATATGAATTCATTATATCACCTCTGCATAAAATAATAGTACACTATTTTTTTATATTCGTCAATATATAATGTATCAATTGATACATTATATATTTCTTGAATCTATCTATATTTCTTTTCAAATTTACAATTGGCGGCTTTTACTTTTTTATCTATATTGTATTCCCATCTTTTTTTGTTGTAATTGTGCTTACATTGTGCCGTTTAGTACACACAAATGCAACGGTATCTATCTTCTTTTTTTACATCCTTTTTTCAATAAGGTTCATCATACCATCTACTTTCTTCCAAATAATAAAATAAAAAGCCTTGCTGCAAAACAACAAGACTCATGTTGGGCAAGAACTTAATCTGCGCCCACTCATCTTCTTCATAACTCTTCGCCACTGTTTCAGACTGTTTAAAACAACTTAAAACCGTTGAAATTCAAATGCTTGCTTGAAATTACAACGGTTTTTACATCATTTTTGGTGGAGATGAGGGGAGTCGAACCCCTGTCCGCAACCATATTCACAAGACTTTCTCCGAGTGCATTCGATATTTTAAATCTCGCTCGGCAATACGCCTATCGACAGGCTTAAAGCTTCGCCAGTTCGTAATTCCTTCCTGCTACCGAACACTCACAGAAAGTTTTCCTGTATATTTGACGCCCGATCCTCAGCCTACAGGTAAACCGAAGTGGGCGACGCTGCAGCTACGCTGCTAATGCGTAATTGTTGTTATTATTTTTAGCGTTTATATTTAAACGTGTCCTTTTTAACGCAGACCGGACAACTGCGACTCGCTTATCCTGCTTCAACAACCACGTCGAAACCTTTACATCCCCGAAATAAACATAAAACTGTTTTTCACACTTGATATGCCATACAAACGACATTCATACGGCACTGCCGCAACAAATCACCATAACAAACCGCTATACTGTCTAATATCTGTTGTTCCTGCTCTTTATTTCATGATCAATCTTTCTTGCAGCATCCTTCTTGGCAATATCCTGACGCTTATCATAAAGCTTTTTACCTCGTGCAAGTGCGATCTCGACTTTGCACAATCCTTTTTCATTTATATACATTGTGAGCGGAACGAGCGTCAAACCTTTTTGAGTTGTCGCCCCTATAAGTTTTCTTATTTCCCTCTTATGCAACAGAAGCTTCTTAGGTCTTATAGGATCGGAATTGAACCTATTACCCTGCTCATAAGGGCTGATATGCATTCCGTATAAAATCACCTGACTATTATCTATCTTTGCGTAACTTTCTTTTATATTAGCCTTGCCCTGCCTTACAGATTTTATTTCAGTTCCTGTTAATTCAATCCCTGCTTCAAAAACCTCTTCTATAAAATAATCATGCCTCGCTTTTTTATTATTCGCAATGAGTTTTTTTTGCTTCATAAAACAGTCCCCTCAAATAAACTTCTATATGCTCTGATAAAACCTTTTTTAAACTTGCCCCTGAATTTTCAGATTACAAATAAAAAATCACATTAAATTTGCATTTCTTAAAAAGTTTTAATATCAGTAAACGGATACAGCCTTAAAAATGCCTTACCAAGTATCCTGTCCGTTTCCACACACCCTACCTTAGGATCTCTGCTATCCAGGCTGTTTCCACGATTATCGCCCATCGCAAATACACAATCTTTCGGTATTTTCAAATTCGTAACCTCTCCCGGCGTAGCTGCCCCCTTAAGATACTTTTCCTTCAAAAGCTTCCCGTCTATATATACCTGACCGTCTCTTATCGTAATCACTTCATTCGGTAATCCTACGACTCTTTTTATAAGAAATTTTTTCTTACCATTTTTGAGTTCAAGATCACTTTTGAATACAATTATATCTCCACGCTTTATCTCGCCGAATCTGTATGCCTGCTTACTCAAAAATAAATAATCGTTTGAATGCAATGTAGGTTCCATAGAATGTTCCCTTACAACGGTAGGTTTTATAAACTGCAAAACTACTACCGCTATTATAACTGCCACCGCTATGTCTTTCACCCAACCTCTAACCCCGCTGTTATTTTTCTTATTGCTTTTGATATCTTTACCGTTCTCTTTATTTTCTTCCATGCGTCAATACCTCCCCGAAACATACGTTTCGCTATTTTCACAGTCCAATTTCTTCTGAATATCCCTGAATTTCTTAGGCGGTTCAAGCACAATCCGTTTGCCGTTAAGATATTCCAGCTCCCCGCCCTCAATTTTAAACTTAACCTTATAAGCATGCAACATCTGCGACGAAATACCCATACGCTTTCCTATGCATACTTCACCATACTTACTGTCCCCTATAAGCGGACAGCCCGCAGCTGCAAGATGTGCTCTTATCTGGTGAGAGCGCCCGGTATCAAGTCTTATCTCCACCAGTGAGGCGGATCCCGACTTGTTGACTTTAACGGGATTGACAAAGGTTTTTATGTATTTGGATTCACCGTTTTCACTCTTGATATCTAAATTTTCCTTTTCGTTTTTAAAACAGGAATCTTCACTTGCCTTTTTAGAAATCGCACAGACCTTTTCCGCATATATCTGATTCCCGAATATATCCGGTCCCATAAAACTGTTTTCAAATAAGCCCAAGTCAAAAACTTTCACTTTATTTTTCATAACGATAAGTGCAGCCGCATATTCTTCATCA
>CAJPNN010000088.1 GCA_905372035.1 Bacillota bacterium | reverse complement strand
TTTCTTTTTTTTTCTCGGTTTTCCGTCTGTCGGGTCGGAATGTCTCACCGGCAGATCCCATTCTTCCTGCACGGAATCTTCATGTGAAAATTTTCCGTCATTTTCCGCATCTGAAATATCCTTGCTCTTATAAGCGGCCGTTCTCCAACCGTCAAGCCATGTGTCATCATTTATCATGCTCCATCTGTCGTCTTCTTTTACACTTTCATCTGTGCTTTCATTCTCCGCATGATGTTCGGAATTTTTTTCGGCATCATCAATAAGCTGACTCAAGTCGGTCAATTTTTCAGTATTTTTACTTATATGCTTTCTCCTGAATGCTCCCATTTATATGCTCCCGTAGTTTCTTTTTATATGTTTGTATATAACATCGGCCGTGTCTATTTTTTCTATCTCCGTACAATTCTCAACTATACAGCCGAGTTTTCTTTTATCGCTGCCTATCGATAATATTACATTCAATATCTTATCGCTGTCCAAATCTCTTTCTTCCATCAGTATAGCCGCACCTCTGTCTGAGAGAACTTTTGCATTATGATACTGATGATTACCTGTCACGTTCGGTGACGGCACAAGTATGGAAGCCTTGTTCGAGGCGATTATTTCCGATATCGTAAGTGCTCCCGCTCTGCTTATCAAAAGATCCGAAGCCATCATATATTCCGGCAAATTATCCGCATATTCCATAATTCTTATATTCCCCGCCTGTAAATATCCGTTTTCCTCTTCAAATGAGGCACCGAATCCTTCAAGAGCGCTCTTTACACTGTCAAAATGTCTCTTTCCTGTAACTATTATCAGTTCGACATCTGAAACTCCTCGCAAAACTTTTGCCGCACTTACTGTTTCTTCATTGATCTTAGATGCTCCCAAGCTCCCCCCGAAACTCAAAATCACAAATCCGCTTTCTGAAAGATTGAGTTTTTTTCTGTAATCTTCTTTAAAGTTTTTGAATATTTCTCTAACGGGATTGCCTGTATATATATGTTTGTCAGGTCTCTTAAAATATTTTGCGGCTTCTTCAAATCCTAAAAAAACATTTTTAACACGCTTTTCAAGCAATTTGTTCGTCATTCCCGGAAATGCATTTTGTTCGTGAATATAGCAATCTATTCCTTTTTTTGAGGCTTCCCTGATCACGGATCCCGTAACATATCCTCCCGTACCTATAACTATGTCCGGCTTAAACTCGGATAATATTTTTTTAACCTTGTTTGAACTGTCTATAAAATTTTTCAGCGTTTTAAAATTCTTTAAAAGTTTTTTGCGGTTAAAGCCTGTAGCCTTTATGTTTCTTATTTCATATCCGTACTTAGGAACGATATCATTTTCCATACCTTTTTCCGTTCCTATAAATAAAATTTCGGAATCCGGTTCTTCCGACTTTATCTTATCGGCTATTGCAACAGCGGGATAAATATGTCCTCCCGTTCCTCCTCCGCTCATTATAACACGCATATTTTCACTCCTTGTTCAAGCTTGCATTTTTATTTGTATATCTGGATATATTGAGTAAAATCCCCGTGGATATCATAAACATTATCAAAGCATTTCCGCCGTAACTGATGAACGGTAATGTTATACCGGTACAAGGCATTGACGATGTGACTACCGCAATATTCATTATTACCTGCAACCCTATCATTATCGTTATTCCCGATGCCATAAGAGATGAAAACATATCTCTCGCATTTATCGCAATATATGCCCCTCTCCAAATAAGGAGCATATATACCGCTATCAGCATTATACTTCCTATAAAACCTAATTCTTCACCTATAACCGCAAATATAAAATCGTTTTGAGGTTCCGGAAGCCACAAGTTTTTTTGTATACTCTTCCCGAGGCCCAATCCCAAAAATCCGCCGGATCCCAACCCGAATAAAGAATGCACAACCTGCCAGCCGTCTCCGAGCTTATCCTGAAACGGATCTTTAAAACTCATCACGCGTTTCAGGCGATATCCGTCTTTATCGATAAAAATCAACGCTGCTGTTCCTATCGTCCCAAGCACCGTCATAATCCCTATATATCTCCAGCTGATCCCTGCTACAAACATTATTCCCATTATGATACCCACAACTGTCAGAGCTGTAGAAAGGTTGGGTTGTTTTATTATCATGGCAAAATAACATATCGCCAATCCCAAAAGCGGCAATATACCTTTTAAAGTTCGTATCCTCTGCGGTTTTTCACTTAAATACCACGCGGTAAATATTATTGCCGCTATCTTTGCAATTTCACCCGGCATTATCGTGAACTCGTGGCTTCCCAAAGAAACTCCGACCCACCTCGTAGCAAGATTTCTCGTAACTCCGAGCGGAGTAAACACAAGCCCGAGCAGCAACAGGCTCAGCAACATAAGAGGTTTAGCAAATTTAGCATATTTATTATACGGTATTGTCGCTGCAAATACCATACAAAAAATCCCTATAATCACCCATACCACATCTTTTATCAAATAAGAATACGGTTGTCCCGTTTTACTTATAGAATAATAATAGCTTGCACTGAAAACCATAATTATACCGAAAGTCAACAATATCATTACCAAAAGAAGCAACCAGAAATCTCCCGCATGAGTTTTTTTATGAATCATTCCGCCTGCCGTTCCGTTCTTTTTATTTACTTTATCAACTTTTGTACGCATTCTTTAAAGTGTTTTCCTCTCTGTTCAAAATTGTCATACATTCCCCAACTTGCACATGCCGGGGAAAGAAGCACGACATCTCCGCAAACCGCCAATTCACTTGCGATTTGTACGGCTTCACCGATATCCGAAACTTCGGTTACATCGGTGAAGCCCTGATCTAAGGCGGATTTTTTCAGCTTTTCTTTTGTGGCACCCAAAACGAGCATATGTTTTACTCTGCCACAAAATGCATTTATAAATTCGTGAAAATCCGCCCCTTTATCATATCCCCCGGCAATCAATATTATATTATAACCCATCGCCTCAACGGCCTTTATTGCCGCATCCACGTTGGTGCCTTTTGAATCATTTACGTACCTTACCCCGTTTATTTCAAGCACCGGTTCAATCCTATGCTCCACTCCCTGAAATTCTATTATTCCTCTTCTTATATCTTCCACCTTTATTCCGAAAAAATAGCATATCCCGCAAGCGGCAAGCACATTCTCAAGATTGTGCGTTCCCGGAATCTTTATATCCGAAACTTTTATAATTTCTATTTCATTTTTTCCGTTTGCAATAACAATTTTTTCATCCCTCACAAAACACCCGAAATCCTGCTCCGTTTTTCTTGAAAAAGGTACGACTCTGCATTTCGCGGAGAGTGCCGTTTGCCATGCAAGTTCATCGTCACGGTTTACGATAAGATATTGAT
>CAJPNN010000087.1 GCA_905372035.1 Bacillota bacterium | reverse complement strand
CAAATAAAAATAATTTATTTCGCTGGCTTGAGCGAATAAAGTTTAGTGTGTTCTTTAAATTTGTTTAGCGGCAGTGATGAAACTTAGTCAGTGTCAATAAGGTGGTCGTGAAGAATTCTACCGAGATAGCGGATACATGGTCTGTAAATTTCGCAATGCAAGATATGCCAACGAGTAAGGGGACATAGGGATAAAACAATCAACGATTTCATTGAACTCAGGCATTGGAGCGTTATTAAAAAGAAGGATTTATTGGTATTACAGCAGAAGACTTAATGGGAACGCTGTAGTTATCAAAAAAGGCGAATAATTATATCGGCTAACAGCACTAAAAATGAGTAAACCAGTGGCTCTCAACTGTGAAAAGTTGAGGGCTTTTATTTTGGCCCAGTAGGCAGAATCGACACGCGGCGATTCTCTGAAAACCGAAGAAGACGAAAGTCCAGCGTACGCAAAGCAGTATGATGTGGCGCCTCCTTAGCGATTATGCATTTTCACATTATCGTGGGGATAGAAACAGGTTTGAAATTGATGTCATGCCAGAAAAATAAGCGGTTTTTTCTACAGATATCATCAAATCTTACGACAAACGACAAATAAATTTAGTTAAGTAGATTTATAATAATAGTTATACTAAAAAAGATCGCCGTAAAATCAAATTCATCGGCTTCATTTTATGGGGTTTCTGATAATAAAGTCATCAGCGATTATTGTGGTATTGTTGTGAATAGTAATGTTGTAAATAGTGGGCAAGGCTTTTTGCAAGTACTACGTGATCAAATACAGAAAAGTACTTGCCAATTGGGGATGACAGGATCAAAGCTGTTGTAGATCATGAATTCGGACATGCGTTAGAGAGAACTCTGAATGCTTGTATCTTGGTGATACAATTCAAAAGGATTTGGTGAAAAATGAGGAGAAATTAAAAGAACTTGGTTTTGAGATAACACTTCATGATAAAATGCCTGATGTTGTCTTATATTCAGAGGATAAGCACTGGATTTACTTTGTTGAGTCTGTAACTTCTGCAGGTGCAATGGAACCCAAGCGAATAAAAGAAATTGAAGAAATGACGGAAAATGTTTTAGCTGGTAAAATTTATGTAACAACTTTTTTGGGTTATAAAACATTTAAAAAATTTTCAAAGTCTTTAGCTTGGGAAATAGAAGTATGGATTGCTGATATGCCAGATCATATGATTCATCTAAATGGAGATAAATTCTTAGGACCGAGAAAATAAGGGAAATGTTTATTATCAAAGGTGAAGTGTCCAAAAAAGATTTCATTAGAGAAATTGAAAAAGCTATTAAAAGTGATGAATTAGGAGCATTCATTGGAGCAGGGTTATCAATTCCTGCCGGATTTTGTAGTTGGAAAGAACTTCTAAGAGAACCGGCAGAAGAAATAGGATTAAATGTTGAAATAGAAAATGATTTAGTTAACTTAGCTCAGTATTATTCTAATTCAAAAAAGAGGACATCAATAGATGACCTTATCAAAGATCGATTTTCTAAGTTGGTAAAACCTACCGAAAACCATAAATTATTATCGCAGTTGCCAATTTCGACTTTTTGGACAACGAATTATGATAAATTGATAGAAAAAGCTTTAGAAAATAATATGAAATTACCATATGTAAAAACAAAGGACGAACAACTTAGAGGCACAAATCATAATTTTGATGCAATAGTATATAAAATGCATGGTGATGTAGATTCTCCTGAAGATGCAGTAATTACAAGAAGCGATTACGAAGAATTTGGATACAACAAAAGAAAATTATTTAGAGAGGTTTTAGAGGGAGATTTGCTTACTAGAACATTTCTATTTTTAGGTTTTAGTTTTGAAGATCCAAATTTTAACTATGTAATTGGAAGGTTAAGGGTGTTACTTGACGAAGAGAATACAAGAAAGCATTATTGTATAATGAGAAGAGTTAAGGCTACTGGCGAGAACTCGGAATATGAAAAAGCAAGGCAACAGCTACAAATTGAAGATTTGAATAGGTATGGTATTTTTACCTATTTGGTAAATGACTATGGTGAAATTACCGACATATTAAGTACACTGGTAGATAGGTATAGAAGAAAAACAATATTTTTATCGGGTAGTGCGTACTGTTATCCGGGTTATTCTCATGAAATTGCTCAAAATTTTATTCATAAATTGTCTTTTGGACTATCGAAGAATGGTTATCGTATTGTGAATGGATATGGAAAAGGTGTAGGAGAATTTGTATTGAATGGGGTTGCAGAGTATTGTTTGACTCACAATTCTAAAATAAATGATTTTTTGACGCTTATGCCTTTTCCTCAGAATAGTTCATTGGGAATAGATTTGGATACCTTGTATAAAGAAAATAGAGAGCAGATGATTGAAAATTGTGGCATAGCAATATTTGTTTTTGGAAACAAAGAAACAGAAAATATTGCAAGTGGAGTTATGGATGAATATGAGTTATCTAAAGAGCATGGATTAGTATGTTTGCCTATTGGATATACAGGTGGGGCATCCAAAGAAATATATGATAAAATAACTAGAGATTTAACAGATGATTTGATAATGAGTGCAATTGAGCAAGCAAATAAACAGTGTACTGATAATATTGATGCATCTGTTGAAAACATATTACAAGCAGTTAAAATATTAAATAAAGAGGAATTTTAAATGGCAAAAAGACAAGTATTTTTTAGTTTTCATTATGATAATGATAATTGGAGAGCAGGACAGGTACGCAATATGGGAAAGGTGGATAGCAGCTCTACTTTTTCTGACAATGATTGGGAGGAAGTAAAAGAAAAAAAAGACAGTAAAATCAAGGAATGGATTGATGAACAATTAAATAAGCGTTCATGTTTAGTGGTTTTAATCGGAGAAAAGACTGCAAATAGAAAATGGATAAATTATGAAATTAAAAAAGCATATGAGTTAGATAAAGGAATGATAGGAATCTATATTCACAAACTAGAGAATTCATTGGGGAAACAGGATGATAAAGGAAGTAATCCGTTTGATTATTTGACATTAGAAAGAGAGAAACTTTCTAAATATGTTAAATGTTTTGATTCCGGCTATTCATTAAGTAAATATGTTTACAATGATATTGAGGATAATATCGAAGATTTGATTGAGTATGGGATAGAACATAAACCATCAACTTGGTAATGAAGATGGAGGCTGTCTTAAAAGTCATGAAGAGGCAGCCTTTTTGATAGAACGGTGCTCTTAATTTAAAAGTGTCTGTTTCAAATTTCCATGGGATTAAGGAAGTTCGCTGTCATGGATTATACTCTTGAAAAGTGAATAATAGGGGGAAGACATTTTTCCGCTCTTACGAATCGGGAAAGAAGCGGCAGGATCTCATCCTC
>CAJPNN010000086.1 GCA_905372035.1 Bacillota bacterium | reverse complement strand
ATTATTTTAGAGTAAAAATTTAAACATAAAAAGTACGAAACATGTCATTTTGAGCAACAAAATTCGTACTTGACAAATTGATTCAAGCGTGATTCTATGATATACTGATATAGGAATCGCAGGATTCGAAGCTGTATCAATCCTGTATCAGTGGGTGTTAAATATTTCCCTCACCCACATCATATACTTGCTTTTGTTATTTATAAAAAAATATGGGGTGTTAAAATGTCAAATGTACTAAACATAGCAATCTGCGAAGATGAAATAGAGCAAAAAAATAAATTGCTAAAACTGCTTGATGAGAGCAGCATAAAAAATACATACAGCATTTTTTCAAACGGAGAGGAATTGCTTGAAGTCTTTGAAACTTACAAGTATGATCTTATTCTTATGGATATTTATATGGATGGCGAACTTACAGGTATTAAAACCGTAAAACTTATTCGTAAAAAGGATAAAGATATTCCTGTTGCATTCGTAACTACAAGCAAAGACCATGCACTTGAAAGTTACCGCCTGTCCGCTATGAAGTATATTGAAAAGCCTTATTCAAAGGAAAGCATAGAAGATATTTTGCATCTGGCACTGTTAAAAAAGAATGAACTGCCTTCTCTTTTTGTACAAAGAAACGGCGTTATGGAAAGAGTGCCTTTTGCAAATATACTATATATGGAGCAACATATGCACAAGGTCTATATTTATCTGAAGAATAAGGAGGATTTTTCTGTTTACGGTAAATTATCCGAGCTTAATAAGCAACTTCCTGAAAACAGCTTTTTTCTGCCTCACAAAAGTTTTGCGGTAAATCTTTCTTATGTGATGTATATAGATATGGAACTTCGCTGTTTTGTAATGGAAAACAAGACTAATGTTCCGATACGCAGGGAATTTTTAACCAAAGCTAAAAAGGCTTTGGAAGATTTTCTGTTTGAGCGTACAAGGAGACTGATGAAATGAAAAGAAATATAAAATTTTTTATAGTCTTACAGATTGTTTTGGTTCTGACTTCCTTTGTTATAATTGTTTCGTCTTTCGGATATAGTATGCATAATGAGAAACTTCCTAAAGCTTTTTATATCAAAAATGTTAAGGTAAGTGTCAATGGAGATACTCCAAAAGCTGTCACATTACCTTATAACTTCAAAGGCTTAAAACCGAGGACTCCCATTACCGTTACGGCTCATATTACTCCAAATGAAAATGATGTGATCTGTGTCAAGACTGCATACGCACCTGCAAAAGTTTACACGGATGGGATGTTAATTTATGAGCTTGGCAAAAAGGAAACCTATCCGAACTTTATGATTGACCCCGCTACGGAAATCTATTTGGTCAAGCCGTCGGTCCACGATAAGGAAATTGAGTTTAAAATGGAATTTTTATCTCCTATAACTCGAAGTTCCATGACCATACATCCGCCTATCATTTCTACATTTAAGTCTATATTCAATGAATTCGTCAAGACTTACAAAGCACAATTTTCATTTTCAGTTGTTCAGCTTGCGGCAGGGATTTTCCTCGCTTTTGTGTCGCTTATTATTATTTTTTTTGAAAAGAGAATCGGCAGTATATTCTTTTGGCTTGGTATGTTTTCATTTGTTTCAGGTCTATGGGGATTCGGTGAGTGCAATCTCACGGCACTGATTATAAAAAATCCGACTTTGCTGTATCTGTTTGCTTTTATAGGACTGTTTACTGTTTGTATACCCCTTATACAGCTGGCAAATGTGTCAATAGGTTTCAAGAAGCAGAAACCTTTATGCATACTTTCTTCATTTTTGGCAGTCTCATCAACCGTAGCATTAATTCTACAGTTTTTTGGGATATATCCTCTTTCAAGCAGTATGTATGCTTTCCACTTTATGACGACTTGCTCTTTGTGCATCCTTTCCGGTTTTGTAATATTCGAAGCCATTAAGAATGACAATCTGCAAGCAAAGCGTTTTGTCATACCGGTAGCGGTTTTAACTCTCGCTTCACTGATTGAGGTTGCAAATTATTACTTAAGATTTACATATAAGTTTGCTTCCATCTTTCAATATGGGGTAATTATATTTATTTTGATTATGGGCATTACCATAGGTTTTTATATCAAAGACTTTACAACCTTGCGTAATCAAAATGAAAAACTTGCTTTTGCAATAGGTCTTATGGAAATACAGATGGACGAACAGAAAAAGTATAATGAACTGATTGCTGAAAATGAAAAAACGCTGAAGAAGCAAAGACACGATTTGCGTCATCATTTAATTGCCATAAAGGAGTTTGCTGAAAGTGGAAATGAAAAACTGAATGACTATATTGATGCTTTAAGCAAAAATATACCTGCTATTCATACCAGCTATTGCGAAAACAAAGCAGTAAGTGCCATACTTTCCCATTATGCAGCAATATGCAGCGAAGAAAAAATAGAATTTAATGCAAAACTTATTGTGCCTGAAATGGCGAAAACATCTCTAAACAACGACCTGTCAATTGTTTTCGGAAACCTGCTTGAAAATGCAATTGAAGCCTGCCTAAAAATAGATAAAGATAAAAGATTTATAAAAATAAGCAGTGATGTAAGCTATGATATGCTTGTTATCACTATGGACAACTCCTATGACGGAAACTTTGTGTCTTTAGACGGCAGATTTCGCTCTACAAAAAGAGAAGACTTCGGCATCGGGCTTTCTTCCATACAGTCCGTTGCGATAAAATATCAGGGAGATGCGAAATTTGAGGATAAAGACGGGTATTTTCAATCATCGGTGTATATGCGAATAGAAGGGGTATAGGGAAATGTCCGCATCTCCGAGTGTAAGAAAAAGCCTGTAAATAAGCCTTTTGTGGCAGTATTGTTAAAACCTATCCGAAATTGATCGACTCAATTGACAATTAAATTTGTTTGAACATTGTTTGAGCATATGTTTCAATATCATTAGGATTTATCATATTATACTTTTCTTTCACACTTTCAAAATATTTTCCTATATCTTCCTTATTAATTATCTGATTGGATGATTCTGCTTCTGTAAGATCGCCCCTTGCAGATACCCATGGATACTCCGAGTGTGTAAATTTTTCCAATACTTTTCCACTATAACAACTAATGTTTTTTGCAACGCTGTCTAAAATTGCTATTTCTGATGATGTGAAAACTGAATCATCAATTTCCGCATTACATTCAATAGGATCAAATTTATAATCTCTATATCTATAATAAACATCCGGATAAACAGGTCCATGCGCCCAAGCCTGACAATCTTCTGCAAATAAAAATTTGTTATAGAATGCATAATAAAACCCCTGGACATAGTACAATGATTTTTGTAATGCTAATGGTGTAACATCTTCACATTGATTTAATAAATACTCAATGACCATGTTAATTTTCGATTTTTCATTTAAATGTTTTCCAATAAGTTTCTCAACAGTCATTTTGCTTTTATTATATGTTACTTC
>CAJPNN010000085.1 GCA_905372035.1 Bacillota bacterium | reverse complement strand
GCTGAAGCTGTAGGGTATTCTTCTCATAGCAAATTCAGCACTTGTTTTAAAAAATACAAAGGAATGTATCCCAAGGATATAAAAAAATATAATTCTTGCCCCTGAATAGCACGACTATGTTTTGTTATGCTTGATTTACTGTTTTTAAGTGAATTAAATTTTATTCTTAATCTTCTTTTTCTTTTACATATTGCTGAATAGCATCACATACATACTGTGCTGTTCCATCTCCAAATTTATCTAAGTTATTTTTAAATTCTATATTTTGAACATATCCATAACCAATACTTGAAAATACATCTATTTTACAATCAAAAGAATATTTGCAAAGGTGTTTATGAAGTTTTTCTGCTAAATCTATATTTTTTTTAGATATAGATTTCAGTCCATTGGACATATTCTTAGAAAAAGCAAAGAATATTTCATTAAAACCATCAGTAAGTTCCTGTTCTTTTTCTATAGCTTTTTCAATAACTTCCTTCCCATACATATCCATTGCGGCTTGTTTATATTTTTGATTGTCTCGGTATGTGAATCCATTAAATTTTTCTTTTGTTGACATAGTAACTCTCCTTTCTTGCGACGCAATTGTCTTTTCCAATGTATCTATCAATGTTAGGAGCTTTTGTTTTTCTTTTTGCATTAAATCAAGTTGTATTCTTAGATTATTTAATATTTCGCCATCCTCTTGTTTTAGCAATTCTTTTATCTTCTTCAAAGTAAATCCCAAGTATTTATAAAACAATATCATTTGTAAAAATGACATATCCTCTTCAGAATAGTACCTATACCCATTTTTTTGTTTTTGAGGAGACAGCAAACCAATCTTATCATAATGGTGTAAAGCGCGCACCGATACACCACTAATTTCACTAACTTTTTTAATCAAATACATTTAAGCACCTCCTAACAATAACAAGTATAAACTATTACGCTGTGTTATAGTCAATACATCTTTAAAAATTTTTCCATTTTTTCACTCCACGTAGAAGAAAAATGGCAAATATATAAACAGTTTTTTTCATCTCTATTCTTTCCAACCCTATCATTAATAAAATATACCCAACCCGTTTGACGGATGTTAATGATTACTATAAAATGTAATGAAATTAATGAAATAATTTTATAATTAGATATTGGACAAATAATGTGTTATATAGTAGACAACACATTACATATTTTCTTTAGTACAGATAATTGGGAGGAAAAATGGCGATAGACGGAGTGAAAATTATAGACAGCGATGACGGATATGACATATATAATTCAATAGTTGAAAGATATAAGGACGGCGAGAATGCGGATAAAATAATTGCGGATATTTTGAGCGATGAGAATAACTTTTGCACAGATGATTTCTACAGGGAAATCTACTGGACTGCGTTTGCTTACTCTCTTTGGAAGATAGGCCATCTTCCGGACGATATAAGAGATAGAGCACTGAAAATCATCAAAAAAGGAGCAGACAGGTTTTGGCTTGAAATCGACAGCAAGGCACTGTCTCAAAGACAAAAGGTACTTGACAAATTAGCCGTACAGCTGCAGAGTGAAAATCCCAAGCCTATCAAAGTACCCAAGTCGAGAGTAAAACGCAAGCCGTACTTTAAAAAGGGAGATGTTCTGGCCGTTAAATTTAAAAATGAATACGGTCTTATATTCGTTTCGAAAGTAGATCAAACTCCGAGGAAGATAGAATATCATTTGGCTTGTACTAATTTATTACAAAAAGAGAAACCGAATATGGACGATTTTTTGAATAGCCAAATTGCTTGCAGTAAACATGGCATAAAGTATTGGATCGATACGGACTGTTGGTTTAATCATAAGGATTTAGAGATGTTGTTGGATAACATTGAAAAGATAGGTCAAGTCGAATTGGAAGATTCCCTTTTGGGCGTACTGTCACCTGCTCACACCTTGGATGATATTTATGATGAAATCACGAAGGATATTGAAATTTCCCCTCATACATTGAATGATGCATATTGCATAATAAAGCGTCTCAACGTTGAAGAATATTAAAGTTATTAACATATTATGGATTTGCTGTAAAAGTGCCGGAGTTATATAGACTATGCAAAGAAAATATACGGCACCTTTTCTTCTTTTATCTGCGTTTTCACACAAAAAAAAGAGGACTTCCGTGCATAGGCATAATAAGTCCTCTCCCTCACTTAAAAGATTGATATTAAATAACTCCCGCCTTTTCAAAATGTTTTTTAAGTATTCTTGTTGCAATTAATGCTCCTATGCAAGCAAGAACAAAAGTTATCAAACCAAAGCCTACTGCCCACGAAACTTTAAAATAAGACAGTGCTTCATTTATTTGAACTTCGCTCATTTTCCATTTTGATGCTCTTTCCAAAAAAGAAGCTGTTCCGAATAAAATCACAGGAATTACTGTTCCTAAAAAATCCGCTAATGCAAATGTCCCATATCCAAGAATCATTCGTCCCTTGCTCTCATAATTTCCTATAATCAAATCACATATAATTCCACCGATTACAGCAAAGACTGCATGAGGCAAATGTCCGCCCGATAATGCAATTAAACCGAGAAGCGTTCCTGATATTGTAAATACGCCCTTCTTTTTAACTTTCACAGCCATAAGGATATAAACGGTGGCAGCTACCATAAAGCTAACTCCTGAAGCAATAAATCCTCCAATAACTGTTGTTGCCATAGCAAATGCAACCGCCATGTATATGACAATTCCAATTGCATTAAAGATTCCGATTGTAATAAAATCACGACCATTTAATTTGTTTTTCATAAAAGTCCTCCTAATAAATTCTCTGTATTACTATCATAAGAGCAATCATAAAAGCTACTAATAGTCCAATCATTAAGTCTGTTGTTCTAAACCGCAATTCTGTTAATGTTACCCTCTTCTCATCACTATCAAGTCCTCTAATAAGTGCTGAAGCTGACAGTTCATCTGAAATCTTAATCATTCTCATTAAAAGTGGAACAAGCGTATATTCAATATATTTAATTGGGTGTAACAATGGGAAAAATCTATTTGTTACAACTCCTCGAATCTTCATATTCTCTTTTAATGCCCTAAATTCTATTTTTATAGTCGGTACAAACCTGAGCAAAACACTAAAAGGTACGCCTATGCTTCTTGGTACTTTCATTCTATTTAACGCTTCAAGAATTTCGTTTACACTCACAGTCTTTGTTATATATCCGCCAAACATGGCAATTAAGGTCATTCTTGACGCAAAGTAAATAAACATATATATCGCAAAGACTATGCTTGCTTCACAAAATTTTCCAACTCCTAACTCTATGCAGAATAAAAGCATAAAAAACAAAATAAAGCGTAAAGCTCTTTTCCACATACCGTTATATGCATATAGAAAAAAAGCAAAGACAATGAGCCCGAAAAGTATGATTGTATCGCTTATAAAAAAACTCACAAATCCAACAATTGGAAGTAAAGTAAGTTTTATTCTCGGATCAACTGTTTTTCTATCTGCCAAGCTCTCTACCTCCTCTCATCTTGTCTAATATGAGAAATTTATTACTTTCACTCATATTCAAAACTTTTTCTATTTTTCCATCTCCCATTACCCAGAGCTTGCTCACTGTGTTTGCTAAAAACTCAAAATCATGACTTATCACCAAAACTGTTGTCCCATTTTTTAATTGTTCTTCAATCAATTTTGCCACCGAAAGCATTGAGTCTTTATCACAACCTGATGTTGGTTCATCATAGATAAAAACTTTTGCCTGTTTCATCATTCCACAAGCTATTGTCAGTCTTTGTTTTTCTCCTCTTGATAAAGCAAACGGATGTTTATCAATGTATTTATCTAAGCCAAGTACATTCAAAATAAACTTTGCCTTTTGTGTATTTTCTTTTTTATCTTTACTTGAAATACCAAGCAGCATTTCATCAAGTACACTTTCCGAAAACAACTGATA
>CAJPNN010000084.1 GCA_905372035.1 Bacillota bacterium | reverse complement strand
TAACTATTAATATATAGTAGGAAGGTGATCAAATTGAATAAAAAAATAACTGTTGTGATAGTGTGCATACTGTTGATTATAGCCGTATTCTTTGTAGTATACCTGACAGCTGATAACAAAACGGTAAAAAAATCGATTACTTCGGAAAAATATGAAACGGCATCGGTAACGGCATCAATGTTTACTGCAAGTTGTATGTCGGATACTACACTTTCTAAAAATGAAGATTTTTCAATGGTTGATCCGAAAGCCGAGGGCTTGAAGTCGTTTATATCAGAAAAAAAGGAAAAGGCTGAGGTGAGGAATGCAGCCGGAATAAATCCAAAAAAATCCGTTGTTACAGATGTCGAAAATAAAAAACTTGGAAACGAAAAAGTGGAAGTGACCGTCGTATGTGTGCGGGAATTTGATATTACGGGAGAAGAAGTACAATTCAGAATAAGGCTTAAAGAGGACCGGAAGGGCCGCTGGAAAGTTATTTCGGCAGTTTCTACAGAAATGTCGTCGCTTGACCTTATAAAGGGAACCGATCCTACTATGAATGTTTCAAACAAACTTTTTTCAAAAGAATTGGACAGACAAGAGGCGCAAATGCAAAAATAAATTGAAAAAATTTCTTTATAAGCGAAAAACTTTTACAAAAAAGACTTGATATTTCTTTAGAACTTTAGTAAACTGAACCAAAGCAAAAGTAAATATAAACAATGACGATAGAGGTGCAAGTGAGAAGACGATATTTTAGCCGGCGGGCAGTGAGGGTATCTTAGGCGAGCTTGCCGAATTCGGAAGATAGGCATATTTTTCGGGTGGGTCTGTGGTGAATAGTCACAGGACTGTCTACGAAAGTAGTTGCGCTATCTGTGATATTCGATAATTTTGGATTTTAAGGGATTGGCGTATACGCTGATCCTTTTTTATTTAATCGGGAGGAAATTATATGGGAAACATGAACAAAGTTTTGGAGATAAGCGGGGTAAAGGTTAGCGATATAATAAAAAAAACGGGGACGCCGACGATAATATACGATGAAAATGCAATAGAGAAACAGATAAAAGAATATAAAAAGTATTTCAGATCCGACAAATTTAAGACGGAGATCGTATATGCGTCAAAAGCGTTCACATGTGAAGCGCTGCTTAAGATGATGGACGGCACGGGACTTTCTTTAGATGTTGTGAGCGGGGGAGAGCTTGCAGTTGCGAAAAAAGTGAATTTTCCTATGGAAAGAGTGTATTTTCACGGGAACAACAAGAGTTTCAGCGAATTGGAAAGTATTTTCGATTCGGGTGTAGGACATATAGTTATAGATAATCTTATGGAGATGGAAGACGTTATAAGTCTTTCAGAGGAGAAGAGAAAACCTGTAAAGCTGTTACTTAGAATAAACCCCGGTATTGAAGCGCATACACACGAATATATAATGACGGCAAGTCCGGATTCCAAATTCGGTATAAACATGGAAAGAGAGCAAGAGATAGCCGAGCTTATTTCAAAGACTTATGATAGTGATACGGTACGGTTTACAGGGTTTCACAGTCATATAGGTTCTCAGATTTTCGAACCTTTGGCATTTACAAAAGCTGCGGAAGCACTTTTCGGATTTATGAGGAGAATGAAAGATATTTACGGAATAATAGCATCCGAACTCAGTCTGGGAGGGGGGTTCGGTATCAGATATACCGAAAAGGATAAACCTGTATCCGTTGGGGAAATGATGAAGAGCCTTGTCGGCTCATGTGAGCGATTTGCAGAAGAAAACGGTATTGTGCCGGATAAAATTATAATAGAGCCGGGAAGATCGATTGTAGGTGAAGCGGGAACCTGTATATACAGTGTAGGCTATATGAAAAAGACACCGCATAAAGAATATCTGTTTGTTGACGGTGGCATGAGTGACAACATAAGACCGGCATTATACGGAGCCGGATATGATTGCGATCTTGCAAACAGGCTCGGTGAAGAAAAAATCGCAGAGTATCAAATCGCAGGCAAGTGTTGTGAATCCGGGGATATATTGATAAAAAAAGCGTTGCTTCCGGTGGCGAGAGAAGGTGATTTATTGGCAGTATATTCATGCGGAGCATACGGATATTCGATGGCGGGTAACTACAATAAACTTGCGAAGCCTGCGGTGGTGTTCGCAAGAGACGGGAAAGCGACTCTGGTGCTGAGGCGGGAAACGGAAGAGGATATGTTAAAATTTGATGTAAAGGAGGAAATAGATATATGAACAGGGTACTGAAATATGGACATGGTGCAATAAAGGATACCGAAGACATAAAAAAACTTTCGAAATTTATAAAAGAAAAAATTTGTGACAAAGAGGGTTTGGTCATCGTTGTATCAGGTACGGAAAAAAGAAAAGAGGATGTGCTTAAAGAAGCCGAATCGTCAGGGTTGCAAATAAGCAGAGAAAAATTTGAAGATCTGATGATAGCGGTAGAAGAAGAAACGGCTGTGATGCTGGGTATCGCCATGGAAAACATCGGACTTGAGAATAAGGTGATAACATCAAATGTGGCTGAGATTTCAGATGATGAATACGGGGCAAAGAAGAGATCTGTAGATACGTCTAAAATAGAAGAAGCACTCGCAGACGGGAATATAGTTATAGCGACACCGTATCACAGGCTCGGAAACTATGGAAGCATCGAAAAATACGGAGCCGGCGGCTCGGATATAACTGCGGTTGCAATAGCTGTACAGCTTGGAGCCGAATGTAATATTTACGGGGTTTCGGACGGTATATATTCATCTCCGCTGCCGGATAAAAGCAATGCAAAGAAAATCGACAGTATAAGTTATGAGGAACTTATGGAGCTTACAATAACGGGCGGGGGCGAACCTGCCGTAGGGGCTGTAGAACTTGCAAAACAGTATAAAGTGCCGCTCTATATAGGAAAAGCATTTGAAGAAAAACAGGGAGGAACATATGTTATGAATCAGAATTTAATGGTTGAAAAAGCACCGGTAACAGGAATAAGCGCAGCGTCCGGATGTTCGATATATTCAGTGAGAGGGATTGAAAACAGCGGCGATTTACAGGTGAAACTCTTTGAACTTCTCAGTGAAAACGACATCAGTGTGGATATGATAACACAGCAGATGGAAAAAGACGGAACGAGATCGATATCTTTCAGCTTGACAGCGGAACAGGAGGCGGACTTTGAAAAAGCACTTTCATCAAGCGATATATTTAAAGATGTAAAGGTTTCCAAACAGGAAAATATGGCGATAGTATCGGTTATAGGTGTTGGAATGGCAAGCTATTCGGGAGTTGCAGGGAAGGTGTTTTCCGTACTTGCACAAGAACGGATCAATTATTATCAAGTGACGACTTCCGAGATTTCGATCTCTGTAACGGTGGATGATAAGGACAGGAGCAAAGCCGTTATTGCACTGGGAGACCGGTTCGGTTTATAAGAAGCGTTAAAGTCATGGCAGTCTGTTACAGGTCGGGGATTACTACAAAATGAACAAAGGAGGGCTAAGAGATGATAGAAGGCTCAATGGTTGCACTGATCACTCCGTTTAACGAAGACGGGAGCGTAAACTACCGAAGACAGGGTGAGCTTATAAAGTGGCATATGGAAAATGGAACCGATGCGGTTTTAATACTGGGAACTACGGCTGAAACTCCGGCTCTTACGACGCAGGAGAAAGATGAGATCGTAAAAGTGTCGATAGAAGCGGGAAAAGGCAATATTCCTATAATAGTCGGAAGCGGATCCAACAATACTCTTATAGCAAAAGAACAAAGTTTGAAATATCAGGACATGGGGGCGGATGCGCTTCTTGTAATAACACCTTATTATAATAAAACCAATAAGGCGGGGATGCTTTATCACTTTACGGAAGTGGCGGATGCGGTGGATATCCCGATTTATGTTTATAACGTTCCGGGGAGAACGGGGTGCTCGCTGACTTATGATGCGCTTGAAGAACTTTCAAAG
>CAJPNN010000083.1 GCA_905372035.1 Bacillota bacterium | reverse complement strand
GAGCATATACCCTTGTTTATACGCTTCATATGTGTATGTCTTAAATGTTCTTCAAGCAGATCCAGGTAATCTTCCTGTTTTAATATACTTTGTGCAAGCTGGGGATTACCTGTATCTAAAGCTTCGACCGTATCGTTTACCATCTTTGTGACTTTTTCGAACATACTTTCGAGCTCTTTTTGAGCTTCTTCGGTAAAAGGAGATTTAAGCTTGTAATTTGAACGTGCAAATTCCGCAAGATTGGTACAATGATCGCCTATACGCTCTATATCTATGGCTATTCGTACCAGCCCGGATATTCTTATCGATTGATGTTCCGTTATTTCAGCATTTTGAGAAATTGAAGCGAGATATTTTACCGAATGATCCTGCAATATATCAACAGAGTTTTCAGATTTCATCAATTTTGATATGTCTTCTTTGCTGTTATGAAGCAGTGCGTTTTCAGCATAGGTAATCATAGAGCCTGCAACGGTTGCAACCCTTGAAAGTTCCTTTGTTGCCATGTGTATGGCAAATACGGGCTGATTTATTATCTTAGGATCAAGATATATAGGTTTATTTTCATCAATGAGATTGTCTTTTCTGTCGGGGATGATTTTGGTTACCAGTTTGGCTAAAAACCAAGTGAACGGAAGCCAGATAAGCGTATTTATAAGATTGAAAGAAGTGTGTGCGTTTGCTATTTGCCTGGATATGACATCAAGTTCATAGCCTTTTGGAGATATGAAATAGACAAATCTTATAAAAAGAGGCATTAAAATCATGAAGATTATCGTACCCGACAAATTGAATATTATATGTGCAACCGCCGTTCTTTTCGCATTTACAGAGGTTCCTATAGAAGCGAAAACCGCCGTTATCGTCGTTCCTATATTATCTCCGAACAATATTGGAAGAGACCCGGCAAGACCTAAAAGACTTGCACCGTCAGGACCGGCTTGTGATGCCAGGTTTTGGAGTACCGCAATGGTAGCGGAGCTGCTTTGAATAATTACCGTCATACCGGTTCCGACAAGAACTCCTAAAATCGGTACATTTTTAACCGTCATTATGAGATCGGGAAAAAACGGCGTCATTGCCAAGGGACCCATAACGGCGGACATGCTGCTTATGCCGAGGAATAAAAGGCCGAAGGCAAATACGGTCTGTCCTATATTTTTTATGATTTCTTTTTTAAAGAAGAAATACAAAATGAAACCTACAACTATAATCGGAAAGATAAATTCTCTTATGTCAAATGCTATTAATTGAGCGGTTATCGTTGTCCCTATATTTGCTCCGAGAACTACACTGATAGCTTGTTTCAGCGTCATAAGTCCGGCGCTTACAAAACCGATTGCCATTACGGTGGTAGCCGAGCTGCTTTGTAAAACTGCTGTGGTCAACGCACCTGCCAAAACGCCGATAACGGGATTTTTGGTAAGGATTCCGAGAATGGATCGCATTTTCTCACCGGCAGCTTTTTGTAAGCCTTCACTCATAAGGTTCATTCCATAAATGAAAATGGCCAAGCCGCCCAATAACCCGAAAATAATTTTCACTGCTTCATTTGACATGGTTGTTTCCTTTCAGTATATTTAAATATTATCTTTTGTTCCACTGACTATTTTAATCGAAATATTGCTTTTATTCAAGGTGAAAAAGTATATAAAATAATTATCGAAATATTTTAAATGTCTCAAGATTGAAGTCGAAATACTTTAAAATAATTACCTCATCAACGGTGTGGAATCATTGCATATATTTAACCTGCATGGTATGATAAATATCATTAATCCGACAGTGAGGAGGCAATGCCTGATATGAACATGCCGGCAGTATTTTTAGCAATTATATTTTTGGTCAACATAGCGATTTCCATAACTATAATTTTTCTGGAGAGAAGGACTCCGACAGTAACTTTGGCATGGGTACTGGTTCTTTTTATGGTGCCTATAGTAGGTATGCTGTTCTATTTTCTGTTTGCTCAAAATATAGCGAGAAAGAAGATTTTTAAACTGTCATCTTATGAAGCGGAAGTGTTTAATGCGAATTTGGAGGAGCAAATAAAAGATGTGCAGAACGGAACATTTAAGGTTAACTCAAAAGTAGCTTTGAAACATAAAGATATGATACATTTAAACCAGTCATATGCAAAAGCCTTTTATACCGAGGACAATGATATAGAAATAATTATAGACGGAAAAAAAATGTTTGAGCGTATTATGACAGAAATACGAAATGCAAAGGAGAGTATAAATGTTCAGTATTTTATAATAAAAAACGACAGTACAGGAAAAGCACTTATAAAAGCTTTGACTCAAAAAGCACTTGAAGGAGTTGAGGTGAGGCTTTTGGTCGATGCGATGGGAGGGAGACAACTCTTCAAACGACATCTTAAAAATTTTGAAGTTTCGGGTGGGCATTATGCATTTTTCTTTCAGCCCAGATTTAAAATAATAAATTTTAAGATAAATTATAGAAACCATAGAAAAATTGTTGTAATTGACGGGAAGAAAGGATTTTTAGGGGGATTCAACATAGCGGATGAGTATCTTGGAAAAGTTGATAAATTCGGATATTGGAGAGATACGCATCTTGAAATTACAGGAAGTTGTGTCCAGGATATAAACGCCAGGTTTTTGCTTGATTGGAGATTTGCTTCGGGTGAAAATGTCGTATTGGCACAGGCATATTACAATGAGATACAAAGTCGGGGGGACAAGGGTGTTCAAATCGTTTCATCAGGACCCGACAATAACAATGAAGCTGTTAAGCAGGCATATTTGAAAATGATAACCAGTGCGAAGAAAAGCATATATATTCAAACACCTTATTTCGTCCCGGATGTTTCTATATTTGAATTGCTCAAGAGTGCGGCGCTTTCTGGAATAGATGTAAGGATAATGATTCCTAAAATGCCTGATCATATGTTTGTATATTGGGCTACTTATTCATATGTAGGGATATTGATGGAAAGCGGAGTAAAAGTATATATATATGATAACGGTTTTCTTCATGCAAAGACTATGGTGGTTGACGGAGAGGTGTCTTCAATCGGATCGGCAAACTTTGATATCAGGAGTTTCCGGCTTAATTTTGAATGCAATGCATTTATATATGACGAACAATTTTCCGAGAATGCGAAAAATATATTTTTAAATGATCTTTTAAAATCTCATGAACTGACACCGGCACTTTATCACAGCAGGCCACTTTGGATAAGATTCAAAGAATCCATTTCAAGACTTTTGTCGGAATTGCTTTAAGCAGTGTTTGAGAGTGATGTTAATAAAATTTTGAAACATTAGAGACATTAATTAAAAGGGTATGGGTATTTGTATGGAAAAAGTTAAAATAGAAAAAAATACCGTTCAGGAGACGCTTATGGTTCCTTTATACGGAAGAAAAATGTGTTCTGAAAAATTCTCCGAACTTTATAAGGATATTTTTGTGGAGAAATTATGTGCCAGGTTAGATTATGATTTTTCAGAATTGGAGAAAAAGAAAAATTCATTTTTATATGAGTTTGGTGCTCTTGAAGCTGCGATGAGACAGCTGGACATAATATGGGAGATTAAGGAGTATTTAAAAGATCATCCGAAAGCTTCGCTTGTAAATCTTGGATGCGGTTTGGACGAGACGGGAAAAACCTGTGATAACGGACTTTGTAATATTGTTAACATTGATTTTCCTGATGTGATATCAATTCGTAAACAGTTGATTTCCGAACACGAGAGAGAAAAAAACATTGCTTGTGATTTAAAAGATTATTCGTGGATAAATGAGATTGACGGTTCTAACGGTGTCATTTTCTTTGCTGCCGGAGTGTTTCATTATTTTAAGACGAAAGAAGTAAAGACTCTTATTTTGAAACTTTCCAGAGAATACCCGGGAGGATGTTTGGTGTTTGACAGCGTAGGAAAACTCGGTTTAAAACTGATGATGAAAAAGGTGCTGAAGAATATGGGAATCAGCGATGTAGAAGGGTTATTTTACGTGAATAATCCGAAAAAGGATCTGAATTGGTCGGAAAAAATCAGAGTCGGCTCAAAAGGTTATATGTTAGGCTATTATGATATGAAAAGCCCTAACGTTAATGTATTTCATCGTTTACTTGCAAGAATAGCGGATAACGGGATGAAGCTGTCGGTTAACAGAATGGATTTTGAATAGAGAAGAAAGTAAAAGAAATAGATAAAGTTAAAAAGCCGGATTTGAGATATAATAGGGATACAGAGGAAAAAGCTTGATAAATAGGAGCTTTCAGCACTGTATCC
>CAJPNN010000082.1 GCA_905372035.1 Bacillota bacterium | reverse complement strand
AGCCTCCATCGCTTTGGTACCTTCCAACACCTTGCAAGGATACACCCCTAAACGCATGGTGCCGCCTTTTTCTTCAATATCTTCCTGCTCCGGCATCAAATTGATAACCGGATTTGTTGTTATACTGAGTTCTGCACTATGCGCATCTTCAATTCCGCCAACATGTCTTGCAAATTCAATCACTGCTAACTGCATTCCCAAACAAATTCCGAAATAAGGGATATTGTTTTCTCTTGCATATTTTGCCGCCAAAATCTTTCCTTCAATTCCGCGATCTCCGAATCCTCCCGGAACCAAGATTCCGTCTGTATTCTTAAATATTTCTTGAATTTGTCGGTCTGTATAAGATTCGATTTCTTCTGCGTTAATCCAATTCACATTTACCTTAATTCCGTTTGCCAATCCTGCGTGGTAGAGTGCCTCCACTACCGAAAGATATGCATCTTTCAGTTCGACATATTTTCCCACCAATGCAATGGTACACTCTTCGGTCAAACTCTTTTCTCTCTCCACCATAGCAATCCATTCGGTCAAATCAGCCTCTTTGGCATCCAGTCCGAGACGGTCAATTACCAAACGATCCAATTTTTCTTTTTGTAACATCAAAGGGACAGAATATAAAGTCTCTGCATCCATATTTTGAACCACATGATTCGGTTTCAAATTACAGAACAAAGCAATCTTATCCTTCATATCTTCTGTCAATTCTTCTTCTGTTCTGCAAACGACAATATCAGGTTGAATCCCGATAGAACGTAGTTCTTTGACACTGTGTTGCGTCGGTTTAGTCTTGAGCTCGCCTGCTCGTCTTAAGTACGGAACAAGCGTCACATGAATATAGCAAACATTTTCTTCCCCAACTTCATACTTCATTTGGCGAATCGCCTCAAGGAACGGTTGAGATTCGATATCTCCTACAGTTCCACCGATTTCGGTAATGACGACATCCAACTCGTTGTGCTTTGCAACTCGCTGAATTCTCTCCTTGATTTCATTGGTAATGTGCGGAATGACTTGGATGGTTCCACCCAAGTATTCTCCTTTTCTTTCTTTGCTGATAACACTGTAATAAATTTTTCCGGAGGTAACACTTGAATTGATAGAAAGATTTTCATCAATAAATCTTTCATAATGACCTAAATCCAAATCCGTTTCTCCGCCATCTTCCGTTACGAAAACTTCCCCATGTTGATACGGACTCATCGTGCCGGGATCAAAATTCAGATAGGGATCGAATTTTTGGATAGATACTTTCAAGCCTCTTGCCTTAAGTAATCTTCCAAGAGATGCTGCCGTAATCCCTTTTCCAAGAGATGATACGACTCCTCCCGTTACAAATACATACTTTGTCATAATCTCCTCCAAACAAAAAACAAGACAGTCACTCCTTTTCAGGGGCATCTGTCCTTCAAAACTGCAACACCCCCGTTGGGGTAATTGATTCTATGTCTAGAAACACCCTATTCAGTTGCCTGCTCGGTTTTCTCTATTGCCTTATCTTACATCAAAATCGTCCTAATAAAAGGACAGTATTTGATGTATTTATCCTACCATATTTTTACAGTTTGTTCAATATAAAGCAATAAAATAATAAATAATTTTTTAACAATAAATAATCTCCACTTTCCCATTCATCTTTTTATAGGTTCTTATATACCGATAAATCTCGTATTTACGTGCTTTATCGGTATTTTCTTTTATGGAAGATATGATATAAATTCTTAAAACCTCACTTATTTTGCTATTCAAAAGTAGTAAAGTAGTAAGCCTAACGCTTACATCACATAGCCAACTTGTTAAATTCCTCTTTTACAGTCTGTATATTGGCGTGGGTATAGTAATCAAGTGTCATTGCTATACTTGCGTGTCCCATAAGATACTGTAAGGATTTTGGATTAAGCCCTGCATTAGCCAGCTTAGTACAGAATGTGTGCCTTAAGGTATGAAGTGTCATTATCTTTGGCATAGGAGTAATATTGGTCATATTATATCTGCCAATGAGCCTTGAAAACGTGGAGCAATACTCTTGCTGAGTTCGTGGTTGCCCTGTCCTTGAGACAAACATAAAGTCTTTGTATCCGTCGATGACAACTTCACTGACATCTTTCCTAATGCTTTTTATTCTAAGCATAGCCTGATACACTTCTTCGCTCATAGGTATCTGCCTGATGCCGTTTTTTGTCTTTGGCGGAGCAATGTACTTTTTACCACAATAAAGCAGTTGATGGTCTACGTTTATAAGCCTGTTTTCAAAATCAACATCATTTAAGGTTAATCCACACAGTTTGGATATTCTAAGCTCCGTACCGAGAAGTACCACAATATCATCATAGTATTTTTTATATACCATATCCTCTCTGATAAATAAAAGCAGGCTTTCTTCCTGTTCTTTTGTCAGTGCCTGTTTTTTAATAGTGGTATCTTCTATAACCGTGCCAAAATCAAAGCTGAAAGGGTTCTTTCTTACATAGTCCTCTCTGACAGCGGTATAAAAGCAGGCAAGCAGGAAACGCCTGTAATTTTTTATTGTGCCGTAAGCATATCCCTTTTCTTTCATACGAAGCACCCAGTCCTTAGCGTCTGATACTTTAACTTTATCAATGCTTAATCCGCCCAGCTTATCCTGCTCCAGTGTTTTCATAAGATGTCGTCGAACTGTATTAGTACCTAAACGTACATTTGACTTGTATTTTATATGCTTTTCGTAAAGCTCCTTTACTGTCATCTGCCCGCCTATGGGATTGATGTTATCTTTTAGGTCTTTTTCTATTTGTGCAATTTTTTCCCTAAGTGATATGTCATCTTTTTTACCGTTAGGCGTCCTGTCCGTCGGTACAAGCTTCCAAGCGTAAACAAACTGTATTTTCCCTAAGTTATTAATACATTTATAAGCATATCTTCCGTCTTTTCTTTGGCTCTCTCCCGTGCGTAAAATGCGATTTTTATTGTCTCTTCTTTTTTCAGACATCTTTTTGCTCCTTTCTTTTCGGAAAGAGCCTTGATATACTTAAGGTTATTATAACACGGAAAATAATAAGTTTCAGCCTGTTTTTATATGGCATTTATAGTGTCAATCACTTTCTCAAACTGCTTACGTTTAATCTGTATGCGGTTACCGTTCATAATAAGCCAGTTGGCATTGGGATTTTCCTCCGCAAGTTTTCTCAGTTTATTTTCGCCTACCCTAAAATATAAAGAAGCTTCTTCAACTGTAAGCGTATACTTTTCCCATATAGGCATAACTTCTTTACCCATATATCAGTTTCCTTTCATCAGATATATTTTTTCTAAGTAAAGCTGACGGTCTTAGCAAGACCTCACGGGAGTTCCACCCCTGCACTTACAGTCCAGCCCTACCCATTGCCTTTACGAGCCGTTAAGCTCTGACTGTGGCTATAGGGGAGTATCATTATAGTATCTGCAAGTCGTCGCCTTACAGGGTGCTGCTCCTATATTTTCTAAAGTAGTATTTCTCGCTTGCTTTTATAAACATATATATCATTTTATAATCGTATGATGATTATAATGCAGTTTGGTATATAAACTTTATAAAAGGTTATGGCGTACCTTTAGCTCGGCTCTTTACAGATATAAGGTATCCGCTTTACTTTTTATGCTGCAACGCCGTTATCTTGCGTGCTTTCTTTGTCAAGGTTCAGTATCCTAAAAGGATTATTCAGATTATGAAAGGGGACTTATAATCCGAATATTTAGATTTCAAATACCAGTACTGCCTGCATAAGCTTTGAACGCAGGCGGTCTCTTATATCGGTATTTACTCCGTAATAAGTATATCCTGTTTTATCATAAGCTTTTCTAAGGGATAAATAGCTTATCTAACTGTCATAATGGCATATAACTATCTTCATTGCTTCAGGTTCTCCCTTAGTTGCAGATAGGATAAGGAAGCAGTCCTTTTTCTCTATTCTCCATAGCCGTTTAATCTCTTTTCAATATATTTTTTCAGCAACTGTAAGCCTTTAGTTCTTTTATACTGTATCGCACTTCTCGAAAGATTAAGCAGACCTGCTATATCTATATCCTTTAGCTCGGAGAAATAATACATAAGTATAATTTCCCTCTTATCCTCTGAAAGACTGAGAAGTGCGTCGGATAATAGTTTTTCACTTATGCTTACTTTCCCTATACTGATTTCATTGTCTAAGTCCTTAAAATATTCATCTAAAGTAAATAGGCTCTTTTCATCAGCACTTGACATATCGGAAAACAAGACTTCTTTCTGACTAAGCCTGTTCAGTTCCTTATGTGCATTAGCGGCTTCATTTTTAATGACCTTCTTACAGTATCC
>CAJPNN010000081.1 GCA_905372035.1 Bacillota bacterium | reverse complement strand
GAAAATAAAATAATTTACAGATAAATTTTGTATAAATGTTTTGTGTAATAAATTCTAAATATTCACTTTGTAACTTGTCATACCCTTTTTAATGTGATATATTTACAAATAGATAGATATTGAAAATACTTGTTGCAGTTTCATTTTTTATTTGATATCGTATCTCTTAAACTGCGATAATACGTGGGAGGTGTTGAAAAAAATGGGTTTTAACATGAAGGATTATGCTAAGAACCTCGGCTTGAAAACCGTACTTTCGTACCTTGATTCAGATCCTATTGCCAACATGCCGAAAGTATTGGAATGGGTAAAAAGATTTGATAGTGAAAATCACTATGAAAAGGTTTATAAAAAGTTGGATGAAGTCTTATCGAATCCTGATAACGTCTGGCATCGCTACATTGTAAGCCTTTATTCCGATATCGATTCTGATGTCAGAAAGAAACTGTTCAATAATTTTCTTCTTAACAGTGCAATTGAAGGAACTTCAAAAAAACGTAAAGCGGAAGCAAAATACGATTGTAATATTCCTTGGGCCATTCTAATGGACCCTACAAGTGCATGTAACCTCAAATGCAAGGGATGTTGGGCCGCCGAATATGGGAACAAGCTTAATATGGACTTGAAAACACTTGATTCAATAATAACCCAAGGTAAAAAACTCGGCACTTATATGTATATTTATTCCGGCGGTGAACCGCTTATAAGAAAATATGATATTATAACGCTTTGCAGAAAACATAACGATTGCGCTTTTCTCGCATTTACAAATTCGACATTAATAGATGAAAACTTTGCAAAACAAATGCTGTCCGTAAAAAACTTTATACCTGCGATAAGTATTGAGGGTTATGAAGAAGAAACGGACTTTAGACGAGGCGAGGGAACATATAAAGCGACCATACGTGCTATGGAAGTCTTGAAAAAATACAAACTGCCTTTCGGGATATCATGCTGCTATACAAGTACAAACACTGATATAATAGGAAGTGAAGAATATATAGACGACATGATTTCAAAGGGGGCAAAATTCGCATGGTTTTTCACATATATGCCTGTAGGAAAAGATGCCGTCCCTGAACTTCTTGCCACAGCGGAACAACGAGAATTCATGTACCGTCAAATAAGAAAATTTCGAAAGACCAAGCCTATTTGGACTATGGATTTTTGGAATGACGGAGAATATATAGACGGCTGTATAGCGGGCGGACGCTATTATCTTCATATAAATGCAAACGGTGATATAGAGCCTTGTGCATTCATACACTATTCAGACTCAAACATATATGAAAAGACCTTGCTTGAAGCTTACCGGTCACCTCTGTTTATGGGTTACAGAAGAAATCAACCGTTTAACAAAAACATGCTCAGACCTTGTCCTGTTTTGGACAATCCCGGAGCATTGACAAAGATAGTAAACGAATCGGGCAGCAAATCTACAGATCTTCAAAACCCTGACAGTGCGGAAGATTTTTCGAACCGCTGCGTCGAAGTTTCAAAGAGGTGGGCTCCCGTTGCCGATAGGCTATGGAAAGACAGCGGACATGAATAAAAGAGGGGTCTCCCCGGGCTTTCATCTCCGTTATTTTGCAAAGCTGTCAGGAACTTTTTATCAAAACAACAGGGAGCTTTCGCTCCCTGTTAAACTATTTTTGTACCATAAGACTATAAATCTATTTTCCCAGCATCGATAAAATCTTCTCTTTAGAAACCACTCCTACCGATGTATCCACCACCGTTCCGTCTTTAACAACAACAAGTGTAGGTATAGACATTATTCCGAACTGTCTCGCAAGCTCCTGCTCTTCATCCACATTAACTTTTCCCACCTTGACTCCGGACACTTCCGAATCTATTTCTCCTATTATCGGTGAAAGCATGTTACAAGGACCGCACCAACTTGCCCAAAAATCAATCAATACCGGCTCTTTACAATCTACAACCTCTTCCTTAAAATTTTCTTTTGTTATCTTAATCATTCTACATGCCCTCCTAACGACATTGTCTTCATACTACAATAAGTATAACCATAAATAAGAATTATAAACACTGTTACATATAAAAAATATTTTATGCCCGCTGTTGCTGTTACTCGGTTCAATCATTCTATCACGCTACATACCGCTGTCATACTTTTGTGTATCGCTCCATTCAGTTAACTCAATCATTCTGTTACACATTTTATCCAGATATTCAATGGTATCCTTAAGGGGTTTCTCATCGCTTATATCAACCCCTGCCAACTCGGCAGCTTCAAGCGGAGCATGTGCTCCCCCTGATTTCAAAAATTGAATCCATCTATCCTCAGCACCTTTTTTCCTATCTTTTAAATTTAAAAATGCTTTTGTAGCTATAGTTAATCCCGCTGAATACGTATATGAATAAAGTCCCATATAATAGTGTCTCTGCCGCATCCATGTGAGCTCTGCACCTTTGTCTATAATTACATCATCGCCCCAAAAATCTTCTAAAACTCTCCTTTTTATTGATGATAATGTGTCTGCATCAAAGCTTTCACCCATATCAATAAGAGCATATACTTTTCTCTGGTAAGCCGCTTCCAAAAGGTGTGTTACAAAATTATGGAAATATGTATCCGACAACAATTTGGATATAGCATAACGCTCAAGCCTTAAATCTCCCGATTCTAAGGCTCTCCTTATAAGTGTGTCCGTAAACAGGAGTTCATTAAATGTGGAAGGTGCTTCCACTAAATATAAACTGGGCTCCGAATCTAAAAACGATCTGTTTTTTTCTGTAAAAATAAATTGACCACAATGTCCAAGTTCATGAATCAACGTATACATACTCGATAAGTTGTCTGTCCATGACATCAATACATAAGGATGCACTCCGAAAGGCATAGTGGCAAAACCTCCGGTTTCTTTACCAAGGTTCTGCGGAAAATCTACCCATCTTTCTTCCTCATACTTCATTATCGTATCTATATACTCGTTTCCAAGAGATTTAACAGCATCAAATACATAAGCTTTTGCCTCTTTTATTTTAACGTTTTTTGAATATTCGGGATCCAAATCTATCTTAAGATCCGAGAATCTGATTTCATCAAGACCTCTTACCTCTTTTAAATGCCTTGCATATTTTCTCATCACCGGTGCAAGATCCCTCATTATGATATCAATCTGTCTGTCAAAATAATTTCTGTCCACTTCCTGATCATAAAGCAAATAATCTACAACACTATCAAAACCTCTAAGCTCAGACATTATCTTTTCATATTTAACTTGTGAATAATAGCTTTCCGCCAAAGTATTTCTATAATTATAAAGTACCTTTGAAAAGGCTGTAAATGCTTCTCTTCTGATATTCGTATCATTACTGTACATATATTTATCTTCATACAAGCTGAAGCTTAACGGGTATTCTTTTTCGCCTACATAAAAATTTCCAAAGTCCATATCACAGATACGTGTACGCTCATAAATATTATCCGGTGAGGAAAATACGGGATTTAATATAGCCAAAACTTTTTCTACTTCCGGTTTCAACATTATATTTTTATGTTTTTTCATTTTCCTTATAAATCCCCTATAGCTCGGCATTTCATGAGAAAGTTGTTCAAAATACTCGTCAGGCATATTTTGAATTTCCGAATAGAAAAAACTGATTTTTGCACTTACCCATGTAAATATGTCCGCCGCTTTTTTAGCCATCTTTACATTATTATTGTCAAACGCATCTACCGATGACGGCAAAGAGGCAAAATGATCTATCCTGCTTAGTAAAGCTAAAATTTCATCAATATCCGTAAGTGCCGATTTAAAAACTTCTACACCGTTTAAATAGGATTTATAACTGTCAACAAAATCATTTACTTTTGACTTAAGATCCAAAAGCGCTTCTTCCCATTCTTCAACAGAACTGTATATATCTGATATATTCCAAGTTAAATTTTCCGAAACTTCACTTCTTTTAAGAATTTTATTATCCACGTCTATCTCCTTTTCACTTTTTATTCAGTCTGATTAATGATTGCTGCTATATTATCACTATTTTGAATTATTATCTCTATATTTATCCATATCATCCCACTTATTAACAATATTTTAATAAAAAAATATGGCAATAGTAAAAATAAAAAACAGACTAAAAGAAAAACTTTATCCGTATCCCTCTTAGCCTGAGTATTAACGCTGGTGCGCGTGGAGGGACTTGAACCCCCACGGTCGCCCGCTAGAACCTAAATCTAGTGCGTCTGCCAATTCCGCCACACGCGCAAAAAAAAATGGTGACTCCACCGGGAATCGAACCCGGGATACCGCCGTGAAAGGGCGATGTCTTAACCTCTTGACCATGGAGCCTCCTAAAAAAAGCGGCAACGTCCTACTTTCCCGGGCAGCTTCCCACCAAGTATCATCGGCGCTC
>CAJPNN010000080.1 GCA_905372035.1 Bacillota bacterium | reverse complement strand
CATTACATTTGAAACAGTTTTATACAGAAAAAATGTTGATACACCATGGGCAGCTGCTGATGATGAAGAACCTATTGAAAGTTTAGGCGATTTTATCGATAAAAATATAGAATTGTACAAAGGAAATAAAGAAGTTTTCTTTAACAAATTATATGAAAAATATTTTATTTTGACAGAAGAACCTTATGGACAGTATTTTTGGCGTGGTGAAATGTTTACACCTTTTCAAGAAGGCAGTGCAGATTTTGAAGAATGGAATGATATGTTCAAGAAGGATATATACTCTTTTAAGGAAGTCCTTGAAGTAACTGATAACAAGGACGCCGACTTTGTTCATCTTTTTTATGGATATGGTTATCCTGACTGTATTTATGTTGCAAGCCAAGATGTAAACACTGAAAATCCAACAGTATTTGCTACTGACCACGAGGAATGGTTTATAGAAATTGATGATGAGGGTGATTTGGAAAAATATTTACAAAGCTTTTGGACAAAGGAAGAATTAAGGGATTATATAGAACATAGAATGGATTTATGGCTATAGAGTAGAATAAATATATGTATGAAATATATACGACAGACGAATCGAGACAGGCTTTAACAGTTTTTCAAATCTATGAGGGAATTGGAGAATGGTTTGATTTACCAAAGAAGGCGATAGAGAGATTCGGTTTTTCGTTCGGCAAATAAAACAATAGAGCCGGAGGGTATTTTATTTCTGATAATTGCATTGGATGTGATAAATGCGTCAAAGTTTGTCCGCAAAATTGTATTATTACAGTCACTATTCCCTATATCATTGAGCCAAATCACTGTCTGCACTGTGGAAATTGTTTGACAGTTTGTCTGGTGGGTGCAGTGGAAAGAAGGTGAAATTATGAATAAAATAAAGACTCAGGAAGAAAGACTCACTTACCTTTTAGAAGAATTTAGGGCTGATTCCGATAGTTATAAGAATATAAAAGTTCCTGATAACATAAGCGAGAAAGAGAAACTTCTCCGTTCTCTTATGAATATCCGTATGCCGAAAAGAATGTCCGAGGAAGTGATAAAAGTACAAGATGAATATCTGTCCTGTCGTGCTGAGGAAAAAGGAATTGTAAAACTAACGAATATTCCCGTTGTTAAGGGAAATTTATCTATTTGGCAAGGAGATATCACAAGATTGGAAGTTGATTCAATCGTTAATGCGGCTAATTCACAGATGTTAGGCTGTTTTGTGCCGATGCACACTTGTATTGATAATCAAATTCATACCTTTGCAGGAGTACAACTAAGGGAAGAATGTAATCATAAGATGGAGAAACTAAGAGAAAAATATGGAAAAAATTATGAACAGCCTACGTCAATTCCAATGCTTACAGATGCATATAATCTTCCTGCAAAGAAAGTAGTTCACATTGTCGGTCCGATCGTATCCGCCGGTCTTACAGTAGATTTAGAAAAAAGCTTGGCAGATTGCTATATCAATACATTGGATATTTGTTCGGAAAACAACTTAAGGAGTGTGGCATTTTGTTGTATATCAACTGGAGTATTTCACTTTCCGAATCAAAGAGCGGCACAAATTGCCGTAGAAACTGTCAAAAAGTGGTTGCTACTGCATCCTGATTCAATGGAAAGGATCATTTTCAATGTATTTAAAGACGAGGACAAGAAATACTATGAAGAATTATTACGATAAAAGAGACGGGTATAGAAAAACCATTCAGAAAGGGTTAATGGGGGCAAAAAGCTTTAGCGGAAAGATGTCTACCGGTAATGATACAAGAGGAAAACAAATTGAGAAGTTAAAAAATGAAATTCAACATGCTGAGGCTATTGTAATAGGTGCCGGTGCAGGTTTATCGACATCTGCCGGTTTGACCTACAGTGGAGAAAGGTTTGAAAAGTATTTCTTTGACTTTGCAGAAAAATACGAAATAAGAGATATGTATTCGGGAGGATTTTATCCGTTTCCCGATAACGAAACCGGATGGGCATGGTGGGCAAGACATATCTACTTTAACAGATATATCGAACCGCCTAAGCCTGTTTATAAAAAACTGCTTTCTCTTATAGAAAATAAGAATTATTTTGTGATCACCACAAATGTTGACCATCAATTCCAAAGGGCGGGTTTTGATAAAAAGAGATTATTCTATACGCAAGGAGATTATGGGTTATTTCAAAGCGTTAATCCCAAAAATCAAAAGACTTATGATAATGAAGGTTGGGTTATGAAAGCGATGGAAGCTCAAGGGTTTATAAGAGATGAAAATGGAATATTTCTTATTCCTGATAACAGGGCAATCTCGATGCAGATTCCATCCAACCTTATTCCCAAATGCTCTGATGATCATTCAGATGTAACGATGAATCTTCGTGCCGATGATACATTTGTAGAAGATGAAGGCTGGCACAAGGCGTCGGAAACTTACTATCATTTCCTTGAGGAAAATAAAAACAAGCATATTTTATTCTTGGAATTAGGAGTGGGAGCAAATACTCCGGTGATTGTGAAATATCCTTTTTGGCAGATGACAAAAGAAAATAAAAAAGCTATATATGCCTGTATCAATTATGGAGAAGTCTTCTGTCCGAGTGAAATTGAGGATAGGAGTATTTGTATAGATGGAGACGTTGGAAAGGTATTTGATGAAATAATGGGTTGATTGAAAAAAGTGGATTAGTATCACCATTGATACTATTTTGATACTAAAAAATTCTAAAACTACAAAAATAGGTTTGAAAAGGGAGTTGTTGTATTTAGGTAAATTATTTAGAAAGACTTCCATCATTTTGCCGGGAGGCTTTTGTGGAAATTATAAGTGATAAAATAGAGCTTGTTGGAGGACAACGAAATGGATATTGTACTTAAAAAGTGGGATATTACCCTAAAGCATGACCTTATGGATGTATGTAATGGTGTAGATCGCATATATCTTTCTGATCGTATTCCCTACCCGTACACAGAAGAATCTGCGGACTGGTGGATTTCGATGGTATCCGAGCATGACGGTAAGGACGGTGTTTACCGGGCAATCATGGTGGAAGGTAAAATTGTCGGTAATATATCAGTCGAACAAAAAACAGATGTATATTGCAGGGATAGTGAAATCGGGTACCTGCTTTTGAATGATTACTGTTCAAAGGGGATCATGACGGAAGCGGTCAGTTTAATCTGCGATGAAGCATTCGAGGAGTTGGATATTATTCGTATTACAGGGCTTGTATATGCACCGAATATTGCATCGCAACGTGTACTTGAAAAGAATGGATTTATACGAGAGGGAGTTCAGAAAGATGCGGTGTATAAGAACGAAAAAATATATGATCTTTTCTTGTACGGTAAGCTGAAGTAAATCCGGATTCTCTAAATAATCGAAGGAGATTTGATTCCTAACAATTCATAGGTTGAAATTTATAGTTGCAACCAAAGTGATGTATTGCGATTGGCGCTTAAAAAAGAGTGATCATGTCAAAATTAAAAAGCCTCGACTGAAAAAAGGTTTTGCTATTCAAATTTATACTGAAGACTTTAAAAATGATTATATAAGTCTTATGGATATCACCTTGCACTCCAGCTGTTTCTATATAAATGTTCAATATGCTTCTATTAAATCATGCACCTATACAAGACAAAAGGATAAAAAATTAACTATAAAACTGTAATGATTATAATCCAAAATTGGAGTCATGTAAATAAAAAGTCGCATGATTTTCTAGGCTGACAACTCAAGAAATTGAAGAACTTTCAAGGTGCAAAAATTTCACCTTGAACAGAGGCACAGGACGAGGTAGTAATATTAAGTACAATCCTTATGTTTTTACGGAACAAGGAATCTACATGCTGATGACGGTTCTTAAAGGGGAGCTTGCTGTCAAGCAGAGTAAAGCCTTGATTCGTACTTTTAAGCAGATGAAAGACTACATCGTAGAAAATCAAGGCTTGATCGGACAAAGAGAATTTATACAACTTTCCATGCAAATAACAAGCAATGTCGTGGAAATGCAGGATTTAAGACGAGATTTAATGAATGTGGAAGATAAGGTGGCAGGATTAGTAGACAATTTAGGTAATGTTGTGCATAAATCCGAGCTGTCCGAGCTGATTCTTGACCTTAGCAATCCACAGCTCAAATATGGATTTTTACTTTTGAACGGAGAGCCGATTGAAGCAAACCTTGCTTATAAGGATATTTACAGCATAGCAAAAAAGAGCATTTATATTGTAGATAACTACATCGGAGTTAAGACACTGGTGCTGTTAAAGGATATACCCTCATCGGTAGAAATCACTATATTCAGCGATAACGTCGGTAAAGGACTTCATACTCTTGAATATCAGGATTTTTGCAAAGAATATCCGTTTAGAAAGATAAAGTTTCAAAAATCCGGCGGAGAGTTCCATGACAGGTATATTATCATAGATTGGAATACAGATAAGCAGAGGATATACCACTG
>CAJPNN010000079.1 GCA_905372035.1 Bacillota bacterium | reverse complement strand
TTGATATGCGGCTTCGTTCTTTCAAATTTCTGTTTTGCCATTTTATTTTCCTCCGTACTGATTTTTTTATTTAATCTTATTATAACTGGAGCTGTTGAGCGGGCTCGAACCGCCGAACCTCTTCCTTACCAAGGAAGTGCTCTACCTGCTGAGCTACAACAGCATGCAACGTTATTCTACTATATGTCGACTTGTAATGTCAAGCATTTCCAATTTATTGCATTTACTTAGAAATATATGTACTGTTTTCAGTCTGAAATATCGGTGTTGCAATACCGATATCTGTCATCTCAATCCTCTTCTTTGCAGCATAGCCTCACACAACACTACACAGCAGGCATTTGACGCATTAAGTGAATTCAATTTTCCCGTCATAGGTATTGCAAGGGTAAAATCGCAATTTTCCTTAACCAGTTTCCCTACACCGTTTCCCTCGCTTCCTATTACCAGAGCCGTCGCTACTTTAAAGTCATTTTTTGTATAGATTTCTCCATCCATATCAAGAGCTGCTATCCACACTCCCCGGTCTTTGAGTTTCTTTATGGTCTGAACGAGATTTACCGCTTTAGCACACGGAACATACTCCACTGCACCTGCGGATGATTTGACAACAGTCTCTGTGATTCCTACAGCTCTGTTTTTAGGAATGATTATCCCGTGAACTCCGCATGCATCACAGCTTCTCATTATGGCTCCGAAATTATGTGGATCCTCTATTCCGTCCAATATCACTATAAACGGTTTTTCTCCTCTTTTTTCGGCAATATCAAGTATATCCTCAACTTCCACATAGTCGTACGGTGCCACTCTTGCACCTATTCCCTGATGTACAGCCATACCGCTCATCCGGTCCAATGCTTTTCTGTCCGCATAATGCACCGGGATCCCCGCATCTTTCGCTTTTGCCAGAATCTGAATTATGGAGCCCTCACTATTTTTTACGGTAACTATTTTTTCTATACGCCTCCCGTTTTTTAAAGCTTCCATAACAGGATTCCTGCCGAAAATAAAACCCTCTTCAGCATAGTATCTCTCATTGACACAATATCTTTCATTGTCTGTGCGGTTTTTGTGTTTCCTCCTTGCCGCATTTGCCGTGCCGCTGCCCGTATTTCTTTCCGAACTTCGCCTCGACACGTTATTTTTCCTTTTATATTCTCTTGACCCTCTGTCTCTATTCTTGCCGCCTGATCCGCTCATCGTCATCTCACTCTCTTGTATTCAAAAAATCTATATTCCGTACCGTCCTCTTCAAACAACTCCGAACTCCAAATCTCTTCCCATACGGAGCTGTCAAGCTCAGGAAAAAATCTGTCCGCTTCAAACTCCTTATATATCCTCGTTAAAAGTATCTTGTCACAATACGGTAAAAGCTGCTCGTATATAGATGCTCCGCCGGCAACAAACAATTCATCCCCCGGAATATCTGAGGTTTCTTCCAAAAACTGCTCTATACTGCAACACACTTCGCACGATGTCCTGTACTCTTTATCAGTGGTAAGCACAATGGACTTTCTGCCCGGTAAAGGTTTTTTTCCGGGAAATGTCTCAAGCGTCTCTCTACCGAATACTATAGTTTTCCCTATAGTTTTTTCTTTAAAATATTTCAAATCACCGGAAATATGTGCTAACAGTTGTCCGTTTTTTCCTATTCCCATTTTTTCATCAACAACTACAATGGCAATCATTTTTTGTACCAAATCCTCTCAAACTCTGTCGGGTTTCCGCTTCTGTTATTTGCCTGTCAATCTCTTTATTCCGCCACCGGAATCCCCTTTATCTGCGGTTCTGTAACATAGTCTTTCAAAACCGCATCATCCGGCGTGAAATCGTAAAAATCTTTAATATCCGGATTAAGCAACAACTTCGGTGCATTGTGAGATTTTCTTTTTATAAGTTCTTTAACTATAGGTATATGCCTGTCATATATGTGCGCATCGGAAATCACATGAACCAGTTCTCCCGCCTCAAATCCCGTAACTTGCGCCAACATATGTATCAAAACCGCATATTGCGCTACGTTCCATCCGTTGGCGACGAGTATATCCTGCGATCTTTGATTTAAAATTCCGTTAAGTTTGTTTCCCGTAACGTTAAACGTCATGCTGTATGCACAAGGATACAGATTCATTTCATGCAAATCTTCGTGAACATAAATATTAGTCATTATTCTTCTGCTGTAGGGGTTATTTTTCAAGTCAAATATCACTCTGTCAACCTGATCCATCTTTCCTTCCAAATACATATGCTTTTTAGCAAGCTGATATCCGTATGCCTTCCCTATGCTTCCGCTTTCATCCGCCCAGGCATCCCAAATATGACTGTTAAGTTCATTCACGTTGTTGGATTTTTTCTGCCATATCCAAAGAAGCTCATCCACCGCGGAACGCATAGGCACGGGTCTTATAGTAAGTGCCGGAAACTCCTCACTTAAGTCGTACCTGTTTATCTGTCCGAATTTTTTTATCGTATGTGCCTCACAGCCGTCTTCCCAGCGTGCCCTGACTGTCTGTCCCTGTGATGAAAATCCGTTCTCCAGGATATCATTACACATATCTATAAAGATTTTATCCGCTTTACTCACATTACCCTCCATATAAAATTGTTTCAATCTATATCTTCATCCTGTTTTCTGACTTCATCCCGCTTCTGTTCTTCCGGAACGTCAGCTATGGATATCATAAACGTTTTGACCGGGATCACTCCTAAAAAATATTTTCTGACCTTGGCCTCATATCCGCAATAGAGTCTGAAACTTTCTTTTAACTCTCCCGGTTGCGCCTCCGAACTTTCGAGATTATCGCTCTTAATATTTTTTTCCTTTATATGATCTATATCGTTTTTCTTTATATCAATTATCCTGTAAGCGAACACACCGTGCATTCCCAGTCCTCCGGTATTGTATTTCTCGTCTACAATATGGTCTACCGCTTTCACAAATTTCTCCTGTTCCGGATTCTTCGGCTCATATGGATCTATAGCTATGGACTTGATGAGCAGCAAAATCAAAAGCACTATGAGAACTGCTATCATTGTTCTTTCCCTTTTCGTAAAACCTTTATGGCTATACCCTTCTTTTCCTCGCTCTTCTTTGGAAATTTCTCTGTTGGTCAAATAGTAATCAAAAATTACTTTTTTGAACTTATTTTTTTCTTTTTCTTTCATCAAATATGCATTCCTTTCCGTATTTATCCCGCCGATTGCGATTAGCGGTTATTTTTTTCCGCATGCTCTATAAACAAGTCCAAAATCTCATTCATTCTTTCTGTTTTACCCTCAAGGTACAAAAAACCGATCAAGGCTTCAAGTGCAGTTGCCCACTTATATGTCATAGGGCTTACGTTTGCCGGCTTGGATGTGATTTTTCTGTTCCTCGCTCTCCTCACCAAACTGCGCTCTTCCTCTGTAAGATATTCAAGGCAATCCCTTATGGTTTTTGCCTGTGCCGCGGCGGATACATATCTTATCGCTTTCCTGTGCAGCATATCTCCATGTATTTCTCCGCCTCTCAAGAGGTGATTTCTTATTTTCAGTTCGTAAACCGCATCTCCCAGATACGCCAACGCTGTCGTATTGATATTCCTCACATTAAATTTTTCATCAATTCTTATATTGTTGTCCATATTTCCACTCATTATAAATTAAAATCTGTCGCTGTAGTTCAATTTCGCACTTATTTCTCCCGCCGGAGCGTATGTTTTTTTCTTGGCGGATTCTTCGTCACAAGTTAATATCTCGCACTTTATTTCTTTTTCGGAAGTTTCGATCACGGCATACGACGGTTTTCTTCCGGGAAGCGGCGATCCTATGCTCCCGGGGTTTATGATCCTGATACTTCCCTCAGTTTCTATATCGACAGGTTTATGTGTATGTCCGCACAATACGGCCTTGCATCCTTTTTCCGATGCCTTGTATGATATTCTCAAAAATCCGCTTTTAACATTTTCAAGATGCCCGTGACTTATGTATATTTTTCCGAATTCCGTCTCCAAAACTGCAAATTCGCCGTCATCATATGCTCCGTCACCGTTACCTTTTACTGCAAGTATCTTTTTTTTCGTAAGTTCTTCCAGCTTTTTTGCGTCCTTATAAAAATCTCCCAGATGAACCGTCAAATCAACATCATCATGTCTGAGCATAACATTTTCAGCGGTCTTCAGTTCCCCATGGGTATCGCTTATGACCAATATCTTCATATGACACTCCTCCGTTCAGCCGTCATATTCGCTATTTCATTAAATTTTAAATTTCCTCCGAACAGATCCAGCGCCGATCCCACCGTAAAATCTATCTTCTCCCCTCCGAGTTCACCTATAGTCTCTATGTCGGAAAGATTATTTATCCCTCCCGCATAAGTAATCTTTATCATATCTGCGCAATTCCCGAGAAATGCTATAAGTTCTTTGTCAATTCCAAGCCTGAGTCCCTCCACATCCACTGCATGGATGAGCAGTTCATCCGTAAATTCGGTCAGCCTTTTTATGTTGTTTTCGTTAACGGTCATATCGGTAAATGTCTTCCATCTGTCCTTTACAACAACATATTCT
>CAJPNN010000078.1 GCA_905372035.1 Bacillota bacterium | reverse complement strand
GTCGTATCAATTGCTAAAACATTCATATCTTCATATCTCCCAAAATTGCTGCCGGATCTTCTATTTTTATTATTCTGCTGTCTTCTTCTTTTGCATATTCAATAAAAACTCTGATCGCTTCGTCCGGCAGTTCTTCCTCTATGAGGTCCGCCCATTCGACAACACAGATTCCGTCCGAATAAAAATATTCGTTAAAATCTATAACATCAAGCTCATCTATCGCATCCACTCTATAGACATCAAAATGAAAGAACGGCAGCTTTCCGCTATAGTATTCCTGAACCAGCGTAAAGGTAGGACTGTTTACATTTTCCGTAATCCCGAGTCCTTTTGCTATAGCCTTTGTCATGGCTGTTTTTCCTGTACCGAGTTCCCCTATCAACGCAATTACCGTTCCTTTTTTTAGCCTGTCCGCTATTTTTTCTCCTAAAAGTTCGGTTTCTCTGAGGTTTTTCAAAATCATTCCTGTGCCCGTCCGTTATTTATGTAAAAACTTTGATATTTTCTTATACAGGATAAACGTAACAACTCCGTTAATTCCGGCTTTTATCAGGTTGAAAGGCAGGATTGCGGTCGGAATAAGCGCCATAACGGCTTTTCTCGGCATCCCTGTATATATCGGTGTAATTATTATATTTGCAATGCACATTACCGCAACCATTACCAAAATTCCTATCAGGATCGCAATCGCCGCACCTTTTCTTGTCTTTTTTACCTTGTATATAAGTCCTGCAACTATTGCAAAGGATCCCGTTGCCATAATATGCATTATTATTCCCCAAATCTGACTTCCTGCACTTACCGTAACACCCTGTATTATCGATACTATAATTGTCAGTATAAGCCCCGCAAGCGGTCCGAAAGCAAATGTTCCTATGAAAATAGGAATATCCGCCGGATCGTATTCGAGATATGGTGCTGCAGGTATTATAGGTACATGTATAAGAACGACAAGGATTATTGATATCCCTATAAGCATACCCATTTTGGCAAGCTTAACCGTTGTTTTCTGCACATTAACGTCATTTTGTCTATTCATAAAATTTTTCCTCACTTCCTGACAATCTCTCTATCGCTTCCGCATAAATCTTCGTAGTCGTCATAAGACTTTCTATGGAAATGTACTCGTTCTTTTGGTGGTTACAGTCCTCTTCATGCGGAAACGTAGGCCCGTATGCCACCGTATTTTTAACCGCTCTCGCATATGTCCCTCCACCGATTACTATAGGCTTTGCATCCTTATCCCCGGAATGTTTTCTATATATATCCATCAGCTCCGTAACGAGCGGTGAGTCTTCAGGCATAAATATCGGCAATTTATGCTCTCCTTTGACGAGTCCGACATCATACGGTTTGATGATGTCGATAAGACCTCCATAAATTGCTTCCTCTTCTTTCATAGTAACCGGGTATCTCACATTTACGGTAAGAATTATACCGTCTTTATCCGCCTGCACGATTCCGACATTAAATATTAATTTCCCCGATATATCATCCTTAAAAGCCATTCCTATATTTTCACCGTTATAATTAAAACCTATATGTTTATTATAGAATTCTATAAATTCATTGAGATTTTCATCCGCAAAATTAAATCTTGAAAACAACCCCATCATCACGGATACTGCATTTAGCCCCATTTCCGGTCTCGCTCCGTGTGCTGATATTCCTTCCGCCACTATTTCGAGTGACTTTCCTGTTCCTTTATATTTAATCGAATATCCGGTCTCTTCCCGATATTTATTAATAACTTCTTTCACCTTGTCATAATTCTCATCTCTAATGACGGCACGAACATGATCCGGCACCATATTAGGTGCATTACCTCCCTTTAAGCTGCTTAAATAAAGTCCTTTTCCTTTCTTATCTCCGGAAAGTTTCCTAGCCAAATCGAATATCAATATCCCCATTTCCGCATGTATGACCGGGAAATCTCCGTCAGGAGAAATACCGAAATCCGGTGCTTCGACTTTATCCAAATAATACTTCATGCCGTTCCAATGAGTTTCCTCATCAAGTCCCAATATCATTCTTATCTTTTTCTTAGGTACGAATCCCGCTTCTTTCAAAGCTTTCATCGCAAAAAAAGCCGCAACAACCGGTCCTTTGTCATCCTTGGTCCCTCTTCCGTATATCCTGCCGTCAGAGATCACCGCTTCATAAGGTCCATAATCCCAATCCTTGCCTTCGGGAACAACATCTAAATGTCCTATCAGTCCGAAGATTTCTTCACCGTCTCCATAATCGAAATGCCCACCGTAATTATCGATATTCTTTATAAGAAATCCCTCATTTTCTGCAAGGTTGAGCATATATTCGAATGCTTTCTGAACGCCTTCTCCGAAAGGGTATTCTCCGCCGTTTTCCTCCGCAACGCTTTTGATCCTTACCAGTTCCTGAAGAGTTTTGATTTCTTCTTCTTTATTTTTTTCTATTATATTCAAATATTTTTTTCTGAAATTTATATCGCTCATATTTCACATGTTATGCATTTGAATCAAAGCATACCATTTTCCTCCTCCCGATCGATCTTTAAAATTTTATCTTGCCCGAAAAGTTCTATTTGATCATTAAGTGCCTGCCTTGCCTTGTTGATATTTCCCGAAGCAAGTATTGCAGGATTTTTATCAAAATTTTTATCCAAAGGAATTATTGCATAATTGATTTTTCCTCTTAAATTATATTTATTTACCCATGTAGGTATTATATCCGCCTCTATATTTTCAATTTTGTCTCCCTTAAAATAAATCTTCGCTCTTGCAATCGCTCCCTGCTCCGCATATCTGTTGTTAACCGTATCCGCTCTTTGATTGGATAAAAAATTACCCATCGAATAAAATACAGGAACAACTTTATTTTTTATTTTTATCCCCTTAAGAGGCTGCTCAACATGCGGATGTGATGCAAAAATTATATCTGAACCGAATTTTGCCGCTTTTTTTGCTATATATTGTTGTTTTTCATTTTCCTGTCTTTGGTATTCTATCCCCCAATGAAAGTATGTTACTATAAGCTTTGCTCCGTCTTTTTTTGCCTGTTTTATTGAGTTTTTCAATTGTTCCAGATCATTATCGAGATTTTCAAAACCGAAAGAATTTATTCGCCTGCTTATTTCTTCCGTTACGCGATTCCCGTTTACAGTCGGATATCCCGAAACCTCGGGCGTTCTGTATGTATATCCTATAAACGCTGTAGGAATCCCTTTAACATCAGCTATTATATAATTTTTCTCTCCCTCAAGAAAGCTTCCGCTCACCAAAAGTTTATTTTCTCTTAAAATTTTTATGGTTCTTTCAACACCCTTAAGCCCGGTGTCCAGCATATGGTTATTGGAAGTGAAAGCTAAATCGAATCCGGCATTTTTAATCGCTGTTGCCAAGCTGTCCGGGCTATTGAAAAGAGGGTATCCCGAATATGGCTCCCCTCCAAAAGTCGTTTCGACATTGCACATCGCAAAATCCGCTTTTTCTATATACGGCTTGATGTACTGAAAATTATTATCAAAGTTATATTGTCCGGAAGCTGCATTAAACTGCGCTGCAAGCTGTGGACGATGTGCCATTATATCTCCGACCGCAACAAGAGTTATGCTCTGTTCCGATTTTTCATCGTAGCTTATTCCTCGATCCGCAATCGGAATCCTGCTTTGATTACCTTCATTTTTCGCAGGCTCCGGCAAAAAGTATGAAAAACTCGGAATCATCATTGCTATAGCTAAGATTACGGCAACGATTATCATAAGGATTCTATATATTTTTTTATTTTTCCCGTCTTTGTTCATATCTTGATTCCTCATACAGATTCAACTGATTTTATTTCAGGAAACTCCGACCTTAATATCTGTTCAACCACCATTTTCAAAGTCATCTGTGCTCCCGGGCATCCCTGACAGGCCCCCTGCAATCTGACTCTTACAACATTATCCTTTGTGTATTCCACAAACTCTATATCTCCTCCGTCTCTTTGCAAAAAAGGACGAATTTTATCTATGGCTCCTATTATTTTTTCTTCCATAACGTTCCCTCCGTTTTTTAATTACGTTAATATTATACCAAATTATACTTTCAGTTTCCAATCCATAATTGTACTTTTGCAACTTTATTCTTATCAAAATGTTTAATACTTTTTTGTTGTGGTATAATAAACGCATATTAACAACATAAATGCGATCATTATACGGGGTTTATATGCCGTGATCCATGTTGCTGATTGAGTTTTTAATATGTTAAGTAAATGTGAAAGATATGGAGGGAATAATTATGAAATGGACTTGTTCAGTTTGCGGCTATGTTCATGAAGGGCCTGAGGCTCCCGACTTTTGTCCGCAGTGTAAAGCACCTAAAGAAAAATTTGTTGAAGTTAAAGAGGGTGCAAGAGAATGGGCGGACCAGCACGTTGTAGGCGTTGCAAAAGGTGTAGATCCTGAAATACTTCAGGGTCTTAGAGAAAATTTCACCGGAGAATGCACTGAAGTAGGTATGTATCTTGCTATGAGCAGAGTGGCACACAGAGAAGGTTATCCTGAAATCGGTCTTTATTGGGAAAAGGCCGCATGGGAAGAAGCGGAGCACGCTGCCAAATTTGCCGAACTTCTCGGTGAAGTCGTAACGGATTCTACAAAGAAAAACCTCGAAATGAGGGTAGACGCTGAAAGCGGTGCATGTGCAGGTAAAAAAGCTCTTGCTTCAATGGCTAAACAGCAAAACCTTGATGCGATTCATGACACGGTTCATGAAATGGCTAAAGACGAAGCAAGACACGGTAAAGCTTTTGAGGGTCTTTTAAACAGATATTTCGGCTAAAATTCACTTGAGTTTTGTAATAAATACATTCAGTTTCTTGTATTGATTCAAAAATAGCTAAAAAATACAATAAGAGGACATATT
>CAJPNN010000077.1 GCA_905372035.1 Bacillota bacterium | reverse complement strand
AATCCGCTCGTCGGCTCATCCAAGAGAAGAATCGGCAGCCTTGAAGCTATAGCGCATACCAAAGCGAGTCTCTGCTTTTGACCACCGGAAAGCGACATTGGATGTCTATCACAAAAAGTTTCCAATCCTACATAAGAGAGCATTTTTTTTGCTTCGTCCACTTTTTCTTTCGGCTGACTGATCAATACCTCATCGAGAACCGACTCTCCAAAAAGCTGATGATCTACATCTTGCATGACCATAAATATTTTGCCGATTCGTTTTTTATAAGTATAAGATGTTCCATCCACAAACATTATGCCGTTATTCTTTCGTATACCGCATATGGATTCCAAAAACGTGGTTTTCCCTGCACCATTCGCACCGATAATCGCAGTCACTTTACCCTTTTGGATTTTCATTTCTCTGATAGAGAAAATCTTATGCTTATTATCATATGAGTAGTTAAAATCTTTAAGCAAAATATAATCATCCAAGTTTGTACCGGTTCTGAGCAGACTTGTCGGCGCTACTCTTTTGAGAGAACGCATACCAAATCGTGTCGTATCTTCTTCCGTAAAACAATTAATTTCCCTCTTTGCTATTTCTTTCTTTAAATTACCATTCTCCAAAATGATCACCCTATCTGCCAGATCCCAAACATAATTGATGCGATGCTCCGCAATCAGAATAGTTTTTCCCGTATTTTTCCAACGGATAATCAATTCCCGAAGGCTTTCCGCCGCCTCGTAATCCAGATTTGCTGAGGGTTCATCCAGAAGAATAATTCCCGGTGCAAGAACATCAATTGACGCGCAGGCGATTTTTTGCTTTTCGCCACCGGAAAGCTCAAAAATACTTCGATCCATCAACGGCTCAATATGAAAATTTCTTACAGTTAGACCGATACGCTTCAATATTTCTTGTTCCGGCAATGCAAGATTCTCCGGTCCGAATGCAAGTTCATCGGTAGTATCCACATTAAAAAACTGTGAACGCGGATTCTGGAAAACCGTACCGATTATTCCAACCTTATCTTCAATTCTGCCTTTCTGTATATCTTCACCGTCTATATATATGCCGCCTTCGATTTTTCCGTTATAAAACTCCGGAATTAACCCGTTTAACAGCCTTAAAAGTGTATATTTCCCACATCCTGAAGCTCCTGTTATAAGGATACATTCTCCAGTTCTCACAGTCAAGGAAAAGTCCTTAAGGCTTTTTATTTCAGGCGTTGCGTCATAGGAGAAGCTGACATTATTAAATTCAATCATGTAAACACCCCCAAAAACCAATAAATCAATGTCGATGCCACAAATAGAAAAATCACATAATCCGCCCACCCTAAGCCAATATGACAAATATTCGTCCGTTTTTTTTGTTTTCCAAGCCCCCTTGTAAGCGCTGAAGCTGACAATTCTTCACCTATCTTCGCCACGCATGTAATAACGGGAACAATTCGGTATTCCAGCATCTTCCCGATTTTCCCTCCCCCGAAACGAATTTCTCGCATTTTCATGGCTGCACGAATAGAATCATTTTCTTCACGAATGGTCGGAAAAAGCCGAAACATTACACACATAGGTATTGTTAGTACATCAGGCATATGAAGTTTATCCATTGTTGCCTTAAATTCGCTGACAGTTGTTGTATTGATCACATATGCGCCCATCATATAGGCGGGAAGAAAGCGGCTAACGACCATAATTATAATAAGCAAAATGTTTGCCAATACTCCCTTAATATATGGAAATACGGCACACTCTAAAAAGTAAATTGTACCGAGAACAAGTAATCCTATAATGCAAGTTTTATACCTCTTTGCTGTAAGCAAGAGTAAAAACGGAAGGAAGGCAAATGCGACTCTAAACCAAAACAATCTTTCTCCTCCGCCTGTAGATAAAACAAGAACTGCTTCTACAAAAACAAGAAGCAGTTTTGTTCTGGGATCAAGCAGACTTTTTTTCTACGTGGTGTCCATGTACCTTCAATCATGCAATACCCGACCTCTCAAAATGCTTTTTCAACAGAGCTTTGCCGATAAAGCCGCCGATAAAGCCACAAGCAAAAGTCGCAATCAGCAGAACAAAAAACATCCAGCTCGGAGTAAGCGTCACGACAGCATCAATGTATTCCTTTCCATAGCTGCTTCTATCTGCAAAATACTGCGCCCGTTGCAAAAATAACGGCAGATAGTTTCCGCATGCCCAAAGAGAAAATACTCCGGCTGTCAGAACAGCGGAACGCATACTCTTATATCCACCGTTACGATAAACCAGTTCTGCAATAATTCCCGTGACGATGGAAAAAGGAATCGGCATCCATGTCATACCGGTTATGAACATCAAAATACCCATGATAAGGCTCATGATAAGAATCATACCGGGCTTCTTCACCTTTGTAAGGAAAAGCATGAACGGAATACCGCCAACGATTCCAATCATAGATGAAAGCAATATAAGAAAAATCGGGATGAGTCCGGTCATAGCCAATGCCATAACAATAACAAAATAGATTGCCGTGTAAATACCGATGTTAATGATATCTCTGCCATTTAATTTGTTTCCTGATTCCTGTTTACCCATAATAACTTATTCCTTTCTAATCTTATTAAGTTATATTTCGCTGACATATATAATAACATGGAGTTTTGTATTTATATATTCCGTTTAGACATTTTTATTCTATTTAGTTGTCACTTTTATCAGATTATAATAGTACCAAAAAAGACGAAGCGAATGTCAAGAAATTAATTTGTAGATAGGAAGTGTACCAACCCCTCTATTAAAGAAGAAAGACGATTTTGAAAGGAAAGGTATATTGCCTTTGCTTTGTCAAAACCGCCTTCCAAAAACCTTATATTTCAAGCCCGTATATGCCTCAACTTCATGACAGCTGAAGGTCCCTGCATATGATATAGCTATTTACTTTTTTCTTTCTCTTTAGCCTTCTTAGCCTTTTCCTTTTCTTTCGCTTTTCTTGCCTTCTCTTTTTCCTGTTCCTTAGCCTTTTTAGCTTTCTCTCTTTCCAATTCTCTGGCTTTTCTTGCTTTTTCCTTTTCTTTTTCTTTCGCTTTCCTCGCTTTTTCTTTCTCCTGCTCTTTAATTTTTAATTTATCTAATTTCCTTATCATGCTCTCAGCTTCTTTTCTTATCCAGTCTATATCACAATCTAAAAAACGCTCTGCATATTTCCTTGTAGATTCATCTTTTAATAATTTCAGTGAGTGCAAAGCATATCCATCTACGTCTTCATCATCAAGCAAGGATATCAATACATCTTTTATTCTCTCATCTTTAAATCTGCCAAGTTCATGGACTATCATTCCCCTTGCTGCACCGTGTTCTTTATTTAATGATATTTCTATCATTTCAGACACTATATTAGGATCCGCTATTATTGAAATCGTATTTCCTATTGCCCACTTGTAGTGCAGATCATCACTCCTATAAAACTCATCCAATAGTACATCGGAGGCTTCCGTAAAACCTTTTACTCCAAGTGCTCTTACCAATAGTTCCCTATAGTTCGTTTCTTCAAATCGTTTGATATATTTTACTACAATGGGAACCAAAGCTTTATCATTTTGATCCATATGCATCAATTCTTCTATATCGTCAATTTCTACACCTGTAGCTCTTATCTCTTCAAGTAGATTTTTTTCTTCAGGTAACATTTTCATAGTTTTTTACCTCCCCAATTTTTGAATTTTATTTCATTTACAACAAAACAAACAGAAGATCCGTACAGTTATTTTTATTGCATATGTTTACAGATTCTAAATACATTACTCCTGAATGTTTTGCTTTATCTGTGTCATTAAAATTTATAATTAAAGTTCTCTTTTTATGATTTCTGAAATCTTTTCTACAGGTGTATCCATTGAAAGTTCTATTTCTTCATATGACGATTCACTTTCTGCTTTCAAAATATAAATTATATTATCTTCAAATGATGGGATTACCGATATATGTCCTCCTTCAACTACTCTCTTTTTGGATGCCCTTATACCTACTTTATTCAGTTTCTTAAATCTTAAGGATAGTAAATCTCCATATTTTATCCTATTACTCTCCTCCGCTATTTTATCTTTATTTTCATGTAATATTTCTATAGATTTCAGCATAGCTTCCGACATTTCTTCTATACTGCAATCCTCTTTTATTGCAAGGATGGGTTCTGAAAATACACCTAACATTGTACCTTTATACATCTCTATATACATGTCTATGTCTCCAAAAAATATATATTTTCCGTCACACTTATATATATCTAAACTACAATTTCTAAAATCCATTTTGCTCTCCTCCTCTAGTGAATTACAACAATTCTCATTGATATGTTCTTACCTCCGGCATAACTTTTGATACTGTTTAAAACTTCAATATTCATACCTGTAAGCTCCTTGTTGGGTATTGCTAATAATATTTGTCCTAAATTATTATATACTTTATCTATAAGGCTTCCTCTTAGTGTCGGCTCTTTTTCACATACCTTATAATTGAATCCTTTGTAATGTGATATCTGTAAGTAAGGTTCCCATCCGCTCGCCATATTTGGATTATTTTTTATCAGTGTCATTAAAATTTGAAATTAAAGTTCTCTTTTTATAATTTCTGCAATCTTTTCTACGGGTGTATCTATCGGGAGTCTTATATTTTTGTCTAATAAATCTTTAACACCTACTCCTTTTAAAATAAAAATGTCTCCACTTTCAGATGATTTCCCGGTAGAAATACTTCCTCCTTCAATTACTCTCTTTTTAGATGCTCTTATCCCTACTTTGTTCAGTTTCTTAAATCTTAAAGATAATAAATCTCCATATTTTATTCTATTACTCTCCTCTGCTATCTTATCTTTGTTTTCATGTAATATTTCTATAGATTCCAGTATTGCTTCCGACATTTCTTCTATACTGCAATCCTCTTTTATTGCAAGGATGGGTTCTGAAAATACACCTAACATTGTACCTTTATACATCTCTATATACATGTCTATGTCTCCAAAAAATATAT
>CAJPNN010000076.1 GCA_905372035.1 Bacillota bacterium | reverse complement strand
GCAATTCGTTACGTTTACCCCAGACTGTATCTATATTGCCCGTCTTGAATTCTATGATTCCATCGCCAAATTTTCCAGGTTTCAGCAGTTTCATATTGCCGGCGCAAATACATTTTTAGAACATCGAACTAATTAATTATATTATATTTTACTTAATTATAGCACTAAAAGAATGATTTTCCTCTCTAAATGTTGTGATTTAACTAATATTTTTTTCTCGTCATTATGCTATAATTTACATAGAAGAGACACATCAATAATCAAGGATAGGCCTAAGAGAAATGGCTTATTTCTGCGCAAAGATAGTAGTATACAATTATAAGGCTATTATAAATAGAGCGGCGATGTTCAATGTTATAAAAAAAGGGGGGGGAGATGAGCGTATTATTCTACAATGAAATAGCATCACCATTCATTCAAACTAAAGCGCTGTTACATTTTGGAAAATTGTTAGAATTATCGAAATCTAATATTATTACCCCGATCACATGCGAGATTGACCTCACAGATGGTTTTTGTAATAACAAGTGTAGTCATTGCTTTTTTTCAACTAACAATAAAAACGAACCTATTCTTATGCCAAAAGTTCACGCAATCGCGTTAATTTCCGAACTAAGTAAACTTGGCGTAAGAGGAATAGAGTTTAGTGGCGGGGGAGAGCCTCTGACCCACCCAGAATGTGAAGAGATTATCCAAAGCGGCTTAGACAATAATCTGGATATTGGTTTAGTTTCTAATGGTTTGTTGTTAGACCGTATTATTGGCATCTCAGGAAAATTGACATTTATCAGAGTAAGCCTTGACGCTGCGAACAGTCAAACTTATAAAATGATACATGGGGTTGACTCATTTAATCGAGTCATCAACAATATCATGGAAATCGTTGACAAACATGGAGGGAATAATATTGGGATAGGTTATCTACTACTACCTAACAATATAGAAGATATTATTCCAGCAACGGAACTAGCAAAAAAAATTGGGGTCCGCTTCATTCAATTTAGACCTGCATCCTTACCATTTGATGTAGAAAAAAAGGTTTGGGAAGAAGCGTTCGCTAATGTAAAAAAGGCTACACAATTGGCTACTGACTCATTTCAAGTATTTAACGCAGGCATCAAATGGATTCATGTTATTCACCACAGACATTATACGCAGTGCAAAACGAGCTCTTTAGTTGGAGTAATTAAAGCTAATGGAGATATACCTCTTTGTGTTCTAAATAGAAACGAAGAAAGCAAGATCATCGGAAATTTTATTAAAGAAAAAGGCTTTAAAAATGTTTGGTTTAGCAAAAAACATACAGATTTAATAAATTTTATAGATATAAATATGTGCCGAAGGCCATGCAAACACGATTCATATAATATAGTTTACGAGGCAGTTATTAATGATTATATACATTGCAATTTTCTGTAGCTTTAGTAACCACAAGTTGCGATTCTCTCAAATACCAATATAGACTTTTAGGGTCATCTTCGTTGTCGAGGAACTTTCTAGTTAGACGGGCGTTCACACCAGATAGGAGAGATCATGATTTTTGCATATAGAAATTTAGAGTTTTCGTTACTAAATGAACCGTTACTTCTTCCAGCGAATTACATTGACGAAATAAACAGAAATTGGGAGAACGAAAAACTGAATGGCAAGTCATATACGAACGGCAAGATTTACACAATGGCATCTTTTCGCATAACAGGTGATGATATTTGTATTTTTCTTAAAGAAAGCAATTTTGCGCATTTTCTTTTGAGCAAGAAAAAGCAAGTAAATCATCTTACATGCAGATCTGTAGCCGCAAATGTATTACTGTTAACATCGGATGGCTATTTAGCGTTTGGGAAAATGTCTAACCAAACTTCCTTGTCCAACATCACTAAGTTTATAGGAGGAGCAATATCGGATTTCGATCTAGTTGGAAATAAAATTGACACAACAAAGACCATTTCTCGCGAATTAAAGGAAGAAACCGGGATTGATTTATTCGACGATGAAATCGTCGCGAATTTCAGGCCAATCTTTTTTCTAACCCGACCAAATTTCTCTTTTATCAACACACTGTTTCTGGTAAATCTTAATGTTAGTAGTTCTTTATTAAAAGATCTATTTATCAATTATCGTGATTTTCTATCTTCCGTCAGCGTTCAAAGCGAACTTTCTGATTTAGTTTTCGTTGAGAACTCCTATGCCGCTGCGGTCCGATTTCTTAAAGATGAAGCCTTACATACAATAGATTATATGGGTGACTTTATTAATCATTTTTATAATATTTTTCAATCAGAAGATATCACAAATGAAATTACAGCCAATTTGCCTTTACTATGATTGATATTAAAAAAAGGGGAGGCTACTTATTAATTACACTTATTTCACTCCCTTTTGTATCGAACACCATCAAGGTATGCGGTATAGGTGTCCTTATGAGTACCGCCAGCTAAACAAGAAGGATGCCATTTTATCTTATATCATTACACCGGATATTTCTATTATGTTTATCACCGCATTTGACATTGACTGCGCACTCATTGCACACCATAGCAAAAGAAAGGGAACTTTTGGAGATATCATCGACACATCTTCCAAATGTCCTCCAATTGTAAATTCCGCTAGAATTGCTTATGAATTTAATTCTAAATCCTATCACTTTAGAAAAATCAAAGTGTCGCATGTCAAGAAAAACACATTTGGCTTTAGAACCATTTTTTTAATGCATATCGAAGATTTCGCAGTACAAAAAGCAGCTTTGAATAAATTCGAAAGAACTTATCCAGATTTTTTCGATAATTCTGTATATGCTTATAGAAAAAAATTTGGGCCAAGCAAAATGGTCAAATCTATGTACAATTTGATACGAAAAAAAAACCTCCGCTTCATGCTCCATGTCGATACAAAAAATTTTTCCGAATCGGTAAATTTATCTATATTAAAATATCTAATTTTTAATTATATACACGACGAAGAGTTTCAATATCTACTAATAAGCTATATCTCTCCCGCTCGATTAGAAGAAAAAGACAAATCGTTATTTGCAGAAGACAAAGGACTATATAATGGAGGCCCACTGTCGTGCTTTCTATTAAATCTTTATTTTATCAAGTTTGATTTTTTCGCAAGAAACTTCATCGACGCTCAATATTATAGGTATGGCGATGATATTTTTATTTTTTCAGATAACCTCGAAACTCTAACAAGATATTACAAAATCATTAAGATTTATTTATATATCAACCTTGGCCTTTCGGTTCACGAATTGGAAGAGAACGGTAAGAGTTGCATCGTCTCTTTAGATAAAGACTCCTATTTCCATTTTTACGATTATAGTTTTAATTTTCACGAAATTCGCATAAGAGAACCTGTCGTCATTAAAATACTGCACTACATTTCTTCGATTATAAACAAGCATTTCGTTGTGATCGATGCAATAAATGAAATAAATTTTTTCTTCGCTTCAGCGGCCAATTATCTTGATTATTCAAATAATTGTTATTTTCTTTGTTTTTCAATTTGTACAAGAGCCAGCCAATTTTCTTACATAGACAAACAAATCAGAAATTTAATATATGCGCGGTTTGGGAAAAAGAAAGAAGTATATGAAGCGGTCAATAACCAATTAATTCTTCTGAAAAATTTCTATTATTACATTAAAAAAATCCAAAGATTTACAAAATGACATCACCAAATATTTCACAAGAATTCATTATATTTGTTAATAACGTGTCTAAATTTCTAATTATAGACAGAAATAAGCGTGCGCTCGTGTCTAACCTTACTTTTTCTTTAAAAGAAGGGGAGATCGTCGGTTATATTGGTCCAAATGGTTCTGGAAAATCGACGACTATTAAGATGCTATGTGGATTGCTAAAACCTAGCTACGGCGAAATCAAGGTTTGTGGGCTTGATCCTTTTCCAAATCGAATTTCTAATGCCTATAACATTGGTGTTGTATTCGGTCATCGGACGCAACTATGGTGGGATCTTCAACTCCTCGAAAGTTTTTCTATTATTAAATACATTTATAATATTGATTCATATATATTCGAATCGCGTCTTAACTACCTTGCTGAGCTTTTTGATATTAAGAGGTTATTCAAATCGCTCGTAAGAACACTATCTCTCGGGGAAAGAATGAAAGCAGAAATTATTGCAGCACTCTTGCATAATCCGAAAGTTCTTTTTCTTGACGAACCTACTATCGGGCTTGATTTTATGACAAGAAAATTATTTTATAAAGCGATTCGCCATATTAATAATTTGCATAAAACTACAGTCATTCTTACAACACATGATTTTAAAGATGTCGAAGAGTTATGCACTAGAATCATTGTCCTTGACAAAGGCCATATTATTTATGATGGGGAATTAAATGAGATAAATTCAAAATTCCGGAATGACAAAATATTAGAAATTCCAGCTTCCCAAGAAATTATTGATTTTCTAAAAAGTAACGATTATATTTTTACCATACTTAATGGCGTAATTGAGCTAAACACAAGGAACGACTACAATAAATTGCAAAATATAATGTCTTATCTTCTGAATAATTATCCAAACTTGACTTTTTCAATTAGACGACCCACTATTGAAAGCGTGATAGAATATTTATTGTATGTTTAATTTTTTTTCAATATATTTCCGGTTCACTGTAGCCACGCTAAAATCTGATTATTTTTTAAACAAATACAGATTTTTAGTCTGGTCGTTTTCAAATTCTTTGTCCTTTTTAGTACAACTTATCTTATGGTCAGCGGTTTATTCTAATTCGACTCAAATCGAAATTCACGGCTATACACATAATGACATGGTTTTATATCTTGGAATTTCCCGTTTGATAGAATGTATTACCTTTTCTTCCTTGGAAAGCCATGTTTCCAATGCAATTAGGGATGGTAAAATTGCAAATAGTCTGATTAAACCAATTGACTTTAGATTAGAACTTTTATTTAGATCTTTTGGACAAATACTTGGGTCATGTGTTTTGTTTCTTCCATTTTATTTGTTTGTATTTATT
>CAJPNN010000075.1 GCA_905372035.1 Bacillota bacterium | reverse complement strand
CCTCCTGAACCTGTTTCCGATTTTGAGGTCGAAATTTTCGACCTCAAATTTTCCCATTCCTCTTTTGTGAGTTGAAACCTGAAATCATCGTCAAATTTCTCAATGTTATTTTTGACCTGTTCATTAAATCTTTTTGTTTCATACCCATAAATTTCTGCCAGTTCAAAGTCAAGCATGACTTTCTGCCCCCTGATAATATAAATTTTTTCTGCAAGGGATTCATGATTTACAAGCATAATTTCGTCTTTTTTATCCATCTTTTCCATTCCCTTTCTCAAATTTCCAAATAATCTCCACCTTGTCTTTATCATAAACATAAATCCTGTCTATGACTTCGTTGATCCAGTCTAAAACAAGCTCTCCTTTTGCAACCGCTTCTCTTAGCTTATCAACATTAAGGTTATGTCCTGAAGATGTATTTTCTTTTATCTTGTCCGTAATGATGGCTATTTCCTGTTCTATATTTTTAAGTTTTTCGGTCAAAGCTTCTTTCTTTGATAAATATGCTTCCTTATCTATTTCGTCCTGTTTATGCTTTTCATAAAGCTGCATTTTGGAAACCTGAATCTTTTGCTTTTCCGCTTCCAGTCTTTTCTTCCCGTCAAGCAGGCTTTCACAAATGCTTTCCATAACTTTATGCTCAATCTTTCTTGTCTGTTCTTTTTCAAGAAAGCTCTCTGTATAAAGTTTAATCTCTTCTGAAACAATATCTTCCAGTGTTTCTGCTTTTATCTTCCCTTTCATGCAGCCACAGTCTTTTGCTTTGTACCGATAGGGACAGCAATATCCATCTGTTTTTCCATAATTAACCGTATAGGTCATTTTATGATAGCACTTACCACAATAGACTTTGTCTTGAAGAATATGAAAATGCTTCCGCTCCCTGCTGATATGTTTTGTATTGCTGTTTAGCATATCCTGCACTTTGTCAAAATCCTCTTTGGATATAATAGCTTCGTGCATATCTTCTCTAATTATCCAGTCTTTGCTATCAACCCATTTCCTATTATCAGAACCAACTTCCTGCACTCTTGTCTTTCCACCAACAACAGCTCCTGTATAAACTCTTTGTGTTAAAACATATCTAATAATCTGTCCTGTCCATACTCCACTTCCTCTTTTAAGCCCTATATGTTTTGCCGGCGTCAGAACACCTCTATGATTAAATTCTTTAGAAATGGAAAGCATACTTTCACCACTAAGGTATCTTTCAAAGACTTCTTCAATGATGTTTCTCACTCTATCATCGACAAGTAGCTGATGATGGTCTTTTTCATCTTTTACATATCCATACGGTGCTTTTGAACCGAAATAATACCCTCTATCCTGTCTTACTCTTACTGATGAACTGATTTTTTGTGAAATGTCCTTGGAATAGTAGTCATAGACAAGATTCTTAAAAGGAATTTCTAAACTGCTGATTCCATTCTCATTGTTATTACTGTCATAATTGTCATTCACAGAGATGAAACGAACCTGCATAAAAGGGAATATCTGCTCAATATATGCTCCGGATTCAATATAATCTCTTGCAAATCGTGATAAATCCTTTACAAGAATAGTTCTTATCTCATTTTTCTTCACAAGACCTATCATCTTTTGAAATGCAGGACGATTAAAATTTGTTCCGGTATAGCCATCATCAATATGTTCTCTTATCTTCACTCCAGTAAATTCTTCTCTTGAACTGATATAGTCTTTTAAGATTTCTCTTTGGGAAGTAATGCTGTTACTTTCGTCTTTTAAGTCGTCATCTTCTAAGGAAAGTCTTAAATAAAAATCTACTGTATTCATATCAGCTCCTCCTTGTCTTTCTACCGAGTTTTTCAGTAATCACAGGAGTTTCTTCAAAATTAAATTTGATTTCTATTGTGTTATCTTTCCCTATAAAGATCTTATCAATGATGCTATCTACAAAGTCTTTATCCCATTTCTTTGTTTTGCCTTTAAAAAGTGCTGTAAGGTACTTATGCCTTTCTTCAAGTTCAAATACTTCTTTTTCAAAGATAGCAACTTGTCTTTCTTTTAGGCTTTTAAGTTCTGCTTTCTTTTTACCCAGAAGTCCTTTTTCCCTTTCAAAGTCTTCTTTACTCCACTTGCCCAAAACATATTTTTCATAATACTCACTTTGAAGTCTGCTAAAGCCTAAAATTTTTCTTTCAATTTCAGTTATTTCTTTTTCCTTTTTCTTATCCATCTCTATTTTAAGATTGTCATAAGCATTCAGATAAGCCTTATAACTTTTACTGTTATTTAAAAGAATAGCATCAAAGGCTGCTTTAACAGTTTTTTCAAGAGTAGCTTCTGTAATAGATGTTCCGCATTTTTCTGTTGTAAATTCTCTGAACCGATTACAGCTAAAATAAAATACAGTTTTCTTACCGCTTTTTTGCCTGTGTACGCTCATTTTTCTCTTACAAATCCCACAATAGAGTTTTCCTCTAAATACTGTATCATCCTTAGCATTCTTATTTTCTTTTCTGCTATTTTTAATGGAATTAGATTTTGAGGAAATTTTCTCCTGTACCTTTTCAAATGTATCAAGCGAGATAATTGCTTCATGGGCATCTTCTGTTATTGTCCAATGTTCTTCGTCAAGCCTTTCTCTCTTTTTACCTTCAAATAAATGCTTTTGATTTCTGCCTTGAATGAGTGTTCCTGTATATACACGATTTTTAAGCACTTGTAATATTGTTGTTGGAATCCAAGCTCTTATAAGTTCATTTTCATCAGCTTTAGCTTTTCCAAACTTCCTATAATCAGTTGCTATATATACTTTCTTTTCAAGCAGTAACTTTGAAATATCAAGTGTACTAAATCCCTTCAAATACGCATCAAAGATTTCTTTTACGATGGAAGCTGTATTTTCATCAACATATAACCGTCTTACTCCATCTTCATCTTTTCTTGCTGTATAGCCATAAGGAGCTGCACCACAGATGAATCCGCCTTGTTTGATCCTCATCTGATGAGAGCTTGATACTTTCTTTGAAATGTCTTTTGCATAAGTTTCATTTACAATATTCTTCAAGATTACCTCAAGAGATTTATTGGGATCTTCCATGTGAAAGGTATCCAGATTGTCATTAACCGCAATAAATCTTACTCCAAGAAACGGAAATATCTTTTCAATGAAGTTTCCAAGCTCCGTATAATTTCTTCCGAAGCGGGATAGGTCTTTTACAATAATGCAGTTGACTTTTCCCGTCCTTACTTCCCCCATAAGTTTTTCAAAGTCAGGTCTTTCAAATTCTGTCCCTGTCTTTGCGATGTCTTTATATATTCCAACCAAATTATGCCCGTCATTTTTCTTTATATAACTTTCACAAAGAACAATTTGATTTTCAATGGAATCACTCGGTTTTTCTTTTTTATCTCTTGATATTCTTGTGTAAATCGCTGTTTGAAAACTGTTTCCGCTTTCTTTGCTTAATGAAGCTTCTTCTGCCCTTTCCCGTCTGTTCGCTGTCCTTGCCATCTACACCACCTCCTTCATCAGCTCGGAGGATTGTTTTGTGTAGTCGCTTAACTTATCCAGTATGTCTGTGGTTTCATTATAGTTAAAATGGATTTCTACCCTTTTTTCTTCCAAAACATAGATTTTATCTACAAGTCTTACAAGAAGTCCTCTTTCTAAGGTGCTTATATTCCTGTACTTTTTAATATCTGACAGGAAGTTTTTGTTTCCCAAACTCTTTTGATAGAGTCTTGAGATTTCTTTATTCTGCTTTTCTAAAATCAGTTCGCTTTCTACGATACGGTTTGTATAAAACTCTCTCATATCGTAAAATTCTTCTTCAGAAATGATTCCTTCTTTTAAGTCCTGATACAGAGCCGATTTTAAAAGTTCAAACTTTGCCTTGCTTTTCTTGGTATATTCCTGTCTTTTATCTATTTTCTGAAAAAGCTCATAAGATACTTCCATTTCTCTTATCTCTTCTGAAATGCTTTCATACTTCCCAAGAGAGTTGATATAATGGCGAATCATCTCAAGTACGCTTACTTTTAAATCCTCCTGTTTGATTGAATGCCTGCTGCACTCTTTTCCTTTGTTGTACTGGGAGCAGATATAGTAAATAGTGGGAGTTTTCCCTCTCTTATCGACTTTCTTTGTCATCTGAGCATTACAGTCCTTGCAAAATAAAAGCCCTGAAAACAAATCTGCTTTCTCTCCTACATTTTTTGCCTTTATATCACATTTCAAAAGTTTTTGGACAATTTCAAAGTCATAAATATCAATAATGGCTTCATGATTATCCTCTATTTCAATCCAATCACTTCTATCCTTGGAAACCACTTTATCCAGCTTATAATTTATCTTTTCCCGTTTTCCCTGTTGCAGTGTTCCGATATAGACCTCGTTGGTTAAAATACGATTAACTGCCGGCGTATCCCATTTGGCAACCGCCTTTGTGCTAAAGCCTGTCTTATACCTTATTCCCTTTGCCTTTTTATGCTCCATCGGTGATGGGATTCCATTATCGTTTAAGTGTTTGGCAATAGAGTAGGAGCTGTACCCTTCAAGCTTCATTGAGAAGATTTTCCGCACCACATATTCCGCTTCTTTATCAATTACTATTTTGTGCTTATCTTCCTTATCTTTTTCATAGCCGTAAGGAGCATAGTTTGATATAAACTGTCCCTGTTTTCTCTTTACCTTGCAGACACTTCTGACCTTTGCGGAAGTATCCCTACAATAATTGTCATTGATGAAGCTTTTAAACGGAATGACCAAGTTCTTTTCCGTTTCACTGGCTGTATAGCTGTCATAATTATCATTTAGGGCAATAAATCTTATATCAAGGGAGGGAAACACTCTTTGCAGGTATCTTCCGCTATCAATATAATCTCTGCCAAATCTGGATAAGTCTTTTACAACAATGCAGTTAATTCTCCCTGTGATGACATCTTCCATCATTTTCTTAAATGCCGGTCTTTCAAAGTTTATCCCTGAATATCCGTCATCGACATATTCTTCTATCAGCTCCATATCCTCATTTTTATCAATGAAGTCATTAATCTGAAGTCTTTGGTTGGAAATGCTGTTGCTTTCCACCTTAAAGCCTTTATCATATTTTTCATCATCCTGAGATAGCCGAAGATACATGGCTACCCGATA
>CAJPNN010000074.1 GCA_905372035.1 Bacillota bacterium | reverse complement strand
TAACAGATATATACCTTGTTTTTTTAGTAGGATTTTCAATACATTTTGTTTCTGCCGCCATTGCGATATCATCAGAAATATTAGAAGACTTTTTATCCACCCAGTAATCCTCCTTTTTTAAGTTCTCTGATTTTGCTTTTTGAGCATAAAAAAGGAGGACTTCTACACTTTGGCGTAAAATGTCCTCTTAACTTAAAAACTAATGTTTTATATGATTTTTTATTTTGTTGGTTCTGATAAAGTGTTATTGCTATGTGTAAGCAATTCCAAGCATAAAAAAGGATAAATGTATCTTATGGGAATAACAGAATTTAGTGTTCCCATTATTTACCCCTCCGTTACCTATCTACATATTTTTTCCTCCTAATTTTATTAGAAAATTTTGGGGCATTTCATAACAAATATCTTATCTCTGTTTACTTAGTAACCTTATTCCATACATTCCAAGTATTACGGAAATTATACACATTAATAAAATCGGTACTGCATCAATTTTTCCATTAATAACTGAATTTTGAAGATAATAGAGAGGTGATATATGAGCAACAAGTTTCATCCAATCCGCCATATATTCAACCGGAAACAAAATCCCGGAAAATAATCCTAATGGAAAGATAATTCCTGTTGATATTATCCATATATAGCCTTCATTTTTCATTATAGCCGATAAGAAAATATATAGCCCTGTTGAAATAAACAATGTGACGGTAAACAAAATACCAACATTAAAAATATCTGATTGTCCCAAATCAAACCCGGCAAATTTATAGAACAAGAGTATTAGAAAATTCGCAATCTCATATACAAATACGATTGCTAAACTTTTGCCTAAGATATATGAGCTAAGTTTTGTTTTGGAATTTTTAACTCTTAAAATAATTCCATTTCCTTTTTCACTAATCAAAACTGTGGCAAGCAAACTGGCTGCTGTCAATAGTTTAAACAATATAATGCCTACGGAGTAACTGATTTTAGGTTTTTCATTAAAGACTTCATTTGTTGAATCACCGTTTTCAATCATAGGTATTAACGGATTATTAGAAATACTGCTGTAATATTGCAGGACATTCCCTTCTTTGTCTGTCTTTAGCACTAAAGTTCCTTGCGACAGCCCGAGAAAATAATCCTTTTCATCTGCTTCAAGCTTTATCATTTTAATATTTGCTACACTTGGTGCCTTTTCTCCAATATATCCCACAACAGGAACATCGGAATAGGCAAGAGTCATACTTACAAGTATAATCATTATGATAGGCATAATCACCATAGAAGAAATAAAACCTTTGGTATTCCTTAAAATTTTGAAAATAAGTTTAAATGCTTGCCCCATTTTTCACCCTCCTTCCTATTAAGGAAACAAATATTACAACAAATACAAAAATCATCAATATCCATATCCATAAATCATTTCCCCAGTTTATATGAACTAAGTTTTTGAATATCAACCTGTTTGCCATTGTTAGAGGCGATGAGTACATGAGTACATTCATAAACTTCGTATTGGACAAAACAGAAGTCAGACTTAAAGCCCCTCCAAAATATCCCGTCAGCATAACAATCATCAAAATGGTGTTTGAAAGCATCGCCCTATTCGCAGCCAAAAGACCTACAAACAGCCCTAAAATGATACTCATAATTGGAACGGTAATAAAAATGTATAAAGATTCCGTTGAAAAACTGATATTAAACAGTATATAAAAACCTAATACATTAAAACCAATCAATATAAGCGAAAAAACATAATGTGTAATGAATTTGATTATTATAAAATTACCTTTGTCAACTACTCTATTCCACACATGAAGTTTTCTTTCCTCAAAAATACTAAGTCCTGCCAAAATCGCACACATCATCAGCATGAAATTAAGTTCACTAACCGCAAACTGTACTTTTGAATTCAACAATACCCCATTGTACATGATAACTTCTTTTGCAGTATTTACCTTCATAATGCTTTGAATATGCTGCGATAAATAGTTCTTCGTTCCTTCGCTCATAATAAAAGTAAGAAGCTGCGGTAAACACATGATGATAAAGTATACCGGATTTTTAATAATCGCTTTTATTTCTTTTTTCAGCATCTCATTCACCTTCTTTACGTAAAACCTTTAAAAAAACATCCGATAAATCCGCCTTTTTAGTTTCTGTATCAGACATTTCTTCAATAAGCTTTTTCGTTTCTCCTTCCAAAACAAGCTTTCCTTTATCTAAAAATACTATTCTGTCGCAAAGATATTCAACTTCATCCAAATAATGAGAGGTATAGATGATATTTAATCCGTTATTTTTCAACTCTTTAAGATATTCTAATATTTCCTTTCTGGAAATCGGATCAATGCCGACACAAACTTCATCACAAATCAAAAGTTTAGGATTATGGACAAGCCCTGTTATCAGATTTAATTTTCTTTTCATTCCACCAGATAAATCTCTTGCTTTAGTCGATAACTTTTCCTTCAATCCCACTTTTTCAATTAATAAAGTGCTTCTTTCTTTTGCTTTTCTTTTATCCATTTTATATACAGAAGCAAAAAACAACATATTATCCATCACCGAAAGCTCAGGATATATGGCGAGCTCTTGCGGAACATAGCCAATATCCCAAATTTTTAAATCTACATAATTAAGCTCTCCGTCAAAGGATACATTTCGTGTTATGCAATTGATTAGTGTGCTTTTACCGGCACCATTAACTCCTAATATCCCATAAGCATTTCCATTTTCAAATTCATAGGAAAAATCTATGAGAGCAAGAAACTTTTTATATCTCTTTGTTATATGTTTGAGTTCAATCATAAGCATACTCCTCCTGTTTAAAAATGCTTTTTGCAGAATTTTTTGGAAATGTAAGTTCCTATAAATGAAACTACCACAATAGCTATTGCAATTATTATCATCATAGGTATCGTCTTAAGTTCTTGCATTTTCATTGCATAGTCCTGCCCATACATTTGCTTAATAACCTCTAATTGCTGTTCTTTCGTAATGATATAAGGTATTACAGTTCCGCCTATATAATGAGAAAGCATGGCTACAACAAAGGATAAGCTCAAGCCTTTAAATCTATTTTTTGTTTTCACTAATATGAACTCAGCGATGATTCCTGCAACAACCATCATTCCAATATAATAAGGCATAATTCCACCTAATCCCCATATTACACAGTAAATTAATATAGCCCATTTCTTTTGAACCTTAGCCCCTGTCAATATAAATGGCAGTGCTAAAAATAAGCTTTGTACAATTGGCGAAATTAAAATTGTATACGGTGTAAATAAGAAAGGCATTGGTATCAAATACATAAATGCAATTCCTAACACTGAAAACGCTGCTACTAATACTAACTCTTTAATTCTTAATTTATTATCCATTTTATTCCTCCTGTAATTAAAAACGTGTAAACCAACATATACATCGCAGATAATATATAATCTGTAATTTTAAAATTGACATCTGTCAACAATGTTCTTTCTTTGCCTATTATCATTCCCTTTGTTTCAATCCCTAAAGATAAATTTTCCGCACTTCTTATTAAACTGAAAACAACAGGTACAATGATAAATCTCCAAATTGCCGCCGGATTTTTATTTTTAATCAGCTTTCTGGTTTTAAGGCTCATATAAGCTATGGAAAAATCGTTCCTCATTACCGGAAACAATCTTATAAAGGAAATAATCGGTATAAGGATATAATCTGTCAACTTTACTTTTTCTAAGGCTTCTATAATTGTTATAAGCTTTGTACCCGCTGTTAAATTCTTTATGGCATAACCGCATAACATACCTCTCACAATAAAAATTTCAACAAAAGCTTGGTAGTATAATGGACAAATTAGCTTCAGTTTGCTTAATATAAAATAAGTAACTGCCATTTTTATTGAAAGCACATAGTTTTTATTAAACAAAAATACAATAGCTACTATCCCCATTAAATATATTGAACTTTGATTTGACGGATAAAAGAATATTGCATTGGCAACTGTAAAAAACACAATCAAATTTATAATAGGATTAACTTTTGAATAGTTTGTTTTTTTCTTTTCTATGGAATTTTTATTTTTCACATTTCTTACGGATTTAAGCTTATCTATCATTTCACTAAAATCATTTTGGTCAACAAGCCTTCTGTGTGCGGTTACTTTTCCACCTTCCAAAAGAATATATTCATCGGCAACTTTTGATAAAAGCTCTAAATCATGTGAAATTAAAATAACAAACTTTCCTTCGTCTTTCATCTTCTTTATTAATTCACAAATACAGTTCATTCTTTTAAAGTCTAACCCGCTGGTAGGCTCATCCAAGATTACAATTTTCTTATTGCTTATATATGCCAAAAGGACTGCCAATCTTAAAACTTGACCTCCGGAAAGCTTTGATGGATGACGATTTTCTAAGCCATCAATATCCAGCATTCCAAGAAAATTATGAATTTCTAAATCACTTAATTTTTTGTTTTGAAGAAGGATTTCATCTTTTACTGAAGCAGTAACCATCTGATGATAACTATCTTGCATACAAAAATATGAATTATTTACTCTCTCTTTTTTTGAAAGAATCTTATTATCAATGGCAAAAACAGCTTTTTTATTATCAATCAGTCCTGCAATTAACTTACCTAATGTACTTTTACCTGAACCATTACTTCCAATAATTGCTGTTACTTTATTGGATTTTATTGATAAAGATATATTATTTAAAATTTCTTTATCCTTAATACGATAATTAAGATTTAAAATTTCTAACGTATTATTTATTTTTTTATCAAAATGTTCTTGATTGTTTGAGAAAATTATATTTTCACTTCTAACTTCAAATCCGCCCTCATTTATCAAAGTTCCATCCTGCATTACATAAACCTTATCACATACATCTTTCAGATAACCGACCCTATGTTCTGCAATGACGATTGTTACATTATTGTTTTTAAGTTCATTAATATGTTTTTTTAATTCATCTATTTCGTTAATATCTAAATTTGCAGTCGGCTCATCCATAACTATTATTTTAGGAGCTTTAATATAAGAACTTAAAACACTGAGTGTTTGTGCCTCACCACTTGATAAATTCAAAATATTTTCGTGTAATAGAACTTCAGCATATCTATCTTTTAGTAAAGTAAATTTATCTTCTATTTCTACTTTGCTTTTTCCAATGCATTTTGAAGAGTATTTGCACTCATCATTAGCATTAGAAAATAAAAATCCATTTTTAGGATTTTGTAAAATACTGCCAACATACTTTGAGTTAAGCCCGGCAAAACTATCTTTGTAATCATAGAAATCTGTTTTGAAACTACCTGTAACTGTACCTTGAAACGCACTGGGACAAAGTCCATTTATAACTCTGAGCAATGTAGTTTTCCCACAACCACTAAGTCCTGTTAAAACTACACATTCACCTGTTTGTATTTTTAAATTTATATCCTTCAAAGTCGGATTTATTTCTCCCTCATAAGTGAAAGAAAAATCATCAAACTCTATCACTTTCCCATCTCCTTTCTCAATGAATATTTTTTAATTTATATTCATTGAAGTAATTATAACAC
>CAJPNN010000073.1 GCA_905372035.1 Bacillota bacterium | reverse complement strand
AAAACAAATAAAACGATAGGTTAAAAAAATAAAATAAATGAGATAAAAAGTATAAATAAAGCAAGCGAGAAATATAAACAAAGGAATATCGGAATATATATCCATATTCCTTTTTGTGTTTCAAAATGCTTTTATTGTGACTTCGTCTCTTTCCCAGGTATAAAAGAAGAAATAAAATATTTATACGTTGAATCGCTACTTAAAGAAATTGATGATAAAAGCAGCTGTTTCGGGAATGCATATGAGATCGACAGCATATTTATAGGCGGCGGTACACCTACTTCTATTGACTCTAATTTGATTTTTAAAATACTGAAAAAATTAAACGAAAAATATAGATTTTCGGCTGACATAGAGATCACTATAGAATCAAATCCGAAGACCTTATCTTTATCTGAGCTTAAAGATTATTTGAGTTTTGGAATAAATCGGTTAAGCATGGGTTGCCAATCGTTTAATGATAAAATTTTGCTTCTTATTGGCAGGAGCCATACAGTATCTGATTTTTACACATCATATGAAACGGCAAGAAATTCCGGATTCGAAAATATAAATTTTGATATTATTGCGGCATTACCCGGGGAAACGCCTGAAATGCTGCAAAATGATCTTGAAAAAGCGTTAGCGATTAATCCTGAACATATATCCCTTTATACTCTTCAATTGGAAGAAGGAACGGTGCTGTATGAAAAATATTTAAAAAAAGAAATTATGCCTGTTGATGAAGCAACCGACCGCATAATGTATCATGACAGTGTGGATTTTCTAATTTCGAAGGGATATAATCATTACGAAATATCAAATTTTGCAAAACCTTATAAAGAATGTCGTCACAATTTAAAATACTGGAATCTGGAAGAATATATAGGCTTAGGATGTGCAGCGCACTCTTATATAGACGATTATAGAATGGCGAATGTAAGAGATCTTGATAAATATATTTGCGCTCTGAATAAACTTGACAACCATCGATTTACTCATAAAAATGAGTGTAAATTTAGAGAATATGAAAAAGAATATATAGAGTATATCCATAAGAATGATATGTACGACAATATAAAAGAATATATGATAACCGTACTCAGAAAAACGGAAGGATTCGATCGAAATGATTTTAAAAATCGATTTGACATGGATATAGATGACGTTTATAAAGAAGATATAAAAGAACTTATAGCTGAAGGTTTTATTCAGGATAAATCGGGGAGAATCTCGCTTACACCAAAAGGAATAGATGTTTCCAATTCGGTTCTGTGCCGGTTCGTATAGAAGTTAGATATTATTAGGAAATATAGGGTAATCAGATATAACCATAACAATATCTAATTGTTATAGGTCATAATATAAATTTACTTTACATATTTAATTCTGTTATATTCAGATTTTTCAATATTTTATGTAATGCTTGTTGACATTTTTTATAGGTATGTTAAAATCATATTAACAAAGTTGATTATAAAAATTGGAATTTAATATGTTAATTTTAGTGGAGCAGTAAGTATGCCTGTGAAAAATGATTTTTCCGAAAAATTTAATGCTTGTGATAATAAATTAATTGAAATTGTTAAAAAGTTAACAAGACTTGAAAAAGAGGATATACGTACGTTACTTGAAGTGTCTCATACCTTACCATATATTAGTGCATTGGAGGATGGAGATGCATACATAGACATATTGACTGAAGAAAATAATTTGGCTGTTGTGGTTGCACAGCATAGAAATCCGAAATGGGATTTTTATAAGCGTGATATTGTAGGAGAAATTATGTGGCGTTCCAATGAGCCGGCTGTTTACAGAGCATTGGAGACAGGAGTTACATCAAGGGGGCTGAGAGCTATAATTGCAAAAGGCAAGTTGGCTATCAGACAGAATGTGAGTGCTATTACCAATACCGGTGGGGAAGTGATCGGTTGCATAATTGTTGAACGTGATTTTGAAGATAAAGATTGTGTAGAATTATATAGTGATATTAAACAATTTGATGCTGAATTATATAGCGGTATTGAATTACAAAATATAGGAGAATATACAAATGACGCCATTATAGTCTTTGATATGCAGGGTATATGTACATATGCCAACTCTAAAGCAAGTTTATTATTTCCTCACATTGACAACAGCTTGGCAGGTTTCACTTTTGATGATATGGGATGTAGTGACAAAGCTTTTTCAGAACTGATAAAGACTGCTAAAACGGAATACAGTGAAGTGAAACTAAAAGGGCATAATTATATAATAACTTATAATAAAATATGTGAAAGTGAAGAACTTCAAGGGATAGCTCTTGTAGTAAAAGATATTACGGATTTAAGAGAAAAAGAAAATGAACTGGCAATAAAATCTGTCGTGGTAAATGAAATTCATCATAGAGTAAAAAATAATTTGCAGATGATAATCAGTTTGATCGGATTGAGAGCGAATCAGTCAGAATCACGTGAAGTTAAAGAATTTTCCAATGAAATAACTAATCGTATTCGTAATATAACTGTTACTCATGATGTTTTGGCACAGACAAGTATAGACGATGCCGGTTTGAAAGTTACATTAGACAGAGTGATGAAAAATTTTAAAACTTATATTTTATCTGATGAACTTGATTTACAAATTGATGTAAAAGGAGACGAGATATATTTGAAACCGGATTCTATGACGGTTGTAATAATGATTGTTGCCGAACTGATGCAGAATTGCATAAAGCATGCATTTTCCAATGTGAAAACTGGACATATTACGGCATTGATAAAAAAGGGTGATCCGTTTTCCACAATTCGCATAAGAGATGACGGCGTAGGATTTAACGATACTGTAAAAGATGTGACCGGGAGTAGCATGGGATTAAAGCTTGTCAACAGTTTAATAAAAGATAAATTACATGGCACATTAAATATTATACATTTAGATGTGGGAACAGAGATTGTATTTACGTTTGTTAATGATTAAATATTTTATCGGTTATTTATGGGCAAAATAAAGTTTTATATTTTCCGATGAACAATGGTGTTTATCGGCAGGGCAAAGGGGTCCAGAGGAAACTTAATTTAAAGAAAGTTTTTTTTGGATTGTTTTATTTTATAAACAAAATAAGTGTATTTCGAGGCAGTTTAACACCCAAAGTATTTTGTTTTGATTGTAATGTTTAATTTGTTTTAATGTAAATTGTAATAGTGATTTTGAATATAAGGGGGTCAGGCAATGTATAATGTAGTAGTAGCAGATGATGAACCCATAGTAAGAGTATATTTGGAAGAATTGTTATATAATAACGGATACAACATTGTAGGCAGTGCTGACGATGGATATGATGCTATTGAACTATGTAAAAAAACCAAGCCGGATTTTGTCATACTTGATGTAAAAATGCCTATAGTTAACGGTATTGCAGCAGCGAAGATCATAAGCAAAGAAGAATTGGCAGGATTTGTTCTGCTTTTAACCGCTTATAAAGATAAAACTATAGCGTGTCAGGCTGCAGAAGCGGGAGTCATGGGTTATATCATTAAACCGGTTGATGAAGGAGTACTGATTCCTGCTGTTGAAATCGCAATCAGTAAGTATAATGAAATTAAAAAATTAAATAAGGAATGCCAAAAAGCGAAAATAGCATTAGAAGAACGTAAATACGTAGATCAGGCAAAGAATATAATTATGAACAAATATAATATATCTGAAAAAGAAGCATATACATATATACGAAAGACTGCAATGGATAAAGGGTGTAAAATAGGAGAAATAGCAAAATTTATTATTAATTCTAACTGACATTATTAATAAAAAATATTTAATCTTGATATACAAAGGAGTATATCAATAGGCAACGGAGTCTATATTGAGTTTAATTATTAAAACTTATATAGGCTTTTTTTGTTTTTTATTGCTATTGAAAGGAGAAACGGGATGCATGTAAAAAATGATACTATGACTGATGTACTAAATATCAAAAAGGGATTTAATTTATCGGATGATATTGCAGAGTTGCAGATGAGTACTGTAAACCGTTTGGTATCAAACTCACAAGAGGCATTTCGAAAATATGCTGCTCTTACGCTTAATCACAGAAAAGAAATAATTGAAAATATAAGAAAGGGATTAAATCCGATAATTGATGATATGGCGCTTAAAGAATTTGAAGAAACAGGTATGGGAGTAATAAATGATAAAAGCATTAAGCTATATTATGCGATTTATAAAACACCGGGTGTAGAAGATTTAATAACGGAAGTACAAACGGGTGATGACGGAATGACGCTGTATGAATATTCTGCATATGGTGTAGTATGTGCCATACAACCTGCTACTAATCCCTGTGCGACTATAATAAATAACACAATCAGTATGTTGGCAGCAGGAAATTCAATTATTCACATACCACATCCAAGATGTATAAAGGTTTCTAATTTTGTTATAAAAAAAATCAATAGAATTATATATGATTCTTGCGGTATAGAGCATTTAGTAGATGTTGTTGAAAAATCTTCTATGATTCTGGCTGATGAGATAATAAATCATCCTGATGTTTCAATGGTTGTTGCAACAGGCGGACAAAAGATGCTCAATCATGCACTTACTTCTCCTAAAAGAGTGATTGGTGCAGGTCCTGCAAATCCTGTTGTTATTGTTGATGAAACAGCGGATATTGAAAAAGCTGCAAAAGATATTGTTGCAGGAGCGTCATTTGATAACAATATCATGTGCATAACGGAAAAAAGCATAGTTATAGTTTCTTCAATTATGTCACAGTTTGTTGAAAGTTTAAAAAAACAGGGTGTTTATTATGTAAATAATGAACTTGAAATGATTAAGCTTACAAAAGCAACTTTAAATAATGATATGAAAATGAATAGAGAGATGGAGGGGAAACATGCAAATTATATTTTGCAACAAGCAGGAATTCAGTGTAACCGACAAATTCGACTAATAGTCGTAAATACAATAAAAAAGCATCCGTTTGCAACTGAAGAATTGCTTATGCCTTTAATTCCTTTGATTGTTGTGGAAACATTTGATGAGGCGTTAGAAACGGCACTGTTTATAGAACAGGATTTTAGACATACTGCAATGATACATTCACAATCCATTTTAAATTTGAATAAAGCTGCACATATAATGCAAACTGCAATTTTTATAAAAAACGGATCTTCACTTCTAGGATTAGGATTTAACGGAGAAGAAAAAACTTCTTTTACCATAGCTAATATAACAGGAGAAGGTATGACAACAGCAAGAAATTTTGCGAGAAGAAGAAGATGTACATTAACAAGTGGATTCTCAATTCGATAAATTTCGAAGAGATAATTATAAAAAAATAAAAGGAGGATAAAAAATCATGGAAATTATCGTAAGGAAACCTACTGAAGGTGAAAAAAAATTCATGGCTAAGCAAGATACATGGGAAAGCGGGGTGGACAGATTTAATTGGTATTATGATCATAATGAAACATGTTACTTGGTAGAAGGTCAGGCTAAAGTTGAATTTGAAGGAGGCAGTATAAGTTTCGGTGCAGGGGATTTAGTGATTTTTCCTAAAGGATTGAATTGTGTATGGAATGTTATAGTACCGGTAAAAAAATATGTCAGATAGCTTTAAATAAT
>CAJPNN010000072.1 GCA_905372035.1 Bacillota bacterium | reverse complement strand
CAATATAGTCATTATAAAATATAAAAGACAGGCTCAATACGGTTCTTCACAATCTTTTTTTCTTAGCAATATAGTTATTATAAAATATAAATTACCGAAATATCAAGAATTTCACCTCAAATTTATAGCTCCTAATTTAATTGCTCACCACCCGTTATATGATAAGAAGTACAACCGTTCTTGTTGCTACACATGACATGAAGCGTTTTGTCAAGTATCTTTTTATATCTATTGACTCTCTAATTTTGAAAAACAAGCAACAAAAAAACAGCAAATCTATTTGATTTACTGTTTGTCAAATTGTTATATTCAATTAGACAAACCAAATTTGTCGATGTCTCAACAAATTAAATATCTACAACAACTCTGCAAGGCAATCCCGTCATCTCTGCATAATTCATTGGATATGTGTTAGCAATAAATGTGTTTCCATTTTTTAATACGCCGGAAAGATTACATAAATTCTCAATAATAAAAACCCCATGATCTGCACAATACTGATCCATAGGCGTATGTTCTTTTCCTCTCCTCACACCGGCAAAATCCACACCAATAATAGACACATTTTTCTGCAAAAGTGCTTCAAGTAATTCATTGGAAAGCTGAGGATGTTCTGTAAAATATTTTTTAGTTCCATATCCTTCTTCTTCAATAAATCCAGTATAAAAACATACAAATATATCCTTTGTAACTTTATTCATATCTATGTCTGCGATATCAATATCTCTATCTTTTATTCCGCTAACATCAAATACAATTCCTTTTCTCTCTGTATATTCCAAAGGAAATTCTTTGTTCATAACATCAAAATGTGTTCCCAAATGCCCCACTAACGCTTTTTTCTCATTGCACTGAGCATCTGTCACCATTTTAGGCGTAATCTTTAATGTAATATCAATTTTCATCTGCATTTCCTCCTAATTCCATTATTTGTGTTTCGAGATAATCATTAAATGCCTTAATAAATTTTTCTACCTGTTTTACTGTTTCAGGATCAAATTGTTTTATAAAAGCATTATCTCTTTTCAACCATAAATTATTCATAATATCGCCCCGCAACTTGTTTTCGTATGTCTATAATTTGAGAATATAGCTTGTATTTAGTTGTTTTAGTTAGACAAACCGGGATTTATCGTTCCAACATATACTTTTGAATTTCATCAAAAGTTAATTTCCTCACTTGTGTATCAGGATACTCTCTGTACTCTTCAACCTTAAAAACAGGCTCCATTTTTTCACAAATTTTTTCTTTATTCTTTTTTAAATATAACCTCAACTCTTCATTACTTGAAAAAATCTTGTATGAAGTTCTACCTTTCTCACTTTTTAACTCATAAATACCACAAGACTTTTTCATACTATAATCAGCCGTACGCAAATATAGTTTTGCAATTTCTAATGATTTAAAAGGGAAGTTCCACCTTTGTAATCCTCTGTTCGGATCATGTTCAATACAAATGCACCTACCACAACTACCACAAATATATTGTGTATGATTTTCTAAACACTCCAGTGGATTTAAAAGTGGTGTTATTCTATTTTTATCAACATAGCATTCCTTACACACTTCCATCTCATATCCTCCGCAAATTCCTATTTATCATCCACAATATAATTGATTTCATTATTTCGCTTACCTCATTAACAACTTTGGAGTTTACCTCTCTAAATATTTGCTGATATTATACTATTTTTAAGACATTCTTTCTACTGTCAGATTTCCTACTTACTTTCAAGTTTTTCATAGAATTAGATAGGAAAAGAACGGAAATTACGAATACAAAATATTCTATCATTCAATTCCTCCTTTTTACTTGCACAAAAAAGATTTCCTGTGATTAGGAAACCTCTTTTACTTTTGTGCATATTTTGTTTTAAGTTGCGGCTTGTAATTTCTTTCTTCGCCATTTCGCCTTAAATTCAAAAAACTTAAATCTTAGGGTTATAATTATGCTCTATTAAAAACGGCAAGAAACGGCATAACTGTTTACGCCATACCTTTTCTTGCTAAAATGTTTTCTTAATTCCCCTCGTTCTCCTCTAAAACTCTGCTTCTCTATCAGAAAATTCACCTTAATCCGCGAGATAACAGTGGAACTTTTCTTCCATAGGTGGATATTAATTTTTTCTTCAAATGCACGAAATTATGAACAGGTGCCATCCACCATAATATGCTTACTTAAAAACTCTATTTTTTCTGTATATCCCACATATGATAGAACAGTCCTTTTTTAGCTATCAGCTCTTCACAGCTTCCCTCTTCCATCAGCCTTCCGCTGTCAAGCACAACTATTTTATCGGCCTTTTCCACCGTTCTGAGTCTATGCGCTATAACCACAACCGTTTTATCTTTTATAAGCTTTGAAAGAGCCTGTTGGAATTGAGATTCACTTTCAGCATCTATGCTGGCGGTAGATTCATCGAGCAAAATTACCGGAGCATCCTTGAGCATGGCGCGTGCGATCGAAATCCTCTGTCTTTCCCCTCCCGAAAGCAATGCTCCGTTCTCTCCTATAACAGTATTATATCCTTCCGGCAACGACTTTACAAAATCATGAATCTGCGCAACCTTTGCCGCTTCAATAACTTCTTCATCCGTCGCCGTCTGTCTTCCGATTCTTATATTCTCCATAATGGTATTATTGAAAAGCAAAACATCTTGAAATACCATGGAATAATTTTTCAAAAGACTCTCAGGATCTATCAAACTTATATCATTTTTCCCGAGCGTAACTGTGCCGCTGTCAGGATCCCAAAATCTCAGCATAAGTTTCGTGATGGTACTTTTACCGCAGCCCGACGGCCCTACAAGAGCGGTGACCTCTCCTTGTTTTGCTGTAAAACTCACATCTTTCAAAACTTTTTCATCCTCATATCCAAAGCTGACATTTTTAAACTCTATATCAAAACTGTCTATATCTTTTTCTTCTCCTTCCAAAACCTTTGATGAATAAAGCTCTCTCATCCTCGAAATAGGCACATCGATATATATAAGCTCCATGATAAACGCAAGGCAGGCATCCATCGGCAAATAGATGACAATCGACGCAACTATCAATATGATATAGTCCGCCAGGTTCAAGTCACCTTCCAAATACAAACTCATACCTACCAATATTGAGGTTATGCTCCCGAGTCTCATCAAAGAAGTCAGCGAGCCTATGATATATGCATTCGGCTTTTCAGCTTTTATATGTGCCTTCTCTTCGTGAGATATTATTTCATCAAGCTCCGAATATATCCTTTCTTCTGCCGAATATGACCTTATTGCCATTATATTGTCTAAGATTTCCTGTATTTTTACAGCTACTTCTATTTTGCTGCTATGGTGCTCCTTTTCAAGCCTATATTTTCTCTTTCTCAATAAAGCCACAAAAATTAAGGCTATAGGAAACGGCCATATCAATGCAATCGCACATAAAGGATTAAATATTGCAAGCATAACGGTTATAACACTGATAGATGCTATTGCTCCGTAAAATTCAGGTACCGCATGAGAATACCCGTGCTCCAAAGTCGCCACATCTCCCAATATAGTAGCTGTCAAATCGGACAAATCTCTCTTTGAGAAAAAAGACAGCGGCAGTTTTCTTAGCGTTTCAGCGAGCTTTATTCTAGTATTTGCGGTCTCCGTATAGATCTTTGTAAAAACACTGTCATATTGAAATCTATGTATTAACACCACAATTACGGAAATCCCGACTATAAGAGCGATATATTCCAAATTGCTGTAACTGTTTTCTTTTTTTAATATAAAAGTATCAATAACCTGATTAACGAACAATACGACGACTATCAGCGAAAACATTTGTGCTATATTATTCAATGCGCTGAAAATGATCCCCCGTATCATCCTTGATGCTCCGTCTTTAGACAGCTGATATTTATTCATCAAATAATTAGTCATTATCAACCCTCCATTCTATACTCTTCGCAAACTCTTCATAAAGCTTCTTATATTCAGGGCTGTTCACTATCAAATCATCATGAGAACCCTTAGCCGCAATCTTGCCGCTGTCAATAACAATTATTTCATCCACATCCCTTATCGTATTCAGTCTGTGTGCAATCATAATCGTGGTTTTATCTTTTTTCAGAGATTCAAAAGCTTTCCTTATTTTATGCTCATTTTCCGGATCTGCATATGCCGTGGCTTCATCAAGCAGCAAAATTGACGAGTCTTTAAGAAAAGCTCTCGCTATAGCCATCCTTTGGATTTCACCTCCCGAAAGATAACTTCCCTTAACTCCGAGTTTTGTGTCTATTCCTTCGGAAAGTTTTTCCACGATATCTTCAGAGCCGCTTTCGGATATGGCTCGCATAACTTCTTCCCTGCTCTTGCTCTTATCTTTCATAGTTATATTTTCATAAAGAGTATCTTTAAGTATCGCATTTTCCTGCATGACCAAAGCGACCTTTTGAGAAAGTTCCTCTTCCGGTATTGAGCGCACATCTCTTCCGTCTATCCTTATAGCTCCTTCCGTCACGTCATAAAACCTTGATATAAGGCTTATGAGTGTCGTTTTTCCCGATCCCGAAAGTCCCACAAGTGCATAAATTTTACCTTTCTCAAATTTTAAATCTATGCCGTCAAGAACATTTCTGTCACTTCCGCTATATGAAAATCTGACATTGTCAAATACTATCCCTTCTTCATCTTTTTTAGGGACATCTTTTATTTCTACAGTTTTTTCGTTTAAAATTTCCTTTATTTTCCCTACACTTATCTCAAATTGATTGATCGTTTCCGATATAGTCAATGTTTTCATTATAGTCGTATTGAAAAGCAAAGAAATTATTATATAAAAAATTGCATTGATAAATATTCCGACAGGATCGGAACTTCCCTTAATCAAAGCCAGACAAAGCGGCCCTATCAGCATAGTAACCAAGTGAAAAGCCAAAGCATATAAAAGCATACCTTTCCTGCAATAAATAACAAAACCGGTCGCATATTTATCATACTCCATTATGGCAGAGTAAAATCTCTTAAAACTTCTCACGCTCTGGTTAAAAACCTTAACTACAGGAATACCTCTAACATATTCGACCCCCTCCGAATTCAAATTCTCAAGAGATTTCATATATTGGACCATAAAATTCTTTCCTTCTTTTGTCATCATTATGGACATTGCAACGCCTGCAACTACAAATCCTCCAAGACACAGCCAGAAAAATCTTATATCAATCGTTAAAAGTAAAGCCAAAAGAGTTATAGGTGTCACGATAACATTTGCCAGATCCGGGAGCATATGCGCTAAAAACGAATGTGTGAGAGATGCGTTATCATCTATTATCTTTCTTATTCTTCCGGTTTCGTTCCTGTCAAAATAACCTAAAGGAAGCCTCAAGATATGCTGTACTGACTGCCTCCTTATATTGCTCTCCACCCTGAACGCAATCGCATGCGATATCAACCCCGCACTTATATTGAGCAATATCGACACTATTTGTGATGCAACTATAATAATTGCAAGATTAAAGATTTTCTTCTGATCCACATCACCAAAATGAAGTATCAATTCAGATATCAATTTCCATATAAAATAATACGGCAATACTCCTGCAACCGCACCAATACCTGAAACTAAAAGCGAAATCGGCATAAGAAACGCTTTATTTCCACCGAATTGCTTAATCACTTGCTTAAGCTTCATTCTGTTGTCATCTTCTTTTTTCTTCATCTCCTACCTCCATATTATATTTTATAAATAGAAATTCAGTATTCAGTCAAAGTTTCTGAAACCTGCTGAAACTACTTGTTTCAAATTTCAAACAAAAATTTGATTATTATATTTAGATATAACTTCCACAAACAGCAAAAATTAAAAAAATATAATCTAACTCATTCAGCCATAATTTTAAGAATTTCTATTGACTTTCATAATAATATCT
>CAJPNN010000071.1 GCA_905372035.1 Bacillota bacterium | reverse complement strand
TCACTATAGTGTAAATAAAATGTTGACCTACTTATATCTGCTCTTTCTGTAATTTCGCTGACTGAAATTTTATAATACGGTTTTTCTTCAATCAAGTTCAAAAAAATATTCTTTATGGCAGTCATTGTTTTCCTTGTACTACGATTTGAATCCTCCATAATTACCAACTCCTTATCAAAGCATAACTTTATAACAGCTAAACTACAGCTTCTCTCCGGAATTTGCCTATCCTATGAATTTTGCAAGGAACGATTTTGTTCTCTGATTTTTAGGATTAACGAACAATTCTTCCGGTTTTCCTTCTTCTACTATTATACCGTCCGCCATAAAAATTATCCTATCCGATATTTCCTTTGCAAACCCCATCTCATGTGTAACTATTATCATAGTCATGTTTTCTTCAGCAAGCTCTTTTATAACTCTTAACACCTCTTCGATAAGTTCAGGGTCAAGCGCTGATGTAGGTTCATCAAAAAGCATTACTTCAGGTTCCATCGCAAGTGCCCTCGCTATAGCCACCCTTTGTTTCTGCCCTCCCGAAAGCTGATAGGGATATGCTTTTTCCTTATCCGAAAGCCCTACTTTATTCAAAAGCGCCCTTGCCTTATCTTGCGCCTCTTTTACCGATATACCTTTCACTATAACAGGAGCCTCTATTATGTTTTCTATAACCGATTTATGAGGAAACAGATAAAAATTTTGAAATACCATTCCTTCTTTAGCACAAATTTTTAATATTTCTTTTTTGGGAGCATATATGCTTTTCATGTTTCCATCGCATTTTGCAATATATTCGCCATTAAAGCTTATGCTCCCGTATTCACAAGTTTCAAGATGGTTCAAACATCTGAGCAAAGTACTTTTACCCGATCCTGACGGTCCTATTATACTGACTATCTCTCCTCTATCCACATGAAAATCAATGCCTTTAAGAACTTCCAAATTCCCGAAGCTCTTTTTCAGTCCCTTAACCTCTATCATGCTCATGAAACATGCCTCCCTATCTATAGTACATATATCTTCTTTCTATCATACGAAAAATATTGATTATTATAAAAGTTATCGCCAAATACAAAAACGCTGCCAAGACAAATCCTGTTATCGAAAAATCTCTTGAAACGCAAACCTTTGCATTCTTCATTATATCCGCCATAGAAATAACGTAACAAAGCGCAGTGTCTTTTATAAGGTTTATTGCTTCATTTCCCATGGGCGGAAGCACATTTTTAATCGCCTGCGGTAATATTATCCTCCTCATAGTCTGAGCATAGCTCATCCCCAAAGCTTTGGCCGCTTCGTACTGACCTTGTTCTATCGAGCATATACCGCCCCTGAATATTTCCGTAAAATATGCGGCATAATTTATAACAAATGTAAGCCCCGCAGCTTCCATCGGTGTAAATTTTACTCCTCCCGGAATAAGGGGCAACCCGTAATATACAAAAAATAATTGGAGCATAAGAGGTGTACCTCTCATTATCCAAGTATAAAAATTCATTATCCATCTTAGCGGCGCTATCTTTGAAAGTTTCGCCACAGCACATATAATACCTAACGGAATCGAAAAGATAAATGTTATTACATAAACTGTAAGTGAAACTTCAGCTCCTGATAATATATAAGGTAAAATACCGAAAGCATATTCCATGTCTGTCCTCCCCGCCATGCAGAAAAGGTCCGGCAAACCGAACCTTTTAAACGATTACTTTATTTTGCTAATATATTAAATCATTACTTAATTAAACTGTCAAGAGTAATAAAATATATTAGCTTCCGAAGACGTCACTCTCTTTACTAATATTACTTTTTAATTTATTAATTATTTTTCAAGTCCTTTGAACTTTGCTTTTTAATATTGCGTACGACTATATTTTCACCGAACCATTCTTTGGATATCTTTTCCACAGAACCGTCAGAATACAATTCGTCAAGCGCCTTATCCACAGCTTTTCTGAGCTTGATATTTCCCTTTTTGAACCCTATACCGTAAAGTTCATCACTTAAAGTTTCGGGCAAAACTCTAAATACTCCTGCTTTTTGTTGCATTGCATATCCTATATAAACTTTATCGATAACGACAGCATTATTTCCGGATGTTTCCAGATCAAGAAGTGCATCTTGGTATGTGTCATAAGATTTGATCTTATTTTTTCCAAGTTCCTTATCCGCTTTCAACGCTTCAAGCCCTGCACTTTCAACTTGTGCCCCCATAACTTTACCCGCCAGATCTTTTGTCGATTTAAAAGAGGACTTATCTAAAACTGCGACTACTTGCTGATTGTTCATATAAGGTTTTGAGAACTCGACTTTACCGTTTCTCTCAGATGTTATCGTATATCCATTCCAAATTGCATCTATATCTCCGCTTTGAAGTTGTATTTCTTTCGTATCCCACGGAATAGCTTTGATTTTGGCTTTAACTCCAAGTTTTTTGCACACAAGCTTTGCCAAATCAATATCAAAACCCACGAGGTTTCCGTCTTTGTCTTTAAATCCCATAGGTGCAAACTCATCATCAACGCCTATGACCATCTCGCCTTTGTCTTTTATAGCTTTAAAAGAATTATCTTTTCCGTCTTTTTCAACCTTTTCACATCCCGTGAATAGAAAAACACCGGCAATCAGTGTCAATATCAGAGTAAAACTCAGCAATTTAAACGTTTTTTTCATTTCTGTCCTCCACTTCTAGAGAACGTCTTCATTCCTTTTATAAGTAATCAATTCTTCTGCTATTTCATTAGTGGCAAGTGATACGGGTTTATCAACATCCGCATCCGTAAGAACTAACCTGCCGTCCACTATTTCCCTCGCTCTTTTTGCAGCTAAAACTACAAGAGTATATCTGCTGTCAGCTTTCTTTCTGATCAAATTTATTGACGGTTCTAACATTAAAGCCCCTCCTTTTCATATTCTTCAATAAGCTGATATATATCTTCCGTAACCTTTGAATGCTCCGCCTTTATTATTGCGGAAATCCTTGAAACGGCCTCATCAACTTCTCCGTTAACAACAACATAATCATATTTATCTATATAAGATATTTCTTTTAACGATTCTCCCAGCCTCAGCATTATATCCGATTCTGTTTCAGAATCTCTTCCTGTTATTCTTTTTCTAAGTTCGGACATTGACGGCGGCAGTATGAAAATGAAAACTCCTTTAGGGTAATTTTCCTTTATCTTCATTGCTCCTTGAATATCTATCTCAAGAATCACGTCACGACCGCTTTCAAGCTTTCTAAGAACCGCTTCTTTAGGTGTCCCGTAATGATTTCCATACACCCCTGCGTATTCCAAGAAACCGTCGTTATCTACCACTTTTAAAAATTTTTCCGGAGTCACGAAATAATAGTTTACTCCCTCGACTTCGCCCGGTCTCGGTTCTCTCGTGGTCATAGATACCGACATATCAACATCCACTTTTGATAAAAGCTCTCTGCACACAGTCCCTTTTCCTGCACCTGACGGACCCGAAATAACGAACAATAACCCTTTTCTCATCACATTACCTTCTTTCACAACCGATGTTTTATTAGAATACAATACTACAGATACTTTTTCAAGGGTGAAAATCTAAATCATTCAATATTTTGTACCTGTTCACGAATTTTTTCTATTTCACTTTTCAATATCAAAACATTTTCAGTTATCTCCAGATCATTTGCCTTGGAACCTACCGTATTTGCTTCTCTATTCATCTCCTGCATCAAAAAATCCATTTTTTTGCCTTCAGGTCCGTCCGATACCTCTAAAATTCCAAGTAATTTATCTATGTGACTTTTAAGTCTTATTATCTCTTCCGTAACGTTGCTTTTATCAGCGAATATCGCCGCTTCTAAAAGTATCCTGTCCTCAGGAATCTCAGTATTTTCTCCTACCAACTCCACAATCCTTTCTTTCATTTTACAAACATATTTTTCTGAGACTTTCGGAGCATATTTTTCAATTTCATCCACGATATCCTTCATAAGTATTGCTCTTTCTCTTATATCTCTCACCATATGCTCACCTTCGATAATCCGCATATTATCAAGTTTTTCTATTGCCCCGCTCATCGCATTTTTAACTGCGGCGGTAAAAAGATCCTCTTCTTCCTTCCCCTGCACAATCTTTAATATCTCCGGAAGTTTGCAAAATGAATTGATATCTATGTCACCTGCGATTCCGAGACTATCCTGAATACTGTAAAGGCTTTTGCAATATTTTTCTGCAAGTTCCATATTCAGTTCAATATCAACGTCTCCCTGAATCGTTGAATCAACAGTTATGTTTACTTCCACCTTTCCTCTTTTTATGAATTCTTTAAGGGATGTTCTTATATATTCCTCTGCAAAACTGTATTTTCTGGGAATCCTTACAAAAAAATCACTGTATTTATGATTTATGCTCCTTATCTCTACTACAATTGTATAGTTGTCGTCCGAATATTCGCCTCGTCCGAATCCCGTCATACTCTTCAGCATACACAAAACCTTTCCTTACCTTAAGCGGTATCCCAAACTTCGCTTCTTTAAGCTTTACTGCTTTTATGTTAAAATATATATGCATATATTTATATACTTAGTATATGATATCATATTTAACGTAAGATTGGGGAATTTTTATATGAGTTTTGACGGAATAGTTACAAGTGCAATAGTCGCAGAACTGAAATCAAATATTTTAGGCGGCAAAATAGAAAAAATTTATCAGCCGGAAAGAGAACAACTTTTTTTCTTTATACATGCAAAAGGAAAAAAGCACATGCTGTTTATATCTTCCCGCAGCAATCATTCGGCTTTTTATCTTACTGATGAAAAACCGCTTAATCCTCCCGATCCCGGCAGTTTTTGCATGCTTTTAAGAAAGCATATACAAAGCGGAAAAATTTCAGAAATAAAACAGAGAGGAACAGAACGAATAGTCGATTTTTATATCGAAACCGTAACTGATATGGGCTTTAATACTTTAAAAAAGCTGACTGTTGAAATCATGGGAAAACACAGCAACATAATATTGATAGATAATAATTCAAATAAAATAATAGACAGTATAAAAAGAGTTCCTCTTGAAGTCAACAGATATAGGCAAATCTTTCCGGGCAACATCTACATAGACCCTCCGTCACAAGACAAGGTAGCTTTGACATATGATAATCTTGAGTCTTCAAACAATATTGAGGATTCAAAAACTCTTATGAACACCTATCAGGGGATAAGTCCTCAACTTGCTGATGAAATTATTCGGGAGCATACATGCGGAGCATCAATGCCCGACATTTTAAGACATATCATTGATGAAGTTTCAACTATCGAAAACATTGTTTCTACGAACGAAAATGAAACGAACTGTCAAGTATATCTTGATGAAAACAACGCTCCGAAAGAGTTTCACGTACATCCACTTTATAATTTCAAAAATTTTTATAAAACAATGTGCTTTGATACCCCCTCCGAGGCGGTTAAATATTATTTTTCAAATCGTGAAACATCAAATATCATAAGACAAAAAGCATCCGATCTCATATATTGTATAAATTCATATATTTCAAAATTAAATCTTAAAAAGCAGCGTCTTTTAAGCGACATGCAAAAAGCTGAAAAAATGGATACTTATAAACTCTATGGCGAGCTTCTTACATGCTATATGCACACTATAAAGAAATCTGCCGAAAGTGTAGTTTTATTCAATTACTATGATAATGAGAATATCAAGATCCCACTTGATCCTCTCTTGGATGCTAATAAAAATGCTCAAAATTACTTTAAAAAATACAATAAATCCAAAACCGCAAAGATTGAAAAAGCAAAACAGCTGGATGAAACGCAAAGAGAAATAGATTATCTGGAATCAGTCTTAGAATATACAAAATCGGCGGATAACATATATGAAATTGACGATCTCAGAACAGAATTGACAGAAAGCGGCTATTTACGAAGAAAAAAAATAAATA
>CAJPNN010000070.1 GCA_905372035.1 Bacillota bacterium | reverse complement strand
TGCCGGAAGATTTGCCTGTTCCGGAGAAAAGCATTCAACAAATAGAAAAAGAACAAATGAAACGTCTAAAAGATAAAGCGAAAAAGGGCAAATTGATGTTGGATGAATAATGCTTGTCCAAAGAAAATCATTTCTACTGTAGTATCAATATTGATACTGTTTTGATACTAAAAAACTTAAAAACTACAAAAAACAGGCATAAAAACGCCTGATTTTAGAAACTTAATAGATACTGATAGTATATAAAAGAAACAAATATGCTATGGTAATTATTGAGTGGGTTTATAAAGAAGTATTAGAACAAGCTGAAAATTTTAAGAAGTATAGTTGAGGAAAGAAAAATGAGAATTAGAAGTATTAGCATTAAAAAGTTTCGTTCTATTAAAGAAGCTTCTTTTGAAATGAAGGATATTACCGCGATTGTTGGTGAAAATAACGCTGGAAAAACAGGGGTATTAAGGGCATTGAATAGTGTTTTTAATTTTGATGAGGAGAAAAAATTTTTTCTTGACAAAACTCATCAATATGCGACAAGAAATAATTCATACATAATTCTTACAATAGAAGATATTTCAAGTAAAAGTGAATTATTGAGAAAATATATTTTCGAGAATGAGATAACTGTAGAATTGATGTATTCATACAGTGATAATAAAAGAAAGTTATCTGTTATCAAAGGTAACCATAAGGAGACAATTCAGAATTTAGAGAGTTTCATAGAAGAAATAAATAGGTATATGTCATATGTATATATCCCAGCTGAGAGAACAAATCATGATATCGTATGGGGAGAAAATACAATTTTCACTAAACTAATTACAAGTTACTTAAATCAATATACAAAAAATAGAGATACAATATCATCTGATATTAAGAGGGCAAGTAGAAGAGTTCATGACTCTATATTATGTAAATTGGAAAAATATCTTAGCGGATTATATATGCAAAATAAGAATATCGATTTTAAAATTGATTTTCCTAACAACATGGATTATACATCAATATTAAATTATGTTGAATTATCAATAAATGAATCTTTTAGTAATCATTTATTAAAAGAATGGGGAAGTGGAACAAAGAGTTTGGCTATTATTGCTATGTATAGAGCATATGCCCTAATAGAAGACAAAGATATAATTTTAGGGATTGAAGAGCCAGAAACAAACTTACATCCTCAAGCTCAAAAAAGATTTATACAATCACTATCTATGAATATGTCGGAATCTGAGGTTCAGACTATTTTTACTACTCATTCAACAGTATTGATCGATGAGTTAAAACACGAAAATATATTATTGGTCAAAAGGAAATCAGATTCTAATAGAGCATTTATTTCATCAATCAAGCAAGTTCCCAGTGATTTTTGGGATAAGTATGGTATCAAAGAATCTGCACACTATAATTTTTTTCATTTAAAAAACAGTGAGTTTTTTTTCGCAAAGCATGTTGTTATCTGTGAAAGTCCTATTGATGCGTATGTTTTAGAAAAAATAATTAGGCCATACATTGTAGACTCAATTGCTGATGTGTCTTTTATAGCTCTTGATGGTGTAAATAATTTAGTTTATTTATACTATTTATTAAAAGAACTTTCAGTTCCATTTTCAGTGGTAGTTGATTATGATTTTTTCTTTGATTATAAAAATGATAAAGTAGAAGATAGTAGAAATAAAAATGGCTTTCCAGAATATAAGAATACAATAACGAGTCTTGATTCGAAACGTAGAATAATTAATGATGCATTTGGGAATGACCTTAGTAAATTAGAGAAAGCCAATGGGTACAGAAAATTTTTTGAGTTAATTAGAACACAGCACTTTTATTCTATGATGTATTGTTTAGAGATTGATTTAGTTTGTTCGTCAGTAGCTAAAAGTAAATATTATGATATTTTAAATATAGATTCTGGCGTTCAGGATACAAAGATTCTATTAGAAGCAAATTATAAAGCTATAAAAAAACGCGAAAATATTTTAAAAATAATAGAAGACTTAAAGCCTAGGAATTATCCTGAAAGTTTTAATAAAATTAAAAATGCAATTATTGAAGATATCAATGGAGATTAAAAGCTCTATGAAGTACTTTTGAAGTATTTTGCTCATAAAGCACCTATAAAAATGATGAAAATATATAATGGACATAAATAAAAGTCTTGTAAATGCTTATTTTATAATAGTTAGCAGGTTTTATATAAAGAGTGGGAATAGTTAAAAACAGACTATAAACCCTTTAAGATAGCCGTTTTTTGATTGCTGTGCTTGAAAGAATGCTTGCAAAGTTTCTTATTAAGCAAAGTGTATAATTCTTCCTTATATATTTGTCAAACAGTAAAAACTTGGCATATATCACCATATCTCCACCACAAACCAAATAATTTATATATTTTTTAAGAGTGTTTATTTTATCTAGCAACTCAATATCTATTTTCTCGTTGGGCTGTAATATCTTTAAGTTTTTGATGAAAATTGTTTTATAATTACAAGTTAAATGATAAAAATATCCCCCACTTTATCCCCCACTTATGTTATAATAAATGTGGGTAATAAAGTGGGGGTTAAATTTATGGATAAGTACATTAAAATTATAAAAGATATTATAGATTACCGTTCAGAGGAAGAATGCTTTGAATTTAAAGAAAATTGGTTTGAGGCTCATGGTATTGGTGAATACATATCTGCTTTATCAAATGCAGCAGCGATTTGTAGAAAAGAATTTGCATATCTTATTTGGGGTGTAAATGATGAAACTCATGAAATTGTCGGGACTAAATTTGATTTTAGAAAAGATGTAAAAAAAGAACCTTTGGAACACTACTTGGCAAGACAAACAATGCCGGATGTATCTTTTTCATTTCATGAAGTGATTTTTGAAGGAAAGAGAGTGGTTTTATTAGAAATTCCTAAAGCTAAAAATATACCTACATCATTTGATGGTATTCGATATATTAGAATTGGTTCAAGTAAAGTTAATGTTGCAAAATATCCTGATAGAGAAGCGAGATTATTTGAAAGTCTAAGAGATAAGGAAAAAACAATAGAAAACATTGAGTCGGATTACCAAAACTTAACATTTGAAAGACTTTTTACTTATTACGCCGGCAGAGGACTTAGTCTTAAAACTGAAACTTTTAAGAAAAATCTTGGGCTACTTACAAAAGACGGTAAATACAATCTGATGGCACAACTTTTATCAGATAACAGTCATATCCCTGTTAGAGTGTCTGTTTTCAATGGAGAAACAAAAGCGAGTCATTTATTTTCTGTAAAGGAATTTGGTAACACATGTATTTTGTTAAGCTTGGAGAAAGTATTGGAATATGCTGATGTTATAAACATAATACAAGCGGATGAAAGCAGAAGAATTACTACAAGAAAAGATGTTGCTCTTTTCGATATGAGTGCTTTCAGAGAAGCCGTTATAAATGCTTTTGTTCATAATAAGTGGATTGATGGTAATGCTCCGATGATTACGGTATATAGTAACAGGGTTGAAATTTTATCACGAGGAACGCTTGATCCTAAGCAAACTATGGAAGGTTTTTATATGGGGGAGTCTGTTCCTGTAAATCGAAAATTATCAGATATATTTTTACAGCTCCATATTAGCGAGCGTTCCGGAAGAGGTGTGCCTAAAATCATAGATATATACGGTAAAGATGTATTTGATTTCAGGGAAAACTCAATAGCTGTAAACCTTCCTTTTAACTGGATAAATAAGGTGGGAGATAATGTGGGTAATAAAGTAGGGGATAAAAAGCCTTTAAACTCAAGGCGAAAACAGATTTTAGAAGAAATAAGAAACAACCCTAATGTAACTCAAGCACAATTATCCAAAATTATAGGTATAGGATTAACCGCTATCGAAAATAACATTAGATTTTTGAAGAAGAATGATTATATAGAACGAGTAGGGTCTAACAAGACAGGCTATTGGAAAGTTAAGGGATAATTTCATACCTGCAATATGCTTGCAAAAATTCGAATAAACAGAAAAAAACGGATAATCAGGCTAAATCCATAATAGCTTAAAGTGGCTTTACAAATGAATACAAAAATGAGAGCTTAAGATATATTATTCCGAAAAAATTACCATTTAGAAGATAAATCTTTTGAAACGAATTTGAATTTAAAAAATGAAGCCGGAGAATATAATTTATTGGCAGAATTATTATCGGACAGAATAATATTCCGTTTATTTTTGTGAAGTTCCAAGGAGAAAACAAAGCTTCAATATCTGAAAGAAGTGATTACGGTTACGGGTGTATTTTAACAACCTATGGAAAAATAAAGAACAGATTGCAGGCTGAAAATATATGTATTTCCGATACGACAGTCAGACCGAGGAAAGACACATATCTATTTGATTTTGACTGTGTTAATGAGGCAATTCTTAACGCTTTAGTTCATAACGATTGGACAATTACAGAGCCGCAAATTTCAATGTTTCATAACGGACTTGAGATAGTTTCTCATGGTGGTCTTGCTAGCGGAATGACAAAAGAGCAATTCTTTGACGGAATAAGTAAACCCAGAAATGCCACACTGATGAGAATATTTTTAAATATGGGGACTTACTGAACATACCGGGCACGGCATTCCAACGATTGTAGAAAAATATGGGAAAGGCGTTTTTGAAATTGAAAACAATTATATTAGATGTACCATTCCCTTTAAAAAAGAAGTAATAAACCAAATGGAAAACAAAAATGTCGGTTTGAATGTCGTTTTGAACAAGACCGAAAAGAAAGTAATAGAACTTTTGATAGAAAATCCAAATATAACATCAGCTGAACTTGCAGAAAAAATAGGTGTAACAAAGAGGACTATCGAAAGAACATTTAAGTCTTTGCAAGAAAAGAAGATGATAGAAAGAATCGGCTCAAAGCGAGACGGAAATTGGATTGTGGTGAGATAATTTAGCTGACAAATTTGAAGTAGTGAGGGTATGATTGTGATAAGAGAAGCAGTGAAAGATGATTTATATGAATTATTGAATTTATACATATATTTACATGAAGACAATATTCCAAATAATTCACGACATTTAGAAATTACATGGAATACAATTATTAAAGACGTAAATCATCATGTTATAGTTAATGAGGTAGATGGCAAAATAGTTTCATCGTGCGTTTGTGTTATTGTGCCGAACCTGACCAGAGATATCCGTCCATATGCATTTATTGAAAATGTAGTTACAAACAAGGAATATCGTGGAAAAGGATTTGCATCAGAGTGCCTTAATTACGCAAAGGATATAGCTATACAGAATGATTGCTATAAGATGATGTTGCTAACAGGGACAAAAAATGAAAGCACATTAAATTTTTACAAAAATGCCGGGTATAATAGCGAAGATAAGATTGCGTTTATACAATGGCTTGCCTAATGTTCTTTAAGGAAGATGATTCTGTGTCATGGTCAGTGGATACCGCTTATTGAGCCAGTTAATGACTGGGCAAAAATTGAAAATCACCCTCATTTTATAATAAAAGAAGATACAAGATATCCGGGCATCAGCTTTATTAAAAGGCCGGAAGCGAACTTTGAGACTTTAATAAAATGCTTGGGTTCACCTTTGTATGAAGAGGTTGACTATTCCGGATTAGTCTGTGGAATTGAGTTTTATATATTTTATGTAATGGAGGGTCCAGATAAAGTGGGGAAATATACAAGTCCGGAACACCGGTATAACAACCTATCGGTTAAGGAAAAAGAAGTTCAACTGAAAAACGATTATGATGGAAAATCTATAGTTTTGAAAGATGTTAATAGGCTTAAGTGAAAATTAAAAAACCAACTATTAAACATGTTTTAGGATATATAGCTTAACATGTTTCAGAATATATAGTTTTGTTTTTTTATGCTAGTAATCAGATGAGAAAAAATGGATAGTAATGATGAGAAAAATCATGTGACTTATGTCTTATAAAAAATTTCAGATTGTGGATTTTCAAGTTCTGCAAAACCGTCCGAAAGTCTCTTTCTTGCAACATCGATATATGGATGTATAACAGCTTTTGCAGGACAGTGATGATAGCACTCGGCACATAAAATACAATGCTTAGAGTCGCGAACCATTTGTATTGTGTTATCAATATATGCAAACATATTGACAGGACAGGCTGC
>CAJPNN010000069.1 GCA_905372035.1 Bacillota bacterium | reverse complement strand
AATGCAGGATTTTCACGATTTCACTCTTTGTATCAACGCTATGCACTCCACATGTCTCAAGTGCGGAAATTGCTTAAGAAAAATATCTATTTCCTCATAAGACTTCTGATAGGCTTCTACATCTTTTCTGTTCATCATCATATAAATTTTATCGTTCGGATTTTTGCGATAACCCTCATAATGTTCTCTTTTACTTATACAGATTTGAATATGCTTTGCTGCTTCCTTTATCCTCTTTTGCTCCCATGACAGTTTATCAAACTCTCGCTTCAAGTCATTTTTTTCAATGGAGATTTGACTAATACCACGCTCTAATTCCTCCATTGACTTAAATCCTTTGTTCCTGATTTCAACAAGCGTAGAAGCAGCAGTCTTAAGATTATGTTTTGTTGCCCAATGTTCATAGCATTTGCTTAACTTTGCTTTATCGTTATTTTTAAGGTCTATGATATTGCCAAGTTCTTTGTCTTTATTCAGGATTCGCTCCTTAATTCTTTCCTCAGTATAGTTAGCTCCAATAGTCTTTGCTCTGGTAAATCTCTGCTGATTTTTAGTCCTGAAAGCTATATGCTTGCCAATCTTAATTTCATAACCGCAGCCTTCCATTTTAGATAAAAAGTCCTGCCAATTGATTGACTGTTTTATAGTCCTATCAATATCAAATTGGAGCCTTGATTTATAACTTTTACCTTTTTTATCCTCATTCCAGTCGTACCAATTCACAAATTTTCTTCGCTTAATCTCGTTGATTTCTTTTTGTGCTTCTTGGTTGATGATAGATAAATTATGTTCCTTGCAAAGTCTGTCGCTTTGGTTTCTGATGTTCATATAAGAGCCGTAATAGGAATGATAAATCTTGCCCTCATCCACATCTATGGAATTAAAAATTATGTGATTGTGAATATGGTCTTTGTCTATATGGGTAGCTAAAACATACTCATATTTCCCGCCTAAAATCTTTTCACAAAGTTCAATTCCGACTTGATGCGCTTCTTCAAAGCTCACTTCTTTCGGAACAAAAGATTGGATCAAATGGTGTGCTAAGGTCTTAGTTCTTGAGCCAAATTGTTTCTTGGTAAGTTCAAACTCTTTATGAGCATTTTCTCTGCTGCAAAGGTTGGTTGTAACATAGACTTCATCATCTGTTTTATCTCCGTTACAGATATAATCTATCGCCTTTTTAAGAGTGGTTTTAATCAGATGTATCTTGGTTACTGCCATTATCCAATTACCTCATTGATAATATAGTCAGAAACATTTTCTCTAAATTCTGATAGAAACAGTAATTCTCCTTGCAAAGCTTTCTTGATATTTTCAATATCATCTTTGTAAATAACTCCTGTGCTGTTTACCGCCTTTGCAATCTGATTCAGATTCGCTGAGTTACGACTGACAAGAGAAGATAATTCCCTTAATTCTTTTCTAAATTCTCCTGATATATCAATACTAATGATTCTATTTTTAAAAATACTGTCTCTGTAAAACTCTCGTTTATTCTTAAAATTTGTTAATGCAAATCTTCGGTTAAGTTCCTTCATATCTTCTTCGTTCACCATAAAGTGAACAGTACAATTATTTTTACGATTAACTGTCTTTGACATTTTTCATCTCTCCTTTCTCATTCGGGGGCTTAGGGTACTCCCTAAATATTTCAAATTTGATTCTTCAAATTTCAAGCCTACTTTTTGGACTGTGGTCAAAAAGTATATGCTTGCTATCTCACTTAAAATAATACTTTTACTAATAAGCTCTTATGACTATCACAGAAAAAGTACAGGAATCGCCACAAGCAAATTAGCTAAGAAATCCTGTGTTTTTCTTTTCTACAAAAGTTTAAAAATTTTCGCTACCACTACCCCGCTACCTTTTATGCCTGGTAGCAAAGTAGCGGTAGCAGACTTTTTCAAAACTCTTAAAACGGAATTTCAATATCTTTTACTTCCTCAAAATCAGCGATTGCATTTCTCTTATAGAACTTCTTGCTTACTCTAACGATTCCGTCAATCCTTACTTTCTTGCTTTTTACATTAGGCTCTAAAGTCCATTCATCAGCCATCTCATTCTCCATCAGCTCCGAGAACACCTTTTCATTTGTTTCAGGATACTTGCTTGTAAATTCTGCGGAACATAATATATTTGGAGCATCAGACTTCGTTACCTTCCATTCCATGAAGTCCAAGAAGTTTTGCACATGTCTGTTTTCACTCTTATGTGTTTGAATGACATAATCCAAATCGCCCCTTAATTCTTTCGGCAAATAGAAATCGTGCAGCTTGTTTTTGTAAAGATGTACTGCTTCTGCAATAGCTCCTTCAAAATCATTTTTCAGCATTTCTGCATGTTCTTTTCTTGTGATAGCTTCCAATACAGGAAATTTTTCAGGATCATACATCAACGGAATTTGTATCTTTTCACTATTCACTTTTACAGGCAAATATCTTCTTTCTCCAGAGAAATCTCCCAAGAATGTAGCGTCGTTTGTTGTCGCAATCAAAACACAGCTTCGTTTAACATCTGTTGAAAAGCGTTCATATGGAAGTCTTACCGTGCTTGTTCTTGCCGAAATAAAAAGTTTTGCTTCATCAGCACTTTTCGCATTTCTAAGAGCAACAAATTCTTCAAGCTCAACAACAATCTTACCTACCAAATTACTGACGGCATCTTTCCCTTTTATATTGTTTAATGAGCAATACCATTCAGGAAACAGTGCCAGTTTTTCAATAAATGAAGTTTTGCCAACGCCCTGCACCCCTGTAAGAACCATCAATTCATCAAACTTACATCCGGGATTAAACGCTCTTTTCACCATGCCGACCAAGATATGTTTCATAATCCAAGAATTTAATTTTGTATCCTCTGCTCCAAGATATTTGGGTAGTAATTTTGAAATATGTTCTTGCCCGTCATATAGTAGCGATTCCATGTACATTGCCGGTAAATTGATTATCCTCTTATGAGCAACAAAAAGAACGGCATCTTCCATACGATTTTTAGAATACTTAATTCCAAATTCTCTTTCGATTTCAACTCCGAGGATATTTGTCATATGGTCATTCCATTTTCGTATTTCTAAATCAGTGCTTTTCTCGCCTTTTAACTTTCCGTAAAAACGAATTGTTCTGCTGCAAGTGTCAAAGAAAATATATCCTGATAAAATATCTTGTTCTTTACAAAAACAGGGATTAACTAACACAGTAATTAGGTTGGTTACTGTACTTTTGACTTGTCCTTTATCTGTGATTTCAAGATCTCGTTCTACATAATCGCTTAGCTCCACATCATCAAATTTAAGCCAATTATTCAAGCGAATATCCTCCTTTACTTCTGTGATAGTTATAATCCCAATATCTCTTGTTTCCTCCCTGTATCGCTTTTAAAATACTGTCCTCTAAATATCTCATATATCCTTTTTCCGATCTTCTTTTGCTACGATCACCCATGCGATTAAGTGCAGATTTCAAAAATATTTCTTTCATCATTTCTGCATTTCCGTGAGTAAAACTGTTTAGAAAAAGAAGTAATGAAAAGTCATCTTTACTGGCGTCTCCGCTTGTATATGAGCCTTCAAATAACGCTCTTGCCCTTGCGTTATATCTGCACATTGTTTCTAAAACCGTATCACTATCAGGAACACATTCAGCAGCTTCCCGATATTTTCTAATAACTTCTCTAACACTTATTTTTGGAGAAAACAGCTTATAGTATTTGTCCAACTCCTTTTGTTTCAAGAGAACTTTGTTCGCAACAAAATCATTAAATTTGTAGATATTACCTGTCATGGCAATACACCTATTTTCTTGATACATCTCCACTTTTTCAAGCTGGTTATTAAAGTTCTTTTCTATTTTCCCCTTTACAAAAATGTGTAGCCCTCTTCCGGATTGTGATACTTCGATATAAGTATCGTTAAAATCATTTATAAACATCTCAAGTTTTTTATTGTCCACATTATCCAAGTCGATACACACAAACGGATCATCTTTGCTCAGTACAAAAGACAAGCCGTCACAGCCACTACTTTTCAAATTATTAACTGCCGTTTCAAAATCTGCCCAATTTTCTTTTTGATTCCAAAAATTTGACTTCAATGTAATCGGGCTTACAGGTATCTTTATAACTTTTTTCATTCCGTGCTTATCATCATTTACCACCCTTTTAAACCATAACCATTGACTACGGTCTTTTAAGTCTTGCGGAATATTTTCAATATATTTCTCTCTGTTTATCATCGTAATCTCCTATCTTTTTATTGCTGATGGAAGTACAACCTGATAAAATAATCTTGTCAGGGATGAAATACCAAGTTGTACTTTCATCTTGCCTTTGGTCTTATGGCTAAAGGCTTTTTTCTTGTGTTGCCGCTTCTATTATTTCAATAATCATCCTAAGTTCATGTCTATAATTAGCATCCAGTTCTCCATATTCCTTCACTCGCTTCAGTTCCGATAAAATTTCCTCTAGCTCACTTTTACAACTGTCTATGACATTTTTTGTAACAAATACCTTTATAGGAGCATCAAGAATTGCATTAGTCATATATTCCTGTCTGCTAAGTCCGGACATCGCAATCTTATTGAAAATAAGATCTCTGTCTTTTTGATTTGTTCTAAATGCTATGGTTACATCTTTTTTTCTGTGACCTGCAAATTGCTTACCTTTATCCCTTTCTTTTTGTTTTCTCTCTTCTTCCAATGCTTGCCATTCTTCTTTACTCAGCAAATTTTGAGTCTTTTTCTTTTTACGATTGACAGCCTCATCATAGCTTGGAAATTTCGGTGCTTTCACTGTACTCTCCCTCCTTATTAAGCTTATCTGCCATATCCAACTGTTTATTCGGGAACATATGACTGTAATCCATCAAAACCTTAATACTTTCATGACCTGTTCTCGCCGCAATATCTACAGGTGTAAATCCCATTTCTATCAGCAGCGATATATGACTGTGCCTTAGTGCATGAAGCTTAATTTTCTTTACTCCCGACTTTTTTATTCCTCTTTCCATTTCTTTATTGAAATAAGTTTTGCATTTAGGGAAAATCTGCTCATCCTCTGAAAAATATCCGATTTTAAGAAAGTAGTCCTGTAGCTCTCTGATTAAGAAATCAGGAAGCATTATCGTTCTCTTGCTTTTAGGTGTTTTCGGGTCTGTTATAACCTCTTCTCCGTTAATTCTCTGTGCTGATTTACTGATTCGCATTGTCTTTTTATCAAAGTCAAAATCCCCTTTTGTCAATGCTCTGAGTTCACCTAAACGAATTCCTGTCCAATAAAGAATTTCAAAAGCATAAAATGAGATATCCTTATCTTTAACAGCTTCAATAAATTGCAGGTATTCGTTTTTAGTCCAAAATTCCACTTCCTCATCACTCTTTTGCTTTCCGATTCTGCCTGCAACCTTACAAGGATTTTGTCTTAATCCGTAATACTTAACGGCATGGTTGAACATACAACTTAGCTGTGCGTGAATTGATTTAAGATAAGTCGGCTTATAGGCTTCTCCTTCCGCATTTTCAATGTTTAAGAGTACGTTATGCCACTTTTTTACTACAACAGGCTTAATCTCACTCATTTTCATACCGCTGAAAAACGGTAAAATCTTTGTCCTTATCATGTGTTCTTTTGTCATCCATGTATTAAGGCGAATGGTTCCTATAACATCAGCTTTATAAAGTTCAAAGTAATCCTCAAAAAGCATATTGAGAGATCCGGACATCTTTACAGTGAAATTTCTCTCATAGGTAATTGCTTCTTTCTTTGTTTCAAAACCTCTTTTCAGCTTCTTTCTGCTTTGTCCATCCCAGTCCTTGTAATAGAACGAAGCAAACCACTTTCCGCTTTTTCCGTCTTTATATGCAGGCATTATTCTCCCTCCTTTGATTTGTAGATTTGTTCCATAAAATATTTCTTATTGATTCTTCCCCTCAGGATAAGAAAGCCGTGTTCAGCAAGCTGCTTATTCATATCTCGTATGATTTTATAAGCTTGTTGCTGCGATATATTTAGTAAATCGGCAACTTCATTTGAAGTAAGAAATAATTTCTCCATCGTACTTTCCTCCTTTCCATGCAGAAACTTATTTGTTTCTGTTTCTATTTTAGATTATAAGTAGCATTTTTGTTTCTGTCAATACTTTTTTCTAAATTTTATTT
>CAJPNN010000068.1 GCA_905372035.1 Bacillota bacterium | reverse complement strand
CGTGAAAACAAAAAGAAAAAAATTGATTGTGTGCTCGTTGATGAATGCCAATTTTTAAAGAAGCATCACGTTCAGGAATTGACGGAAATTGTAGACAGTTTTGATATTCCGGTAATGGCATATGGATTAAAAAATGATTTTAAAAACGAACTTTTTGAGGGATCTTATTATATGCTGGTCTATGCAGACAAAATTGAAGAGATAAAAACTATATGTTGGTGCGGAAGAAAAGCTACGATGGTTGCAAGAGTTATAGACGGGAAATTTGTAAAGACGGGAGAACAAATCGTGGTAGGAGGGAATGATATGTATGTTTCTTTGTGCAGAAAACATTATAACGACGGAAGATTAAAATCGGAAAAGTGAGCAAATTTACCCTGATAAGAATCTCTTGATCTCAGAGTGTTTTCGATAGAATTAAGTATGGTTCTCTTCTTATAGCTCCATTCAGGAGAAATGAGAAGAGATCTTTTTGTATCCGCTGTAAGTCTGTGTATTGTGATATTTTCAGGGATTATTTCGAGAAGATCGCATACCAGTGTTACATATTCATCCAAACTGTTAAAAGATACATAGTCGGGATTTTTTAAAGCAAGAGGAGATGATTTTACGAGATTCAGAAGGTGAAGCTTTATTCCGAATATATCATCTTTACATACATATTTTACTGAATTGAATATCATCTCTTTATTTTCACCGGGAAGACCTAAAATGAGATGAGTAACTACCCGTATATTCCTTTTTTTTAACTCAAAGACGGCCCTGTCATATTCGGATAATTCGTAGCATCGGTTTATCTCTTTTGCAGTTTTATCGTGCATAGTCTGAAGACCTAATTCTACCCATAAAAATGTCTTTTTGTTATATTCGTCAAGGAGCGAGAGAACATCGTCCGGCAGGCAATCGGGGCGTGTAGCTATCGCAATACCTACGATATTGGGAGAGCAAAGAGCTTTGTCATACAGCTCTCTAAGATAATTTACATCGGCATATGTATTTGTATGGCTTTGAAAATATGCGATATATTTTGATACGGGCCACTTATTTTTTAAAAGAGATATCTGTTTTTGCATGTCGTTGCTTGAAAATTCGCCCGAGCCTGATTCGGAGCAGAAAGTACAGCCGCCGAAACCTTTTTTGCCGTCTCTGTTGGGGCATGTAAAATTGCCGTCAAGAGCGAGCTTCACGACTTTGGATCCGAATTTATCCTTTAAATATTCACTTATAGAGTACCAACTTTGATTATCAAATTTTGTAGTCATTTTCACCTCGAAAAATTATGTATATATTTTATTATAACAAGTGTTGAGCCGGTTTACAAATCGTTGATATTTAAAAGCTTTGAGGCTTAACACAGGAATGCTTTACAGTTGAAAATCAGATGTGTTTATGCTATAATATTTTATATATAATTTAGAACGGCAGATAATAATTTATGGAAGAAAAAATTGTTAAAAAAAAGAAAATGCTGCTGCATTCATGCTGCGGACCGTGCAGCACGGCGGTGCTGGAAAAATTGCGGGACGATTATGATGTGACTTTATTTTTTTATAACCCTAATATAACGGATAAAGACGAGTATTTGATGCGAAGAGACAATCAGATACTCGTGCTGTCGAGAGATGAAAACAGAAAAACAAAATTCATAGAAGGCAAGTATGAGCCTGATTTATTTCTTGAAAAGGTAAAAGGGTTTGAAAGAGAAAAAGAAGGCGGCGAAAGATGTCGCATTTGTTTTCTGCTTAGAATGAGTAAGGCACTGGAAATTGCTGAAAAATTGGGAGCGGATGAATTTTCAACAACACTCAGTGTAAGCCCGCATAAGAGGATAGACGTTATAAGGGATATAGGTAACCGACTGGAGGAGAAAAGTCTCGTAAAGTTTCATGATGAAGATTATAAAAAGAAAGCGGGATTTCAGAGATCAATATCGCTGTCAAAGGAATACGGTTTATATAGACAGAATTATTGTGGGTGTGAATTTTCGAAATGGGAGGAACGTAAATGAGTTTGATTATACCTAAAAAATATGACAGCCATCTTACTACGATGCAGTCACAGAGGGCTATCAAGAAAATAAAGGATTTTTTTCAGCAGGAGCTTGCTTACGGACTCAACTTGCGCAGAGTTACAGCTCCGCTTTTTGTGACTCCCGAGAGCGGACTGAACGACAATTTGAGCGGTGTAGAAAGAACGGTTTCGTTTACTTTAAAAGGCATGGATGAGAAAGATGTGGAGATAGTGCAGTCACTTGCGAAATGGAAGAGAATGGCGCTATATAAATACGAAGTGCCTGTAGGACACGGTATTTACACGGATATGAACGCTATAAGAAGAGATGAGGACTTGGATAACATACACTCGATTTATGTTGATCAGTGGGATTGGGAAAAATCCATAGCAAAGGAAGATCGTACGGAAGAGTATTTAAAGGAGACTGTTTCAACAATATATAATTCAATAAAAAATCTCGGGGATTACGTAAACAGACTTTATAGAGATATAAAAACCGAGTTGCCGAATGAAATATATTTCATTACTTCACAGGAGCTTGAGAACAGATATCCCGATTTGACGGCAAAGGAGAGAGAAAATGCCATTGCAAAAGAAAAAAGGGCTGTATTCATAATGAAGATAGGGGATTACCTTATTTCCGGAGAAAAACACGACGGAAGAGCGCCGGACTATGATGATTGGCAGCTTAACGGGGATATAATCCTTTGGAACGACATTCTGGATATTGCCTTTGAGATTTCATCAATGGGCATAAGGGTAGATAAAGAGGCTATGGAAAAGCAGCTGGAAATTGCCGGAGCAAACGAAAGAAAGAGTTTGGACTTCCATAAAAAAATCTTGAGTGATGAACTGCCTTACAGTATAGGAGGCGGTATAGGGCAGTCGAGACTGTGCATGTTTTTTCTCAGAAAAGCACATATAGGAGAGGTACAGGTATCAGTTTGGCCGGACGATATGATAGATAAATGTATGAGCAATAATATTATTTTACTTTAGTGATTTTAAAAAGATTTAATAACATGAAATATATAGAAGTGGTTATAGATGAAAAAAATGACTATATAGATTATCCCTTTACATATGCTTGTGAATTTGACGACATAAGAGTGGGTGACTGTGTGGAAGTACCGTTTTCAAAGGGAAACATAAAAAAACGGGGATATGTTTTGGAAGTGAATGACAGGCTTAATAAAGTCGTTAAGGGCATAAAGTCGATTTATGCGGTAAGGCGGGAGCTTTCTTTAAACGAAGAGATGATCAGCGTAGCAAAATGGATGCGAGACAGGTTTGTCTGCAGATATATAGAAGCTGTCGAATGTTTCAGAGCCCCAAAAAAAGTTGCATGCAAACGTGGTCCTTTTCCTGATTATGATCCGATAAAAGAAAGAAAAAAGCTTAATGATGAACAAAAGAATTGTGTTGATATCATAAGCGGCGCTATAGAAAAGAAACATTTTGCAACGTTTCTTTTGCAAGGGGTCACAGGAAGCGGAAAGACGGAAGTCTACATAAGAATTTGCGAATATTGTAGGGAGCATGGAAAAACGGTCATTCTACTTGTTCCCGAGATTTCTCTCACACCGCAGACAGTCACAAGATTCCTTGAGGTTTTCGGAGAAGAAAGTATTGCGCTGATACACAGCAGATTAACAAAAGGTCAAAGATATGAGCAATGGGAAAAAATAAGGAAAGGTGAAGCCGGAATTGTTATAGGAGCAAGATCGGCCGTATTTGCACCGCTTCAAAATATCGGTGCCATAATCCTTGATGAAGAGCATGAAAGCAGTTATAAGTCGGATATGACACCTAAATATAATACACATGAGGTTGCAATTAAAAGAGCGGAATATATGGGGGCTGCAGTTGTTTTAGGGACTGCGACACCGTCCGTTTTTACATATCATAATTATATTACGGGAAAATATAAAAGGCTCATGCTTACCAAAAGAGCCAACAACGTATCGATGCCTGATGTTGAGATCGTAGACATGTCAAGTGAACTGAGGGATGGGAATAAAACCGTTTTCAGCAGAAATTTATATGATAAGATGCTTTCGGCGAAAGATAACGGAAAACAGATAATATTGTTTTTAAATCGAAGAGGATACAGTTCTTTTGTAGCATGCAGAAATTGCGGATATGTTGTAAGGTGTCCCGAGTGCGGTATATCCATGACATACCATAAGGAATATAATAAGATGTTATGCCACTATTGCGGCAGAGCGTCAAAGATCCCGATCAAGTGCCCTGAATGTGAAAGTAAATATATAAAACATTTCGGCATAGGGACTGAACAGATCGTAGAGGCCGTCAAGGAATGTATGCCTGACGCCGTATGTGAGAGGTTGGATTTGGATTCGGTGAGCAGGAAGGGAAGCTTGGAAAAAATCTTAAAGGATTTTGACAGAAAAAAAATAGATGTGCTTGTCGGAACACAAATTGTGGCAAAGGGATTACATTTTGACAATGTGGGACTTGTAGGGATCATAGCGGCGGATCTGTCGCTAAATGTACCCGACTACAGATCAAGAGAAAGAACCTTTCAGTTGATAACACAAGCTTCCGGAAGAGCAGGCAGAGGAAATGATAAAGGCGATGTTGTGATACAAACGTATTCCCCGAAAAGCTTTGCAATATCGGCAGCGGCAAAATGTGATTATGATGAATTTTTCAAACAGGAAATATCTCTTAGGGAAAAGACGAATTATCCGCCGTTTGCGGAGTTGATACAGGTTATTGTGACAAATGAGGACCGGGATAAAGCAAAAAATACAGCACGTTATATTTTTGATGAATTCTTAAAAAAAATAGGAAATTATGATAGGGTAATTAAAGTTTTCAAACCGAAACAGTCTATGCTTACAAAGTCAAACGGGCAGTTCAGATATCAGATCTTAATCAAATGTAAAAAAGAATATAGAGATTTTATAGGAAAAACGCTAAGGAATTTAAAAGTCCACATTTATAAAAATACTAAAGACGGTTCGACAGGTATAGTTATAGATGTGGATCCGTACAGCTTCATGTGATGTACATCAGTTACTTTTATGTTTACTTTAAATATTAAAAAACGTAAACTTAGGATGTAAAATGACAGTATAACAGGAGGGAATAATGGCACTCAGAAATATATTTACCGAGGGTGACGACATTTTAAGAAAAAAGAGCAGAAAAGTTGAAAAAATCAATGAAAAAGTGATTGAAATTTTGGATGATATGATAGATACTATGAGGGAGCACTACGGCATCGGGATAGCGGCTCCTCAAGTGGGTATTCTTAAAAGTATGTTTGTTGTAGAGCTTGACGATAAGCTTTATGAGCTTATAAACCCTGAAATTTTAGAGATGAAGGGAGAAGTTGAAGAGGAAGAAGGATGTCTCAGCGTTCCTAACAAGGTGGGCATGGTAAAAAGACCCGAATATGTTAAAATTAAAGGACTTAACAGATATGGAGAAGAAGTTTTTTATGAAGCTGAGGGCTTGCTTGCAAAAGCATTTTGCCATGAAAACGATCATCTGTCGGGGATACTTTATATAGATAAAGCGAAAAATGTTCATGAGGTGGACAGATAATGAGGATAGTATATATGGGAACCCCCGACTTTGCGGTTCCGGCGCTCGAAGCACTTGCAGAAAGCAGGCATACGGTTGTGCTTGCAGTCACACAGCCTGACAGAGAAAGAGGCAGGGGACATAAACTTGTTCCTACCCCGGTTAAGGAATCTGCTTTGAAACTTGGAATACAAATTGCACAGCCGCAGAGGTTAAAGGATAATATAGAGTTTTTCAATCAGCTCAAAGAACTGAAACCTGACCTTATAGTGGTTGCGGCATACGGTAGGATTTTGCCCAAGAGTATATTGGAGTTGCCTGAGAGAGGGTGTATAAACATACATGCTTCCCTTTTACCCAAGTACAGAGGAGCGGCACCTATTCAAAGAGCTATTATGAACGGAGAAAAAGAGACGGGAAATACTCTTATGTATATGGAAGAAGGGCTTGATACCGGAGATATGATATCAAGTGTAAAAATAGATATAGGAAGGGACAATTACGGACAACTCAGTGATAAGCTGGCGATCCTCGGATCAGAGCTTCTCATGCAAAATCTGGAAGATATTTTGTCGGGTAACGTATCTAAAAAAAAGCAGAAAGAAGAAAATGCGACATACTCGCCTATGATTTCAAAAAGTGAAGCGTTTATAGATTTTACGGAGGGAGCATGTATGACGGATTGCCGAATAAGAGGTGTGAATCCGAATCCGGGAGCATACACTTATTATAAAGATGAGAAGATGAAAATCATAGAAGCGGAACCTTGCGAAGGCAGAACAAACGAAAAAGACGGAACGATCCTGGATGTTTCCGACAGAGGAATAGTTGTGG
>CAJPNN010000067.1 GCA_905372035.1 Bacillota bacterium | reverse complement strand
ATCACTTAAAGAAATTTAGGTGATTTTTTATATCATATACTTGACATTGTAGGGCAAGACGACTTTAACGCAACTTATCAACGGGCTGATCCCTCATTTCTATTCCTATGGGCAGCTTGACGGAGATGTATGTGTTCAAGGCGATCCTGTGGCGGAGACGTGGATGTATAAACTGGCGGAAAAGATCGGTAATGTATTCCAAAACCCTAAATCGCAATTTTTTTATACGGATTCTTCTGCTGAAATTGCGTTCGGACTGGAAAACCGTGGGGTTCCACCGGAGAAGATCCGACAGAGGATTGTGACAACAGCGAATGATCTTGGAATTGAAAATCTGCTTGGCCGGAACATTTTCAAACTCTCGGGTGGAGAAAAGCAGATCATCGCATTTGCTTCGGCATATGCTGCGGAGCCGGAAATTTATGTGCTCGACGAACCATCCTCCAATCTGGACAACACATCCGTTGAGCGATTAAAGGGACTGCTGCACTATATTAAGGCGCAGGGGAAAACCGTGATTATTGCGGAGCATCGGCTGAATTATCTTCAATCTGTTGCAGACAGAGTCGTATATCTCAGGGGTGGCAGGATTATGCGGGAGTTCAAGGCAGCGCAGTTCCGCGCGCTCTCCGAAAGGGAACGGATTTCGATGGGACTTCGCACCTTAAAAGAAACACGAATCACGATCCCTGAATGCACAACCGTCAAGGGGGAACTTTGCATCGAGCGGATTTACAGCCGTTACATGAAACAGGAAATCTGTTTCGGGGCTTCTGCAGGAGATGTGATCGGAATTACGGGAAAGAACGGAGTCGGAAAAACGACACTGTGCAAGATGATCTGCGGGTTGTTGAAGGAGCAATCCGGCACAGTCAACTATCAGGGGAAAAAGCTGACGCGAAGGCAAAGACAGAGGCTCTGCGCCATGGTCATGCAGGATGTAAACCATCAGTTATTTGCAGACAGTGTTGTGGACGAATGTGAGCTGGCGGCGCCGGACGCGTCGAAAGAAAGGATCGATCAGCTTCTGCGTAAATTTGATCTGCTTCCCTATAAGGGGGTGCATCCTGCCGTCCTGTCGGGAGGTCAGCGTCAGCGGCTGGCCATATGCCAGGCGGTGCTGTCGGAAAAAAAGGTGGTGATATTCGACGAGCCGACAAGCGGGCTGGATTATACGCACATGATGCAGACAGGTGAGATCATTCAGAAGCTGTCTCGCGAGGGATATATCGTTCTGGTGATTACACATGATTATGAATTCCTGAACATAGCCTGTCACAGTGTGATTCAATTAGACGGGTAATGCCCGGTATGTGCAAGGGGGATGTAGAGTGAAATGAAAAAGCCCACAAGCGACATGCATTACTTGCGGGCGAATTTTCTGGCGGAGAGACCGGGATTCGAACCCGGGGCCCTGACGGGCACGGCATTTCGAGTGCCGCACGATCGACCACTCTGACATCTCTCCATAAAAATGCAACACATATATATTATATTTACACGCTTTTATTGTCAATACATTTTATTTATCAAGTTCATTCTTATTGTGCATAGGAGAGGTGTATGATTAATAACATTATAAATAAAAAAACGCTTCGCAAGTTATCTTTCTGAAAAGCGTTTTTTATGTACATTGTTTTATGATCTCAAGTTCTTATGAGTTGTATCGGGTTATTCCACAACAGGTGGAGTATACACTCTTGCCAAAAGTTCCTGGTTCATGCTGTAAAGACCATCTGAATTACCGCCGTAAAGCTCGTATTTTTTGATCAGGTCGGAAGCATTTTTCTCTTCTTCACCTTGTTCTTTAATAAACCAATTTAAAAATTCCATACTCCTGAAATCATTGATCTTATATGCTATAGCATAAATATCATTTATTGAAGCCGTTATAAATCTTTCGTGTTCCAAAGCGGCCTGTAATACAGTTTTATGATCTTTATACTCACCTGTGGGAGCATCTATTGCCCCGAGTTTAACTTTTTCATCATTATCAAGAAGATAGTTCATTATAAGTTCGGCGTGAGAAGCTTCTTCTTTAGCTTGAACTTTATACCAGTTTGCAAAACCGTCGAGTCCTTCGTCATCAAAATAGTTTGCAAAATCAAGATAAAGATATGCAGAATACCATTCTTTTGTGACCTGATCGTTAATTGCTTTTCTTACAGATTCATTCAACATTATATACACCTCCGTCAATATGTTAAAGTCATTTATACCTGACTATACTTTACAACATTGGGAATAAAACATCAACATGTTTTACCAATACGTCTTAAATATATTTACTTTCTCACTTTTAATATGACAAAACCGCAAAACGCTATTATATTATTATATAAAGAGATATAAATAAAATTGATATAATATATATGTCCGTAAAGACGCTTTATAAAAATGTCGTTAATATAAATTTAAGAATAGAAAAGCATCTTCTTATATGATAAAATTAAAATTAAATGAAAGTCAACCTGTAGTGGAGGTATGATTCAATGACGGATTTAAACGAATTTTACAGAACTCTGGACAGAATGTTCGGTCATAAAAGTCATGAAGAAATAGAATCATATATGGTTATAAATCTTGCCGATGCAAAAAATATAGGAGATCTGAATGCCGAGATCGCAATAAGAAACGAGCTCGGAGGATTTTACAGAGCAGCGGGCAACATAAAAAATGCTAAGGATAATTATGATATCGTTCTTAACTTACTTGAACGTATGGGAATGGAAAATACGGAAAATTATTCGGCGGCATTAATCAACGCGGGAAATGTTTGTATTGTAGGAAATGACTATGATAATGCGATAAAAATGTTTCTGAAAGCAAAAAATATATTGGAAAGACTCGGTTTTGACAAAGGTTATAAAATGGCGGCTTTATCGAACAACATAAGTGCCGCTTACAGAGCAAAATCGGATTTTAAAAATGCGGAAAAAGCCCTTGAAGTCGCATTTGATATAATAAAAAACATACCTGAGGCGAGGGGAGAACTTGCAGTCACATATGTTAATCTGGCACAGCTTCAGATAAAACAGGGGAAACTTGATGAAGCAAAAGAAAATTTGAGTATTGCAGTGTCGATATTTGAAACGGAATTTCAGGGAAAAGATGTGCATTATTCTCAGGCAGCGGCAGCTTTGGGAGAAATATATTATTATGAAGGCAATTATTCTCTCTCAAAAGAATGGTATAAAAAAGCTTTGCAATTTATAAAAAGAGATTTCGGGGAAAATATAAATTATAAAAATATAAAAGAGATCTTGTTGCAGGTAGAAAGACTGGAGGCGGGCAAATGAAAGGCATGGAGCTTTCAATAAGATATTTTGAACAATATGGGCTTTCTATGCTTAGAGAGCATTTTGCAGAAGAGTTGAAATATATGGCGTGCGGACTTGTAGGAGAAGGATCCGAATGCTTCGGATATGATGACGAATTTTCACAGGATCACGATTTCGGACCGGGATTTTGCATATGGGTACCGATTCGAATATATGAACGGATAGGTGAAAAGCTTCAAAAAGCATATGATGAGCTTCCGAAATCCTTTATGGGATATGAAAGAGTGCCGAGCAGTATGGCGGGAAAAAGAGTGGGTGTGCTCCCTATGGAAACATTTTATACAAGATTTACAAATTGCGGTTTGTTTCCTTCTGACAACATGAACTGGATGAGGATACCGGAAAATAATTTAGCGATAGTTACAAACGGAAAAGTTTTTATGGATAATTACGGCGAATTCAGTAAGGCGAGGGAACATTTGCTCAATTTTTATCCCGAGGACGTATTGCGTAAAAAAATAGCGGCAAGAGTTGCAATAATGGCACAGTCGGGACAATATAACTACTACAGATGCATAAAAAGAGGTGAGAATGTCGCCGCATATCAGGCATGTGCGGAGTTTGTAAAAACGGCATTGTCGTGTGTATTTCTTCTCAACGGAAGGTATGCTCCGTTTTATAAATGGACATTCAGAGCTGCAAAGGAACTGACCAAACTGAGAAGTGCCGTACACGGTATAGAAAGACTTACTAAAATTCCCGATGATATGGGGACGGGGGCGGAAAAACGAGATATAATGGAGAACATATGTACTGATGTTGCGGAAGAGTTAAGGGTAAGGAATTTTTCATCAAGCAGAGATAACTTTTTACAAATGCATTTGGGGGAAATCATGTCGGGGATATCGGATGTGAGAATACGAAGCATGCACGTTATGGAGGATTGTTAAATGAATTTGGATATAATGAGAAAAAATACTCCTAAAGATCATATGATAAATGAGATAATAGCAATAGAATGGGAAATGTTTCAACATGTCATCGGTTTAAACGGCAGAGCTCCGTGTCAGGATGATGTGAAAACATTTTATATAATGAGGTATTCGCAGCATGCAGCCTTTAAAGTTACTACACTTTTCAGCTATCAGAACGACCTTATTGATGCAAAGAATACAGGAAGAAATCTTGTTGCGGAGAAATACGGATATATGATGGAATATACCGATAATGAAATATATAAAAGAGATATAGCACCTAAACTTCCTGAAGTTTCATATATGAAAACAGATATAATAAAAAAAATCATCAATATTATGGATGCGGATCAAAAATCCGTAGAACAAAGATATCCGGCGATCAGCAGATATGCAAGGCCCAAATCCGATTCCAAAGAGGGGACATCCGCAAGGGTGTATAACATAGGAGAATTAAAAACATATTCATTTAATACACTTAAGAAGATTTATGAAGATTTAAAGGAAGCTCATGAGAAAGGCGAAAATATAGTTGAGACGATATATATGAATACCATGGAGTTTTACGGTTTTGGCAGCTTAAGGGCAGCTGAGGATAGATATTTAAGATCAGTATAGAAAATAAAGCAGAAAAGATTGTAGCATAAAAGAAACAAAAATCTTTTATGACTGTTTGTTTCACACAACAAGGATAGCGGAACGGAGATTTAAAATGGAAGATAAAAAACATTATTCTATAGGAGAAGTAAGCGAAATTTGCAATGTTACAAGAAAAGCATTACGTTTCTATGATAAAATAGGTATGATAGTTCCCGATGAGATAGGCGAAAATAATTACAGATATTACTCTCGTCAAACTCTTCTTGAAGTTCCGGTTATCAAATATTACAAGCAGATGGGATTCAGGCTTGAAGAGATGAAACAGCTTATAAACGGCAGCGATTATGATCAGCTTGAAAGAAGTTTCAGAAGCAAGATGGACGAGCTTAATGAACTTGAAAAGGGTTTGATTATTCAGAGAACGTCGGTAAAAGACTGGTATAATCTCATATTAGAGGCGCGAGGGGTAATCAATGAACGTGTGAGTGAAGTTTCGGTAAAATATGTGGAACCTGTAAATTGTTGCAGTATGGAATATGATTTCAATTACTCTTATATGGAGGCTATAATAAATATAGATTTTACTAACTTTGTCGAGAAAATAGAGAATGCTATAACAGGTCCCGTCATGATTCTTTTTCCGGATTTCAGGCAACATATGGAAGGCAATGCAAAGAAGGTGCGAGTTATACAAAAAACACTTGAACCTACATGTGAAGATGTGACATATACTTTTATAGGAGGTATGTATGCGAGCTGTTATCATATAGGAACACATAGGAATATCGGAAAAACATATGATAAAATCTTAAAGTGGGTAGAAGAAAACAATTATAAATGTGAGGATTTTTCTGTCGAAAGATATGTTACGGACTTTTGGAGCACGAGATATGAAGAAAATTTTGTTACGGAAATACTCATAAAAATTTCCAGAGAAAAATAAAAAGACAGCATGTATATTGTTTAGCAGCCAATGTGATATGATAATATATGTTGTCTTTGAAAGATAAAAGAAGGGAGACTTTATGCCGCAGTTATTGTTGTTTATAGCTATAATGTTCGAACTTGTTGCATCTACATTTCTTAAGCTTTCAGACGGGTTTAAGAATATTTTTTTTGGTTTGGGAGCATATTTGTTATATGCGATAAGTTTTTGGTGTTTTGCAAAATCATTAATTTCCATAAATTTCAGCGTAGCATATGCCATATGGTGTTCAGTGGGTATAGTGGTTACGACGCTGATATCTATTTTCATATTTAAGGAAAGTACTAATTGGATCGTTATACTCGGAATAATTTTAATCCTGGCAGGAGTGCTGTTGGTACAGCTGTTCACACCGAAATAAAATATGATATCCGATAACAATATTTTACTTTTTCAGCTTACCATTAAGGGAGAGTTTTAAACAGGCTGTTATTCTCCATAAGATACATACAAAATTAGCGGGTTTGGGTGTGTATGTTTCGTATAGGTTTATAATATGTTGAAAAATAAACGATTATATAATTTTGTTGCAGTGATAATAATTTGAAGCGGAGTGTAAAAACACTCTTTTTTAATAATAT
>CAJPNN010000066.1 GCA_905372035.1 Bacillota bacterium | reverse complement strand
ATTTATCTTTAATGAAATTGAGTAGCGGATTTTAATTTTTTGATCAATGATAGTATGCATATTTTTATATTTAATTAAAATTAAGGAGGTATAGCAAATGAATCTAAACGAAAGTACTCTGATTGCAAAAGGCTTTACTGAGCCGACAGACAGGGTTAAAGCATTAAAAAAAGAAATTGTCGAAGCAATGCCCGTTGTTGAGACGGAAAGAGCGGTACTTGTAACCGACATGTATAAAGACACTGAAGATTTACCTGCAATTTTGAGACGTGCCAAAGTAGTAGAAAGTCTTTTTAACAATATGCAGGTTACAATCCGTGATAACGAGTTGATCGTGGGAACAACAACAGAACATCCTCGTTCTTCTGAGATAGGTATTGAGTATTCTTATGATTGGATCGAACCGGAACTTGATACGATGCACAATAGAGCATGCGATCCGTTTTATGTTTCTGAAGAAGCTAAAAAAACATTACGAGAAACCGGTAAATATTGGAAAGGAAAAACTTTAAGTGAATATGCATGGTCGCTTATGTCTCAAGAATGTCGTGATTGTCAGGATAATGCGGTATTCAATGCCGGCAATTATATGTTTGCAGGTGTAGGACATTCCGTTGTTTTTTATGAAAAAGTTTTAAAAATAGGTTTCGGTGGAATTATCGAAGAAGTTTTGGAAGCTATGGATGTACTTGATAGAAGGGAGCCGGAATCTATAAAAAAAGAACGTTTTTATGAGGCATTGATCATTACATATACTGCAGCAATAAATCATGCACATAGATATGCTAAAAAAGCAGAAGAAATGGCTCAAAAGGAAGTCAATCCTGTTAGAAAAGCGGAACTTCAGCAGATTGCTCAAAATTGTTACAATGTTCCCGAAAAAGGAGCTACTACTTTTTGGGAAGCAGTTCAATCTTTCTGGTTCGTACATTATTTATTGCATGTAGAAACAAACGGACATAGTTATTCTCCGGGTCCTTTCGACAGATTTATGAATCAATTCTATGTTAATGATCCGGGAATAACCAGAGAATTTGCACAAGAATTGTTGGATTGTCTGTTTGTTAAGTTTAATGATGCAAATAAGGTACGTGACGATATCTCCGCACAAGCTTTTGCCGGATATCAATTATTTGAATTATTAGCTTTAGGCGGAACGGATGAAGAAGGCAATGACCTTACCAATGATGTGAGTTATATGTGTCTGGATGCGCTGGCACATGTAGGTATGCCTATGCCGTCAGTCGGCATTCGTGTGGGCAATCAAACTCCTGATGAGTTTTTATATCGTGCATGTGAAGTTATCCGTTTAGGATATGGAATGCCAAACCTGTTTAATGATGAAGTTATAATTCCGGCAATGGTGAATCGGGGGATTCCTCTTAAAGTTGCACGTACATTTACACCCAGCGGTTGTGTAGAACCTGATATCCAGCATAAATATGATGGTTGGCATGATGCTGCAAGTTTTGATGTCGCAAAAGTCTTAGAAATTACGTTGAATAACGGACGTTGTTTCGGAAAACAGTTAGGGCCTCAGACAGGAGAAATTACCACATTTACATGTATAGAAGATTTCTTTGTAGCATTCCAAAAACAGATGGAGTTTTTTGTAAGAAATATGGTGGAAGCTGTAAACTGTATTGATATGGCGCATGCAGATAAAGTTCCTTTGCCATTCCAGTCCGCACTTATTGAGGGCTGTATAGAAAAAGGAAAATCAGTTCAGGAAGGCGGTGCAATATGGAACTTTACGGGACCTCAAGGTGTAGGTATTGTAGATGCAGGAGATTCTCTTTATTGCATACAGAAAAATGTATTTGAAGATAAAAAATTTACATTGGCAGAGTTGAGAGATGCTCTGGATCATAACTTCGGATATCCTGTTCCTGCATTGGGCTCGACAGAAATTTCAATGTCTGCCGGAAATACAGTTGCAGATGTTAAAAATAATCCAAATTCATCAAACAATATGGAAGAAAAGATATATGAGGCATTAAAACTTGTATTAAATAATTCAGGTTCATTTAATTTGACGGACACGGAAAAAATAATAGGAAATGTAAATACAAATCTGAATTCCGGATCCGACAAAAAATATGAAGATATTTTAAGAACACTCAAAAATACAAAAGGATTCGGTAATGATATAGATGAAATTGATGAATATAGCGTAAGGTGCGGTCGCATATATTGTGAACTGGTAGAACAATACAGAAATCCTCGTGGTGGAAAATATCAAGCAGGGTTGTATCCGGTATCTGCGAATGTACTTTACGGTAAGGATGTTGATGCTCTTCCTACGGGACGTCTGGCTAAAGAAGCTTTAGCAGACGGTGTATCTCCTCGTGCAGGTGTAGATACTCAAGGGCCTACAGCTGCAGCCAATTCCGTTTCAAAATTGGATCATGCAATTGCAAGTAACGGAACTCTTTACAATATGAAGTTCTTACCTGCGGCAATAGCCGGAGATACGGGATTGATAAATCTGGCATCTCTTATAAGAGGATATTTTGAGCGTAAAGGTATGCATATACAATTTAATGTTGTTGATCGACAAACTTTACTTGATGCACAGGCAAATCCTGATCAACATAAAGATTTAGTTGTACGTGTAGCCGGATACAGTGCTCATTTTATAAGGCTGGCCAAAGATACACAAGATAACATAATAGCTCGTACAGAGCAAACATTTTAGATGAAAAATCATTAAAAGTAGCAGGAGGTTCTTAATATGACGTCAGTGAACTATAAAGCTGAGGGCATTGTGTTTGATATACAACGATTTTCTATAAATGACGGTCCGGGAATACGAACTATCGTGTTTCTAAAAGGCTGTCCTCTCTCCTGCCTTTGGTGCTGTAACCCTGAATCACAAAAATTGGAACCGGTAGTAATGTACAGCAAGGAAAAATGTATAAGCTGTAAAAGATGTATGGAAGCTTGCACTTATGGAGCTATTGATACAGCAAATAAAGGGTTTATTGATCGTCAAAAATGTGTCGGATGTGGAGAATGTGTCAGCATCTGCCCCACAGGGGCTCTTACACTTAAGGGTGAGAATATGACCGTTGAAGAAGTGATTCGTATTTTAAAAAAAGATAGAACGATATATCGTAAATCAGGTGGAGGGATTACAATTTCAGGAGGTGAACCTCTCGTACAATGGAAATTCACAACAGAATTGCTGAAGGCATGTAAATCCCAAGGATGGAACACAGCTATAGAAACAACAGGATATGGATCTGAAGAAGCTGTAGAATCAGTATTTAAATTTGTAGATCACGTTTTACTTGATATTAAATCGACAGACTCAAATATTCACAAAGAGGTGACAGGCGTGTCCACAGAATTGATTTTACGAAATGCAGCACGTATTGCCGAAATTGCACCTGTAGTGATTCGTGTTCCTACAATACCAACAATAAATGCATTCGATGAAGAGTTCATCAATATATCAACTTTAGCCAAAACTTTAAAGGGAGTAGATACGATCCATATTCTTCCATATCATGTATACGGAGAAAACAAATATGGGCTTATAGGCAGAGAGTATCCTATGGGATATGATATAAAACCTCTCCCTAAAGAAGAAGCGGCGAAATTTAAAAAAATAGTTGAAGATCAAGGGCTCAAGTGTGTAATCGGAGGATAGGTATCTGTATATAAATTATATGGATTCTATAAATTTAAAAACTATGAAAGAAGTATAAGAAAATCAAAATCAATTAGCAGGAGGTATGATTATGAATTCAGAAGCATTAGGAATGATTGAAACAAAAGGATTGGTAGGATCGGTAGAAGCTGCAGATGCTATGGTAAAAGCTGCAAATGTAACTTTGATCGGTAAAGTGCTCGTAGGCGGAGGTTTCGTGACTGTTATGGTAAGAGGAGATGTAGGTGCTGTTAAAGCAGCTACAGATGCCGGCGCTGCAGCCGCTCAACGTGTAGGAGAATTGATTACCGTACATGTTATTCCACGTCCGCATGGAGAAGTCGAATTTATCTTACCTAACAAAAACAACGTATAATGTAGATTATGTAAAATGTAAGAGGAGAATATCATGACGGAAAAAGATAATAAATTACAACGAACACTGAAGCCGATACATCTATGGGCTTTAGCTGTAGGGCTTGTTGTTTCGGGAAATTATTTCGGATGGAGTTATGGATATGCGACAGGCGGCCCGGTAGGGCTGTTTGTTGCCGCCATTCCTGTAGTTATTATGTTTGCTACTTTTATTTTTTGCTATGCTGAAATGGCAACGATGATACCGAGTGCAGGTGGAGGTGCGGCATATGCAAGAAGAGTGTTAGGTCCTGTTGGCGGTTATTTTGCAGGTATGAGCAGTTTGATTGAATTATTGTTTGCACCACCCGCTATAGCATTGGCTGTCGGAGGTTATATTCACAATTTAATACCTGTTATCCCCGCTATTCCGGCTACAATTGTTGTTTTTATTATATTTGTAACTATTAATTTTATGGGGATGCATACATCGGCAGTTTTTGAATTGATTGTGACAATCGTGGCTTTGGTCGGTCTTTGTATTTATTGGGGTGCAGCCGCCCCGCATTTTTCTATAGACAATTTTTTAAGACCCTTGGCGGAAAACAACGGTTTCAGCGGATTTTTACAATATATTCCGGGCGGATGGCACGGTATAATAGCCTCAGTTCCGTTTGCTATATGGTTCTATTTAGCTTTAGAAGGTGGTGCAATGTCTGCGGAAGAGATGATTAATCCGCAAAAAGATATCCCAAAAGGTTTTCTATCAGGAATGGGGACATTATTTATCATGATGTGTGCCACATTGTTTCTAACTGCAGGAATATCGAATTACAATAATGTGGCAGCTGTAGACTTCCCTCTTCCTGAGGCTTTGAGTGCAGTTTATGGACGGGGAGGAATAACAATTGTTATAAATATTTTCGGTCTGTTCGGTTTGATTGCATCTTTGAATGGAATAATTGCAGCTTCATCAAGACAATTATTTGCATTGGCAAGAACCGGATATTTACCAAAAATATTGGCAAGAGTAAATCAAAAAAGACATACCCCTACGGCGGCACTTATTACTGCAGGTGTTGTAGGAATTATAGCGGCGACAACAGGTCTGACAAATGTTGTAATAAGCGTATCGGCATTCGGCTTGGCTTGCTTGTATTTTATTTCTTTGATTTCTTTCTTAGTCTTAAGAGTTAAAGAACCGGATATGTATCGTCCGTTCAAGGCTCCTTGCGGAATGGCGGCAGGAATTATAAGCCTTATAATTTGTATCTTTTGTATTGTTTGTATGGTGATAGGGGCGTCGGCCATTTCTTTACCTGAATCAAGTATTCTATATATGATTTTTGGAAATGTTTCTATAAATCCTATCGTTGCAACAATTATAGTTTATATTATTGCTTTCTTATGGTATTTCGGCATAGGGCGTAAAAATGTTTGTTCATTTGAAGAAGAATTTGAACGTTTAAAAGACATATAAAAAATAATTATAATAAATATGGTAAGTAGGATTTAAATCCGATTTTAAAAGAAAATATTTCATAATTACAATTACAATAAAAATAGAGGGTGTAGAAAATATTTAACTCACCATTTGTATACTTTTCTACACCTTCAAATCTAAAATATTGAAAGGATATGATATTATGAAAAAATTGATTTGCATAAAAGACATCGAAGAGATGGAAAAACAAGGGAAAAAAATTATATATATTGACAATGATACCATTGTCACAGCTGCTGCAAAAGATATGGCAAAAGATCATAAAATTGAATTTTCGACTGAAGTCAAACAGTGTTGTGCTGAAAACCCATGTGATGTAAATGTAGATACAAGTTCAATACCTGCACCTGCTGCAAATGTTGATATAGACTCACTTTGTAGAACTTTAGCCAAAGTTGTATGTAATGAAATGATAGAAAAAGGAACATTGCTTAAATAACATATAAATGAAAATATACAATAAAGGTAATAAAATGGGATTGTTAAATAGCAGTAATGCAACAGAAAGAATAATACAGGAATCCGTTCCGGGCAAACAGGTCACCATTGCGCATGTTATCGCATCTCCCACTCCGGATATTTATGAAAGACTGGGGATAGACGATAAGGGAGCGATAGGGATACTTACTCTTTCACCATACGAAACTGCAATTATTGCGGCGGATGTAGAAATAGGATTCCTGGATCGTTTTACAGGTTCGGTTGTGATTACAGGAGATGTTCAAGGCGTTGAGACGGCACTAAAAGATGTAACGGAAAAACTCTGTGATACTTTAGGGTTTACAACGGCGGTAATTACAAGAACATGAGAAAGAAAAGAATTATGATAATAAGTCCGGGGGATTGAATCAAAAATTAGCGTAAAGGGGGAGAAAATGAGGTTTATAACAGAAGATGAATTAAGAACATGTTACAAAAAAGAACCTTTTACCAGCTATCAGTTAGAAGACGGAACAAAGCTGACTCCGGGTGCCAGACAGTTTTTACAGGACAGAGGCATATTGATGTTTCAGGGGAGCAAAAGCAGTGTGAAAAACGGAAGTGTTCCACAAAGTAAAATCCCTGTTAAGGGAGCGGAATGTGATATATCAAATAAAAAATTCTCAATAAAAGTCAAGAGCATAGAGATAAAATTCCTAAAAGCGGCTTCAAATC
>CAJPNN010000065.1 GCA_905372035.1 Bacillota bacterium | reverse complement strand
TCGTTTGTTTACAGTACATCTGTAGATTTCAATTTTATTTTCAGAAAGGAATGTTGAAAAATGAAAAAAATTTTGGCAACCGTTATGGTCCTGATTATGGTAGTCAGTATGACTGCTTGCGGATCAAGCAAGGAAAAAGCTGATCCTTCCACTCCTACAGGAGGTGCAACCGTTTTTCTTGATGCTCTAAAAGCAAAAGACAAAGATAAGCTCAAAGATTCTTATGCGGGAGATTCAAAACAGTTACTTTCAGCCATGGGAGATATGGGCGCTTCTTCTTCCGCAGATAAAACAGAAAAAGAATTGGTAAAAAAGATGGAAGAAAAGATTTATGACTTTGATTACGAAATAAAGAAAGAAAAAATCAAAGATAAAAAAGCTACCGTTAAGCTTGAAATAACAACTTATCCTTTTGGAAAAGCTATAAAAGATTTTATGACGGAGCTTTCAAAACTCTTTAAAGACGGTTCACAGGGCGAATCATTTGAAAAGGCTACCACTAAAGCTACCAAGAAGCTTATTTCAAAAATTGATAAGATGAAGAAAGACTTTAGTAAAACTGTTGATTTGAGTTTGTCCAAGAAAGGTAAAAAGTGGGTTGTTGATTCAGTTGAAAACAACAATGATTTTGCCGATGCAATGACAGGCGGCATGATGAGCGCTATTATGCCAAACTAAATTAATTGGATAAATAAATCGACTATTCAACTTGAAAATACATACGGCGTACGTATATATAAGTAAATTTTACCCTTTTGGGACATACACCGTAAAGTGAACGATAAATATTAGCCTTCTACGATAGAAATATCTATCTGTAGAAGGCTAATTACTATATTAAGAAAAAAAAGAGACATCTTACCAACGTTTATTTTACATACATCCTTTATTCTCATCAAACTTTTTATATAGACTTTTCATTAACATTACTATATAATACATAAAAGATGCATAAGTTATCTATTTCACAATATTTTTGTTTTAATATATTTCTGTTGAAAATAATTTTGATATATTCTTTATTTTTCTTCAAAACGTATTATTCCGGGATATTTTGAAGTCGTAAACTTATGACATCTATACATTTAAATTTTATTTCAGAAAGGGATGTTGAAAGATGAAAAAATTTTTAGTAACAATTATGGTATTGGTTATGGTAGTCGGTATGACTGCTTGCGGATCAAGCAAGGAGAAAGCTGATTCCGATACTCCTAAAAGCGGTGCAACTGCTTTCTTTAAGGCCTTAAAATCACAGGATAAAGACGCACTTAAAGATACCTATTCGGGAGATTCAAAAGAATTACTTGGAGCTATGTCAAATCAAAGTGACGACAGTACAACAGATAAGGTTCAGGATGCATTGTCAAAACAAATGGTTGAAAAAGTTTACAGTTTTGATTATAAAATAGGCAAAGAAAGCATCAAAGATAAAGAAGCTACTGTCGAGGTTACTGTTACAACTTATCCTTTTGGAAAAGTACTGAAAAATCTCGGACAGGCAATGGCACAGTCAGGTTCTGTTCCGGACAAAGACAGTATTGATAAATCTTTGAAAACACTTGACTCGGAATTTAAAAATATGAAAAAAGACTTCAAAAAGACATTTAAGCTCAAACTCACTAAAAAAGATGGTAAATGGCTTGTTCTGGCAATCGAAAAGGGGAATATCGATCTTGCAGATGCACTTACAGGCGGTATGCTGAGTTTAACGGTACCATATTAAACAACTGCTTAAAATTAAACAGTAATGTAATTAAAATCTGAAAAGGCGAAGAAGAGAAATAAATTTTCAATTCTTCGCCTTTTTTAAGCCATTACATGAGAGAGACATTCTACAGAAAAACTTTCACAGTCTCTCACAGTCTCAAACTATGTATCGATATCATATTTCAAAGAAATATACAAGCTACATTTTCATGTATCTATATAAGAAAGTTACCATCTGACCTCTTGTGCAAGCCGCATTAGGACTGAACTCATTCGGGCTTGTTCCGTTGCTTATACCTTTACTTGCTGCCCATATTACTGCATCTTTATAATAATCAGAAGCATTTACATCCCTGAAAGGATTACTTCCTTTGACCTCCGGAGATTTTGCAAAACGATATAAGAATGTAGCTATTTCGGCACGATTACATTTATTATCAGGACTGAATTCCTTTTGAGAAGTTCCGTAAGTTATCTTGTTTTCAATTGCCCAAAGGACCGCTTTATAATAATAGGCGCCTTCTTTTACATCAACAAATTGATTTATCGCAGTTTTAGGTTCGGGAGATCCTGCTGCACGCCATAAAAATGTTGCTGTCTCTGAACGATTGCAAGAAGCAGCGGGGCTGAAAGTTTTTTCACCTGTTCCCGATGTAATATTCTTTTTTACTGCCCACTTCATAGCTTCATAGTAGTAGTCAGTTTTATTTACATCATTAAACGGATTTTCGTCACTCTGTTTATCTTTTTCAAATACAGCTTTAATGCTGACATTTCCCGCAGGCATCTTAAAGCTGTACTTACCGTTAAGCTCGTCCGGTTTAATTTCTTTACCGTTTTTGTACATAACGGTAATTTTACCGATTTTATATCCTTTATCAGGCAAAGCCGTAATCGTAACCGTTTGATTCTCCGAAGCCGACTCACGATCTATAGTAATTTTTCCGTTTTCTGTTTTCTCAATTGTAACTGAATATTTATTTTGTGAGTTACTGTTACTGTTGGAGCCTACGAAAAAGCCGCCGCCATTCGACTTATGAAATTCCGCTATCTGTAATGTCTGTATATCAGATGCCATCGCAGTCCCGGAAGCTTTAACCCGAACATGATATATACCGTTTTTTAATCCTTCAATAACATTTCCGGTTCCGTCAGCCCAGTTTCCGTCGCTCTTTTTCCATTCCATTTTATTACTTACACCAATTAATGTTCCGTTATCATTTGACTCTTTAGTACAGTTTGTCTTGGTTACTGCCGGCACTGATGCTTTTGTGATATCAATTGTTTGTACAGCTCCCGCTTCTGCCGTACCGGTTTCTTTGATACGAACTTTTATATCCTTATCTGCACTTATACTGTTGATATCAAGCATAACGTCATTTGTTCCGCAATCCTTATAAGTGCTTCCATCCAGGCTATATTCCATATCTGCGGTACTTCCCATAAGCTTGCCTGCATTCATACCGTCAAACGAAAAAGAGCAATTCGGTGCGGCAGGGCCATCTTTCTTATCTATATTTATAATCATATTTTTAACTGCATAAGAATTTATATCATTAGAAACCTTAACAGCAAATGCAAATTTTCCGACTTTTGTCGGAATTCCGCTTATAACTCCGGTAAACTCTTCAAGCATAAGACCTTGAGGCAGTTCACCTTTTCCTATACTCCAATTCATCGGCTCCGAACCTGTTGCCATAATCTTTTGTGTATATTGTACTCCTATCTTTCCTCTCGGAAGATCACCTGTTGTTATCACAGGTTTTTCAAGTTCCGTCCATTTAACTGTAAATTCATTGCTGTATGAACCGTTCACCTCTAAGCGATAAGTCTCTGTCTTAGGTACGTTCGATGCCGGGAAAATGTAATCATTCCGCCCTGTTACATTCGTTTCCGTTTTATCGCTCCAATCTTCTTTGATTCCCTTTTTTTGCAAATTTACGGCAAAAGCATGATCGGCCGATTTCCAATCAACTTTGATAGGTGTTCCGACCAATGCCGACTTGCTTTCAGGCTGTTTTTCGAAGTATCCCTTCCATATAGCCTTTATTGCAAGCTCTTTCTTGGAAAGTACAATATCATCTCCCGGTGATTTCAGATTTGCTTCTCCCTCAACTTGCCAGTAATAAAAATATTTACCCTCAGGCGACTGAAAATCACACAAAGGAAGCTGATATTCCTCGCCCACATTATGTTCGTTGTCCTCTTTTATCTCACCGGTTCCGTCATTTTTATAAAATGTTATTTTACACTTCTCTGTCTGCGCATATGCGGAAGTATCCGTACTCGGTATAAAGCTTGCAAACAAAGCTATCACCATCAGTATAGCCGTCACATTTCTGATCGAAAAATATTTGTCTGTACTTATTCTTTTTTTCATTATTCATCTCCTCTTCTTTAACCTTAAAAACCCAATACTTTAACTTTAAACTTACATACTGCGACTTAGTTACCCCTATAATGCTTTCAATAATCATTCAAAAGCCCGCATATGTAAAATTTCAGATAAAAAAACGGTCACATCCGTGATCGTTTTTTTATCTTGTATGGCTAAATTTTACTTTATATTATACCGAAAGTCAAGGGAAGTCATTTGTTATCGCTCTTCTTTTCTTTGATTCCCTCCTGACCGCAGTTGAGGTCGGTATATTTTTGCCGATTTGTTTTACCGGTTCTATTTAATAAATTCTGAATGAAAGTTTTTTAATACCGTTGCCAGCTCTGCTCTTGTAAGTTCTGCTGTCGGATCTATGCTTGTATTTGTTCTTCCTTTCATAATATTATGTTTTACCGCCCATTTAATTGATATTTTTGCCCAATTTCCGGCTTTTTTAAAGTCTTCATATTTTGACATATCTGCATCTGTATCCATGTCATATCCTTTGTATCTTGCATATCGGTATAATATTGCAGATAATTGTTCTCTTGTAATTATGCTGTTTCCTCTAAATGTTTTATCAGGAAATCCTACTATTATACCTTTATCAAATGTGAAGTTAAGAGATTGTTCATACCATACATTTTCCTTTACATCTATAAAATTGTGTTTTGTCGTTGTTTTCGGTCTCTTTTCAAGATTATATATGATTTGATTTATCATAGCTCTTGATGTGGACATATTTGGTGCAAACTTATTTTCCGATATGCCTGTCATATAACCTTTTTCTACTACGAACACTACACTGTCATGATACCAATCATCTTTTTTTACATCATCAAATTTTTTTGGATCCGCTTTTTTATCATCTGTCTTGTTTCCATCATCTTTTGATGTTCCTCCATCCGGTTTTGTTCCTCCACCCGATGAACCGCCGCCTGACGAACCTCCGCTTGGTGTTTTAACTATATCAAATGTTAGTGTTATCTCACCTTTATAATCTCCTATACCTGTTACTATCACTTTTGCTTTGCTCGTATCTGTAGTTATGTTTATATTATTTTGATAGCTCAGCATATAGTCTTTATCTTTCACCAACACTTTACCGAAACTATCTTTTACTGTCACTTCAGCTTTTATTTCACTCCCTGTATGCTCATATTGTGCTTTGTCCAGTTTTGCTGTAAATCCTGTTCCTATATCTGTTCTTTTTTTGATGGTCATTTTGCTTAATGCACTTGTTATATCATATGCAGGCTCTAAATCATTACCTACAACCTCTACTTTAGAGCCTATCTTAGCTATAGTCCAAAGCCTGCTGCCGTTTTTTACAACAGATGTAATATCGGTACCGTTAGGAACATCGGGTACGCTTAACACTTCAGCTTGTTTTTTTGCATTGGTTCTATCTAATATTACTATACCGGCAGATGTAGCATCTGTTTCAAGTGTACTTGTATCATCCACAACTAATTTTCCTTCAAGTATATATACACCATATTGGCAAGCTGCTTTCAATTTAGAGTTTTTTGTTACATTTATTGAACCTATTGTATATGCACCTATTCGTCTTGCACGTATGTTTAACTCTGCTCCGTCTGTAACATTTATTTCTTGTAAAATTGTACCGTAACTACCCGAAGTATCGATATCAAGTAATGTACCTTCTCCTTTTACATTCAAAAAGCTGTTGGCAGAGCCTGATGCGCCATAAGATACACTATCTTTTACGTATACTTTTGTTCCGCTTTGTATTGTTAATGTATCATTGTCTATACCGCCGCTCGGAAGAGTTTTTATATTTAACGTGCCCTCTCCTGTTATTGTGATATCAAACGAATATCCTCCTTCAGCAATAATTTGGCTATCTATTTCGCTGTCACCTACAGTTTTTATTGTTACTTTTTTATCTGTAGGCAAAGTTATATCTCGATCTTTTTCCAGATAAATGTTGTCTAATGTTAATATATAGCTGTCCGTGTTTGTGTCTTTTGCCCAAGACAGTTTCTTGTCTGTTGTTTCTCTGGGAGTTGCATCATCATTAAAGTTCAGATTAAAGCCTGCATCTACTGTGTTTTTTGCACTGCCGTTCTGATTGTATAATGCACAAGTTGATCCGAATTTTCCGCCTTTATCAATATAAATGTTTCCAAATTTTTTGTTTTCAAAGCCGGTTACTTCAGTTGTTTTTTTATAGATATTGCCTCCGTCTACCGTGATATAACCGTCTGTTTCTATGGCAAAATTGCCTTTCTTATCCGTTTCTGCATAAGAAAAATTGCCTGTGTACACGCTTGTCAATAAGAATACGATTGAGAGTATATAGGCTATTTTCTTTTTTAAATTATTACCTTTCATTGTAAATTTTTCCTTTCTCATATTAATAATTTTATCTATTGTAGATACTTGCCTGCATCGTTTAACGAAAAGCTGTTCTTTCAGGTGTAGCGGTAATCTTTATATGGCAGTTCACCCGGAAACGGCACTCGCCACAGCATATCTATTACTTTGTTTCCTGATTTCCGAGGTGGTTTTTTTATCAAATACTGCTTTTTGTCTACATTGCTGTCGTCTTTTCTATACATACATTTTTCTACCTCCTGCTATTTCAGAACATTTCTTTTATAT
>CAJPNN010000064.1 GCA_905372035.1 Bacillota bacterium | reverse complement strand
TTATAGGGCTGTTTCGCATGTCCATATCCGAATATAATTTCTTAAATGATTCCGTTCCGTCCCGCTCTCAGTTTTCCTTTAAATGCAAAATATCCGAAATAACCGATAAGCATAACGGTTGCCTTATGATTGAAGCTGAACACGACCGCAAAACATACCTTATAAAAGCTTACGGTTCCGACAAACACAAGAATTACAGCTATCTCATCGGCAAATCGGTCTATATGCGGGCAAATAAAGCAAAATACATATTTCCGAGAAATCCCGGAGATTTTGACTACTCACTTCACCTAAAGTCCAAAGGTATATATGCTTTGCTTGAAACAGACTTTAAAACTTTAAAATATAAAAATTCCGAACTTAAAATCACCGATAGGATCTGTATTTTAAGACACCATATAACATCCGCGATATTAAAGTCCGCTCCCAAAGAGCAGGCAGCTCTAATAACAGGTCTTATCTCCGGTGATAAAAGCTATATGTCCGAAAAAGTTTATGATTCTTTCAGGAAAAACGGTCTTGTACATATTTTAAGTGTCTCCGGATTGCACATCGGGATTCTCTATGCGTTTTTGTTAAAATTATTCGGCGGCAGGAAAAACAAATTTTTCTTTATATCCGCTGCCGTAATCCTCGTTATATATTCAGCCTTCTGCTCGTTTTCTCCATCTGTAGTCCGTGCCGTCATTATGATATTTATACATATTATCGCCTCTTTGCTCCATCGTCCTTATGACATGTTGTCCGCCGGAAGCTTCGTATTTATAACAATGCTGCTTTATCGCCCGTTTTATCTTTTTAATATGGGATTTCAGCTGTCATTTTTAGGTATTTTTTCTATAGCTGTATCGGTTCCTTTTTTCCTGCACATATTCTACGGACATATGAAAAAATTCGAGCCGTCATTTTCAAGAATCTTGTTTACTTATTTTATTACAAATATAGCAGTTCAAATCGGGCTTGCACCTTATATAGCCTATAATTTTTGCTATTTTTCATTTATGTCCGTAATTTTGAATCCCATAGCTGTTGCCGTTATAGGGATTCTTCTCCCGCTCTCCTTAAGCTTAACGGTTCTTTATCCGATTTCCTATACGGCTTTCAGATTTTGTCTTGATATTGCAACTCCGATATCCGATATATTGATAACTCTGTCCGAAAAGGCTTCGGACATTTTTCATTCGGATACGGACATACCCTCTCCCGGCTTAATTTTTTTGCTTTTCTACTATTGCAGTGTCCTGATTATAACCTCCGAAAATATGCGCATACTCTTCCATAGAAAAAGCGTTCGCACCGCAGCTGCCCCAATATTTATAATATTTGCGACGGCAATTATCACATATAATATTTCCGGAGATATGAGAGGTAAGTGTGATTTGATGTTTATAGATGTGGGTCAGGGTGACTGTGTCGTTATAAAAACCCCGGAAAACAAGACCGTAATATATGACGGTGGCGGAAAATTCAAAAAAAATATAGCCTCAAAGATTCTTAAACCCGTCCTGTTAAAGAACGGTATCAGAAAAATAGATCTGGCGATAGTAAGCCATATGCATGAAGATCACTATGGGGGTATAAGAGATTTAACAAAAATATTCAAGGTGGAAAAAGTAGGTTTTTATGAGGGAAATAAATATCGTGAAAATAAGCTGTTGAAAGATATGGCTGTATCCAAAAAAGATATTATATATTTAAAATCCGGTGATAAAATAAATATAGAAAACGGTATATCTATGGAATTTATATATCCTTTTAAACAACCGGACAGTGAATACAAAAGATTTGCTGCTGAAAAAATAGATGAAAATTCAATTTCACTTGTCTGTATATTTAATTATAATGGCATAAAGATTGCAATAACAGGAGATATAGGTATCAAACAGGAAAAAGAAATCCTTGATTATCGTATTATTCCGAAATGCGATATATTGAAAGTTTGTCATCACGGCAGCAAATACTCAAGCAGCCCTGAGTTTATAAAACACATAAGCCCGAAACTTGCAGTTATACAATGCGGCAAAAACCTTTACGGGCACCCTTCTGCGGATTTGATAAAAAGAATGAAAAAGCTTGGAATAAATGTAAAAAGAAATGATAAAGACGGTGCGATAATAATTGAGAACCTGAACGATAACAATCCCGAAATCCACACCATGAGAGAGCTGTCGGGGGAAACGGCTCAATAATTCCGGTCCCCTAAAAATATGAATTTTACAGATTTATCAGCGAGACAGCCCAAGCCGCCTCGCTGTTTTTATTCAGGCAAACTCCTATGCCCCAATCCGATCACGACTTCATTTAAATACAACAGTCCTATACTCATAAACACACATACACTAAGATGCTCTTTGTGCCTGCAAATCGCAATTTTTCCCCCACCGTTCAAGCCTGTTGCTTTTTCCGCTATTTGCATAAGCGCCTCTCTTGTTGCCCCTGCAATAGCTCCGTCTTCTACATGACACTCTTCCGTGACACCGTTTTTTCTCGACGCCATTATCGCTTTTTCAATTATATTGTGAATCGAGTTCACAACGTCTCCTCCGATATCAACGGCAGCTGACCTTATCCCTTTATCTCCAAGCTTTAAAATAACAGTTTCTTCCGCTTGCCTTGAAGGTGTTATCGCAACCTTTATTGCCGCTCTCGCTACATCAACACTATCATACATATAAATGTCCTCCTACGAAGTAATTATATAACAGCGGTATAATTATTACAATACGATTGCATTTCATGTTTTTTGTTAACACTAAAAAAAATATGTGGTATAATAACTGCTATAGCAACGTGCAACGTGTTGCAGTTATTATACGAGATCTATATGCCGTGCGAACATTTTGCCTTGTGGCAAAATCGCACATGGCTGATTATACAACTGTCAGCTCCAACAGGAGGTAAGCATTTTATGAAAAATGACAATAACGACTTTGAAAAACAGCGGGAAATTGATGCTTTTCTCGAACAGTTCAATAACAATGAAGACGAAAATCTTACTGAGTATAACAAAAATATTAAAAACGATGTAAACAATCGCTTCGATAAAATAAGCGATGAATTCGGCAAAAGTGTAAATCACGGTAATGACTATGGGCCGGAATATTCTAAAAGAAAGGAATCGGAAGAAGATCTTTGGAAGGAGCTTGACGAACCCGGACAATGGAACGAACAGCCCGAGAAAAAATCTTCTCACAGGCGCAAACCTAACAAACAAATTACTTCTATGAAAAGTAAAACAAATAATAAAAAACATAACATAAAAACCGGCAAAAAACACAATACAAAAAAAAGAATAATACTCAAAACTTTGCTTGCAGGTTTCTCGGTCTGTGTACTGGCAGGCTGCATTCTCTTGGGTGTAGTTATAACAACCGCACCGGAAATAAACGCAAAAAGCATATATGAAAGTTTAGGCGAAAACTCCGTTATGTACGATAAAGACGGAGAAATGGTCGACAGCATCATGACTCAAAACGGTCTCAGAACAAATATTACTTATGATCAAATGCCCAAAAACTTAGTCGATGCTTTTGTCGCAATAGAAGATAAAACTTTTTGGGAACATCACGGATTCAATATTATAAGGATCGGCGGAGCTATAGTCGACGGTATAAAAAACGATGGAAGAATAAAAGGCACCAGTACAATAACACAGCAGCTTGCAAGAAATATTTACCTTGCAGATTCCAAAAGCAATTATTCTATGGTAAGAAAAGTCAAAGAGGCCTATTATGCTGTTGTTATAGAAAGAGAACTGACCAAAAAGCAGATATTGGAAGCTTATGCCAATACTATATACTTGGGTTTCCACGCAAACGGTGTACAAGCGGCATCGCAGGAATATTTTTCAAAAGACGTTTCCGAACTGAATCTTCAGGAATGTGCCGCAATTGCAAGCCTTCCTCAAGGCCCTGACAGATTCGCTTTAATAAAACAATACAGTAATGAAGACATACAACCGAACAATCCTAACATATTGGTAAGAACCAACGATTTTACTCTGGTCTACAACGATTCTGTAGAACACAGAAAAAATTTGGTTTTAAAAAATATGTACGAACAGAAAAAAATAAGTAAAGCGGAATACGAAGCGGCAAAAAATGCGAATCTCAAAGATTCAATAAAGCCTAATCTTGAAAAGATACAGACAAAATCGTCATATTTCGCCGATTATGTTCTTGATAATGTAATATCCGACCTTATGAAAAATTATAAAATATCCAGAAATGAAGCCAAAAATATGATATACAATAACGGCCTTAAAATTTACAGCACCATGGACAGCAAAGCTCAGAATATTGTCGAAACTCAATTTTCTAAAAGTTCCAACTTCCCTAATGTGGCTGCTGTAAGAAAAGATCGAAACGGCAATGTCATCTCAGATAAAGGTAAAGTTTTACTGTATTCTGAAAGCCTGTATTTCGACAAGCAGGGAAACTTTGTATTCAATCCTGATGAATACCGATATCTTAGTAACGGAAATCTTCTTTTGTGTAAAGGTAAACGACTTAATTTTTACAAGACCTCTTATGGTGGCAAAATTGACTACAGCATAGAATTTAAAAGCATGCACTCTACTGAGGGCGGTGTGTTTTACAGTACACAGGGAGGAGTAGTAAATATCCCGAGAAAATATAAGAGCGTTGATAAAGATGGAAATCTGATAATAAAAAAGAGTTTTCTCAAAGAAAACCCTTCGTTCTTCAACTCTAACGGAAACACAATATATATCGGTCCCGAAACGTATACTTTGCGTCAAAAAGTAAGACAACCGCAAGGCGCTATGGTAATCATAGATCATTCTAACGGCGAGGTCAGAGCCATGGTCGGCGGAAGAAACACTCAGGGAAAATCTCTATACAACAGGGCTGTAAACCCTCGTCAACCGGGTTCATCAATAAAGCCTATATGTGTATATGCCCCTGCATTACAAACTGCTGTCGATAAACTTGACGGAAACGGTGATGGAGGCCATTCCGGAGATTCGGATGAAAATCCTAATAAACTCGGTTCATACTGGACTGCCGTATCTGTAATAAATGATTCCCCTATAAAAAAGAACGGGAAAAACTGGCCGAAAAACTGGTATCACGGATATAAGGGAGAAATGAGTCTCAGAACGGCGGTGGAACAGTCGGTAAATACTGTTGCCGTAAAGGTTTTGATGGAAATAGGAGAAGCTTATTCCGTCAAATTTGCTAAAGGATTGGGCATAAGCACAATAGTCGAGAATGGAACGGTAAATGACATGACCCCTGCGGCACTTGCGCTCGGAGGTATGAGCCAAGGTATCTCCCCTATGGAAATGGCAGCCGCATACGGCGCATTTGCGGATCAGGGTACCTACAGAAAACCTATATCATATACGAAAGTCTTAAACAGAAAAGGCGAGGTTATCTTGAAAAATAAGAGCAAAAGCCACAAAGCTATGGATGCCGGTGTCGCTTTCATAATGAGTGATATACTTAAAACAACCGTATCCGAAGGTCTCGGAAAAGCCGCTCAAATAGGAGTCCAGACCGTGTACGGAAAAACGGGTACAACTACGGATAACTTTGATGCATGGTTTGTAGGTTTTACCCCTACATACACTGCCGCACTTTGGATAGGAAACGATGTAAATATTCAACTGAGTACGGGAAGCGGAGCTGCCGCAAAACTTTGGAGCGTAATTATGAAACAGGTTTGCTCCGGACTTCCGAATAAATCTATGACAAAACCCGATAATGTAGTAAGTTCAAATCCCGGTAACGGTAAAACTGAATACTTTATAAAGGGAACTCAGACGAAACTGCATTTAGCTCCTGAAACGCGGGAAGTGCAAATATGTCAAGATTCGGGTTGCCTTGCGACACCGTGGTGTACTCATAAGGTGATGAAATCGCTTCCGGTGACTTTGATACCTAAATATTATTGCCACTTGCACAACCTGGATCCGAATAAATATCCTATAAACCCCGCAAATAATTTGGAACCGTCCGTTCCGTCGGATTCCACGGATAGTAATAGCAACGACAGTAATACTCAACCTAGTGTGCCGACACCGCCTGTGACTCCGCCGCCTGCACCCCCAAGTCCATGACAGGAGTAGAATGTGTTATGACAGATTTAAAAACTCGACAGCTTATATTAGCTTCTTCTTCTCCAAGAAGAGTATCTCTTTTAAAAGAGGCCGGATTGAATCCTATAGTTTCTCCTTCATCAGTGGACGAATCAGTGCCTATAGGTCTTGATTTTAAAGAAACGGTAATGTTTTTGGCACTGAAAAAAGCCTTGTCCAAAGAGGCTGAGCTTCTCTCAAAAAGCATTCCGAATTCTGTGATCGTCGGTGCCGATACGGTTGTATCTTATGATAATAAAATACTCGGAAAGCCTACAAACTTTGATGAAGCTTTTGAAACACTTGTGATGTTGAAAAACACATTTCACGAAGTCGCAACCGGCGTGGCTGTTTTAGAACCCGGAACTTATAATCGACAAATATTTGTAAGTACTACAAAAGTTACTTTTGACAACTATACCGATCAAAATATCATAGACTATATCAACAGCGGCGAGGTTTGGGATAAGGCAGGTTCATATGCAATCCAAGGTTCTTGGGGAAAACATGTCGTAAAATATGACGGCGACTATAATAATATAGTCGGTCTGCCCGTAGAAGAATTGCTTATCAATCTTAGAAATAAGTTTTCTATGCCAAACATAAAAAAGGATAAATGTATGTTATATGAATAACAGAATTTAGTGTTTCCATTATTTATCCCTCCATAATCTTCTTGATTTATCCTCCTTCTAAAAGTTCTATATTTTTATAATGGTTTTTCATATCTCAATAAATTTGCACATAAATCACAAGAAAAAA
>CAJPNN010000063.1 GCA_905372035.1 Bacillota bacterium | reverse complement strand
TTTAAAAACAAAATTTCTTAACATGGATTTTATACTCGAAATGTTATTATAGCGGCGAGAGGTGACATAACGGGAGCCGAACAAAGAAAGACTTTTATTCTATTAAATGAAAAAGTAGGGGAAATATCAAAAAGAAGAGAGAAAAGGAGGATATATTGCTTGGGGCTGCTTTATTCTGTTTAGTATGCATTGGAATTTCGTTGAGTAAAAAGGAAAGGTAAATGTAAGGATAACGTTAAAAAAGAAAAAAGATTTGTAAAAGGGGGTAAACCGATTTGGAAGGAAAGATAAACATAAAAAATATATTATTGTATTCAATTATTGCATTAGCTGCTGCGGGAAGTGTTTTGGTGATGCTGAGCACTATATTCGGACTTATTTTCAGGTTCTTTATCAAGGTGATGGAAATAGATCCCAATGTATTGATACAACAGCAGCAATTGATAGAAGTAGCAAGTCATGTTATAGCACTTGGAATTTATTTTATAGTGTATAAACTGATTTTCAGGAAAGATAATAAGATTCAGGATGAAGGTGTCAAAGTAAAAAAAATGGGCCTCTGTGCAATGATGGGAATAGGAGTTTCCGGAATATCATTGTTGTGGATCATGTTATCGCATCATATTCCTATGCTGCAAGAAAGCGGGAGTATGCTTGAACAATCTTCTAAAAACATGGCGCTCGGAAATCCGATTTTAGTTATTTTGTTAACGGCTGTTTTTGCACCCGTTATTGAAGAAATTCTTTTTAGAGGGATAATATTCCGTTCATTGGAAAAAATCAGATCCGGCCTGTTTCCGGTTATCGTATCGGCTATATTGTTCGGGCTTTGTCACATGATTTTCGTACAGATGGTGTATGCTTTCGGTATGGGAATTGTAACGGCACTCGTTTATCAAAAAACTAGAAACTTAATTTATCCTATGATGATACATATGGCAAATAACTTGTTGAGTGCACTAATGGATATCGTGCCGATTTCGGGATTCGAAGGAGCGGTAAATATCTTATCAATAGTTATGATCATTCCTACAGTGTATTTCTTGCATAGAATGATGAAGAAAAAAGAGATTGAAACAACTGTTGAATACGTAAAATAAGCAAAAATATTATATAAAATTACAGCGAGCGGGTTGGAAGCCGCTACTCGTCGCTGTTTACAGATTAAAAGCGGCTTAAGCATATAAAGGGGCATCCGGATGAATCGGGATGCCCCTTATTATTTTTCACTTTCAAAAAAAGTCTTGACATATAGAATAAGTTTAAATACAATAAACATATGAACAAATGCTCATATGTTTAAACATGGAATAAAAATATGAAACGGAGGTGAGGAGTTATGCTTGAAGATCAGGAGGAAAACATTAAAGATGACGTGGAGTATATACATGTGCATCAGGATGTTATAGACAGCGTTCAGGACAAAATGCCGGAAGAAGAAACACTTTATGATTTGGCGGAGCTTTTCAAAATATTCGGAGACAGTACGAGAATAAGGATACTTTATGTTTTGTTTGAATCTGAAATGTGTGTTTATGATATAGCACAGCTTTTAAGTATGACACAGTCGGCAATTTCTCATCAGCTAAGGCTTTTAAAGCAGGCGAGGCTTGTGAAATTCAGACGTGAAGGGAGAACGGTGATATATTCCCTCAGTGACGATCATGTAAGAACAATAATAAATCAGGGAATGGCACATGTTGAAGAGTAGTAAGCAATGAAGATTAAAATGGCCGTGATCCGATCAGTGAAATTCGCATAAACAGATGAGAAAGATAAAACGGAAAAAATTAAAGGAACCGGGAGATGCTCAGCGAGAAGTAAAGTTACAATTTAGAATTATAGAGCAGGAAGAATTTGATGATTATAATAATAAAGAAAGGAACGGGTTATAAAAATGAAAAAGATATTTAAAATGGAAGAATTGGATTGCGCTCATTGTGCAGCAAAGATGGAAGCGGAAGTAAATAAACTCGACGGAGTGAGCAAGGCAACGATAAGCTTTATGACACAGAAATTGACGGTTGATGCCGATGATGAAAAATTCGATCAGATAATGACAGAAGTCAGAAATGTATGCAAGAAAATAGAACCGGATTGCAGAATTGTATAATTGGGTCTGAAAAAAGGCGTAGCATAGCAAACAGATCATACAGGTAAGAGAATAAGGGGGAAAGACTTTTGAAAAGTTTGAATAAAAAACAAAAAAAGTGGCTGATAAGGATATTGATAGGAGCGTTCCTTCTTATTATTGCCGTTGTTTTAGAGCATATATTTGATTTAGAAGAATACATAGGTAAATTTGTTTTGCTTGTATATTTGCCGTCATATTTTGTCGCCGGAGGGGATGTTCTAAAAAAAGCTGCCGGAAATATAATCAGAGGACAGTTGTTTGACGAAAATTTTTTGATGTCCTTGGCAACTGTCGGAGCATTCGGTGTAGGAGAGTATCACGAGGCGGTTGTTGTTATGATTTTTTATCAGGTAGGAGAACTGTTTCAGAATTGTGCTGTGGCAAAATCCAGAAATTCGATAAAAAATCTTATGGAACTTTCTCCTGAATGTGCAAATATTGTGATTGATGACGAAATAAAAGAAATTGCCGCCGATGAGGTTGAAGTGGGAAGTGTGATAGTTGTAAAAGCAGGAGAGCGGATACCGTTAGACGGAGTCGTGAAATCCGGAGCTACAGAAATCGATACGTCGCCGTTAACGGGAGAGTCATATCCGAAAGATATAGGAAAAGGGGATAAAGTATATAGCGGTTGCATAAATTTGAGCGGAACAATTTATGTGGAAACCGTCAAGCTTGCAGGAGATTCAATTTCTGCAAAGATATTGGAACTTGTTGAGAATGCGACAGAAAAAAAGGCTAAAAAAGAAAATTTTATAACGAGGTTTGCAAGATATTACACACCTTTTGTGGTTGTTGCCGCCGTTTTGCTGGCATTTGTGCCGCCGATAACGGGGCACGGGACTTTTGCTTCCTGGATATCACGATCATTGATATTTCTTGTAATATCATGTCCGTGTGCACTTGTGATTTCAATTCCCATGGGCTTTTTTGCGGGAATAGGGAACGCCTCTTCAAAGGGGATACTGGTTAAAGGAGGAAACGCCCTTGAGGAATTGTCAAAGATTGATGCGGTCGCTTTTGATAAAACGGGAACTGTGACGACCGGAGATTTTGTCGTATCAAAGATTGTATCCGAAAAATACGATGAAGATGAGCTTCTGCGTTTTGCGGCGATGGCGGAGGTTTGGTCAAACCATCCGATTTCAAAATCGATAGCGACATTTGCGAAGAATAAAAATATTTATGAAGAGTTTGACAAACCTGAGGAACTGAAAGAATTGTCAGGGTTAGGCGTCTATGCGAAAACCCATGATGGAGATATATTGGTCGGAAATAAGAGACTCATGGCGAAATATGGGATAAATGTTCCTGATGAAATATTTATCACAGGGGTATACGTATCTGTGGATATGGAATATGCAGGCTATATAGAACTGGAAGACAGAATAAAAGAAAACGCTGTGAGTGCAATAAAAGAGCTTAAGAACCAAGGTGTAAAAAATACCGTTATGCTTACGGGGGATCGCAGTGAAGTTGCGAAAAAAGTGGCCGATACGGTCGGGATAGATCAGGTTTACAGTAAAATGCTCCCGGAAGATAAAGTTAAAAAAGTGGAAGATTTGATGAATAATTTTAAAGTCGCATTTGTAGGAGACGGAATAAATGACACACCCGTACTTGCAAGAGCGGATGTAGGGATAGCCATGGGAGGCATGGGTTCCGATGCGGCTATAGAGGCTGCGGATGTCATAATTATGGATGATAATATTGAAAATATATCCGGGGCTATAAGAATAGGTAAGAAAACTCTTAGAATAGTCAATGAGAATATAGTATTTGCATTGGGTTGTAAAGGAGTGATTATGGTGTTGGGAGCACTTGGAATCGCAAATATTTGGGCAGCCGTTTTCGCTGATGTAGGAGTAGCGGTTATTGCTATACTCAATTCTATGAGAGCATTGACAAAGTAAGATGAATCCTTCATAATAAACGTGTTAAGCAAGTGGGGATATAGCTCAGTTGGGAGAGTACTTGACTGGCAGTCAAGGGGTCGGCGGTTCGAACCCGCCTATCTCCACCATATCAGCTTGTATGATGCGGGCGCTTGGCAACTTATGAAGACAGATGTCGAGGTCGTCTATGCATGTTGCAACGGTTTATATGAGGGGTGTATATAATGATTGTTGATGTTAAGAATGTTACGAAAAAATATGGAGATATCGTAGCCCTTGACGGATTTAATATGGAAGTGCAAAAAGGCGAGATATATGGTTTGCTCGGGCCGAACGGTTCGGGAAAAACGACAACTTTGAATTGTATTTTAGCGCTTTTGAAATGTGATGAGGGAAAAATAAAATTATTTGATGAGGAAATGACTCCGGCAAGATATGACTTAAAGGCAAGAGTCGGGTATGTTCCTCAAGATATATCGGTATTCAAAGATCTTAGGGTCTATGAAAATATCGATTTTTTTTGTGGACTTTATATTAAAGATAAAATGCTTCGTAAAAAATATGTAGAAGAAGCTATAGAATTTGTGGGTCTTCAGGATTTTCGTAAGATGTATCCGAAAAAATTGAGCGGGGGTTTGAGACGGAGATTGAATCTTGCATGTGGAATAGTTCATAAACCGGAACTTCTAATATTTGACGAGCCGACGGTCGCAGTGGATCCGCAGAGCAGAAACTCAATATTAGAGGGAATAAGAAAATTGAACGAAGATGGTGCTACCGTTATATATACTTCACATTATATGGAAGAAGTGGAGCAACTTTGTAACAATATTTCGATAATGGACAAGGGAAAAATTCTTGTTACGGGAGATAAATATCACCTCATAAAGAGCGTGGGACTTGGTGAACAGCTCGTTTTGGGAGGAGTCGATCTGAGCAAAGAAAATCTTAAAGTACTTGAGAATATATCGGGAGTAACAAAGATAAGCGTTAATGCGGATACGGCGACATTTTATATAAAAGACAGAATGGCTATTGCACATATACTCACATATATTGAAAATAATAATATAAGCTTTAATAAGATGAACATGCTGAGCCCTACATTGAATGACGTATTTCTTGAGATTACAGGTAAAGAGCTTAGGGATGAATAGGGGTGATTGAAATGTTCGGATTTTTATTTCGTTACAGTTTAATTGAAACCTTGCGGGAAAAAAATGTCGCGTTTTGGCTGATTGCATTCCCGTTTTTTTTGGCGACGATATTCGGTGTGGTTTTTCAGAATATAGGGCAAGCCGAAACTTTTAAACCGATTCCCATAGTTGTAGAAAATCAGCAATATAAGATGATTTTGAAAGAGTTCAGGTATGGAGATAAGCCGGTTTTTAAGATAAAAGATTTTAAGAATCCCGAAAAGGCACTCAAGGATGAAAAAATACAGGGATATGTTAAAGGCGCCGGTATGCTTGAAAAGCCGGAAATCATGATTTACAAAGAAAGCATCGGCACAAATATTTTATATAACAGTATAAATGGAGTGTATCATTCATCTAAGACTATTGCGGAGATTATGAAAAACCCTGATAATAGAGGACAAATGCAGGCAATTATAGGAAAGATCGCATCAAAATCCGTTCCGATAAGAAATGCTTATGATTTAAAAGGCAGATCCACGACAGTGACGTTTTTTTATAGCCTTTTAGCGATGGTTTGCCTCGGGGCATCATCTTTCGGAGTGAGTCTTATGGAGAGTATGAATGTTCACGGTCAGTATATGTCCGCCATACGTCTTTGTATAGGACCGTTGAAAAAGATCAAGCTGATATTTCCGAAATTGACATCATATATATGCATATCAACTGTGACTTCCATTCTCATATATTTTTATATGCGATGTATCCTGGATATAGAATTCGGCGGAACGCCGATACATATAATTGTAGGGTTGATAGCGGGAAATATTATGTCGATAGTGATAGGAGTAGTTTTGACGATGCTTATAAAGGGAAGTGCGGACATGAAGTATTCCATAGTTTCAACGGCATATGTTGCAAGCTGTTTTCTTGCGGGACTTATGAATTCAAGAATTCCTGCTATGATAAGCAATAAAGCGCCGCTTGTCAACTATATAAATCCTGCAACTGTCGTTACGAGAATGTTTACATCCCTTTATCTTTATGATGATAATAAAATGTTTTTTGCGGGAATACTTAATGTTTTGTTAATAACGGTTGCGGCAGGATGTTTTGTGGTAATTTTGGCAAGGAGGAAATCTTATGACGGTATTTAAATCCTTTTTAAAAATATTAAAAAAGAAATCTGTCGGAGTTCTGATATATATCATAGTATTTTTGATTATTACACTTGTCAATATTAATTCGAGTGATCAGAATATGAACAAGGCGATAGGGAATAAGGTGAACAGCAAAACGAGGATTTCCGTACAAAATGACTTTTCTGAAAATCCGACGTATTCGGGCCTTGAAAAATATCTTGATGACACGTTTAAAACTGTAAAAGTTAAAAATGATAGAAAAACGATTACAGAAAGTTTACTTAATGGCTATGTTCATTATGTTTTAAGGATTGACGGTAAAGGAAACATGAGTTATTACACATATAACGATACCGGAGAAGCCGTAATGATAAATCAAAAGATCCGGGAGTATATGAAAACAAACAATATTCTTAAAGAGTTCGGTATTGCAAAACCTGTTGACAAAACAAAGGAAATTCTTGCTGAGAATGTCGGAATTTCATATGTAAGCCATGACAGTAATGCGGAAAAATTAATGAGAGACAGTATGTCAAGCTATTATAAACCGTTGGCATTTATTCTGATGGCAATTCTGATGATCGGAATTTATATAGGTCAAAGCCGTTTTGGAGAAAGTGAAATTGTGCAGAGGATAAACATATCGGCGACAAGTCCGGCTAAAGTGAACCTGAGAGTATTTTTAGGAGCAATAGCATTTATGCTTATTATATGGCTGATTTTCACAGTGCTTTCAGCATATTCGTTCGGAGTAAAAAATGTTTTGTTTGTAGGATTCGGAAGGAAATTTTTATTGGCGAGTGCTCTATACATGCTCCCTGCGGGAGGGATTGCTTTTCTTATGGCGGTCATAAGTAAGAGTGAGGCTATGAACAGTGTTCTTACAAACATAATATCAATCGGTTTTGCGTTTATTTCCGGAGTATTTGTGCCGCTGAATTTATTGCCGGGATTTGTACAAAAAATAGCGTTGATATCTCCGATGTACTGGTACGGGAAAGTTTGTGATCTGATATCCGCAGACACTTTTACAATAGAGACATCTGCACTGTTTTTCGGCGTACAAATTTTTATGATGTGCATTTTTGTGACAGCAGCAATACTTTTACTTAGAAACAGAAGTACAAAGAAATTGGCGTGAAGACTCGGCAGAAGAGGATGACAAATAATTTTATATAGGAGTAAATTGGATGTAATTAAGGAGAGCATAATCCGCTGAATGGCAATTGTGTTCTCCTTAATTTTTTTAAAATTACGTAATACTTTGATGTTTTGTACTATAAACTGATGCTTTGTATATTATCATCAAGTTGAAATTATGTATTTTAAATTTTTAAAAAGATAAAAGCGAAAGAGCTTAATATTTATGTGTATTTTAATTGGGAGATTAAATTAAGCGAACAATAAACAAAAAAATGAAAA
>CAJPNN010000062.1 GCA_905372035.1 Bacillota bacterium | reverse complement strand
GATGTGACGATCTTGGATATTTCCGATAAATCCGGTTTTGCGGATTATTTCGTAATCGGAACGGGAATATCCGAAAGGCAGGTTGCAGCTCTTTCCGATTATATTTCTGATGAGCTTGCCGCCTCAAAAGTATATCCCAAATCCATTGAAGGTAAAGCGGAATCAGGGTGGATTTTAATGGATTTCGGTGATATAATAATCAACCTGTTTCTAAACGAGCAAAGAGAAAAATATAATTTGGAAAAAGTTTGGGCCGATTGTGAACGAATCGCCTTTGAAGGATAAAAAAATGGAGGGTTAGCATGGAATCACAATATAATTTTGCGGATATAGAAAAGAAGTGGCAAAAATACTGGGAAGATAAAAATCTATTTAAAACTTTCGATCATACTGATAAGGAAAAATATTATCTGCTTGAGATGTTTCCGTATCCATCCGGAAAACTTCACATGGGACATGTAAGAAATTACTCTATAGGTGATGTAGTAACGAGATATTTGAAGATGAACGAAAAAAACGTCATTCATCCGATGGGTTGGGACAGTTTCGGACTTCCCGCAGAAAATGCGGCTATAAATAACGAAATACATCCTGATATTTGGACGAAAAAGAATATATCGGAAATGAAAGATCAACTTAAAGAGCTTGGTCTGGCTTATGATTGGGATAGAGAAGTTGCAACATGTTCAGAAGAATATTACAAGTGGACACAATGGATATTTATACAATTTTTTAAAAACGGATTGGCATACAAAAAACAAAACCCTGTAAACTGGTGTCCGTCATGTCAAACCGTCTTGGCAAACGAGCAGGTTGTAGAAGGCGCCTGTGAGAGATGTGGAAGCAAGGTGGGTAAAAAGGATCTTTCCCAATGGTATCTCAAAATTACGGATTATGCAGACAGGCTTTATGAAGACATAGAATTGCTTGAAGGCTGGCCTTCAAAAGTTAAAACAATGCAAAAAAATTGGATAGGCAAGAGCATAGGTTGTGAAATGTCTTTCGATATAGAGGGCTTCGATAAAAAACTCGATATATTCACTACGAGAGCGGATACTCTTTTCGGCGTGACTTATATGGTGCTCGCTCCCGAACATCCATTTGTAAAAGAACTTGTTGCGGGCACGGATAAAGAACAGGCCGTTTCGGAATTTATGGAACATCTTCAATATTTATCAGATATAGACCGTACTTCAACGACAATAGAAAAAGACGGTTTATTCTTGGGAAGATATGCCGTAAATCCGTTAAACAATAAAAAAGTGCCTATATATATCGCAAACTATGTACTTATGGATTACGGTACCGGTGCTATTATGGCCGTGCCTGCTCATGACACGAGAGACTTTGAGTTTGCTAAAAAATATGACATTGATATTATACCTGTTGTAGATCCCGGAAATGATGATATAGATCTATATAATTTAAAAGAAGCATTTATAGCGGAAGGTATGATGATAAATTCCGAACAGTTCAACGGAATGGATAACAAACAGGCAATCGAGGCAATGATCGAATATATAGAGGAAAAAGGAATCGGTAAAAAGACTGTTAATTTCAGGCTTAGAGATTGGCTTATTTCACGCCAAAGGTATTGGGGTTGTCCTATACCTATGGTTTATTGCAAGGAATGCGGATGGGTCCCCGAAAAAGAAGAAAACCTTCCTGTAAAACTCCCGACAGACGTAATATTTACAGGTAAAGGTGAATCTCCTCTTTCCACCAGCAAAAATTTCATAGATACCGCTTGTCCGATATGTGGTAAAAAAGCTGAAAGAGAAACAGACACTATGGATACATTTCTTGATTCATCCTGGTACTTTTTGAGATACTGCGATCCTCATAATGCAAAAGAACCTTTTGATAAGGAGAAGGCAAAGTATTGGATGCCTGTGGACCAGTATATAGGCGGTGTGGAACATGCAATCCTACATTTGTTGTATGCGAGGTTTTTTACTAAATTTTTATATGATATAGGTTATAGCCCGGTTTCCGAACCGTTTACAAACCTTTTAACGCAGGGAATGGTTTTGAAAGACGGAAAGAAAATGTCTAAATCCATAGGCAATGTAGTTAGCCCTGAAGATATAATAAATAAATATGGAGCAGATACTGCCAGGTTGTTTATTTTATTTGCGGCACCTCCCGAAAGAGAACTTGAATGGTCGGATACGGGTGTTGAAGGCAGCTACAGGTTTTTGAACAGGGTATACAGGTTGATTCTCGAAACAGGTAATGCCGTAAAGGATGCTCCTGATACCTATTCGGTGGAAAATACACAGGATAAAGAATTGGCATATATACTTCATACATCAATAAAAAAAGTTTCCGAAAATATATCGCTCAGATTCAGCTTCAATACTGCTATAAGCGGAATTATGGAACTTGTAAACGCCATGTATATATATAAGGAGTATGAAGATATAAATACAGGTTTGCTTAAAGACGCTACAAATATTCTTATTCAGTTGCTCTCGCCGTTTGCTCCTCATTTGTGCGAAGAAATGTGGCAATATTTAGGTCATAAAGATTCTGTTATATTATCGCCTTGGCCTGTTTGCGATGATAGTATGACGGTTAAAGATAACGTTGAAATAGTTGTTCAGATAAACGGTAAAGTAAGAGAAAAGTTATATGTTCCTAACGGACTTTCAAAAGAAGATTTTCAAAATTTCGTTTTAGACTCGGATAAAACAAAAGAGCTTGTAAAAGATAAACATGTAATCAAAATTATTGCTGTGCCGAATAAGCTTCTGAACATCGTAGTTAAAGCTTAGATAGGAAGGTAAAATGAAATCAGTAAAACGACAAAATAATGTCAAAAAAAACGGGAAGGTCTTAAAGATAATCCCCTTAGGCGGACTGCATGAAATCGGTAAAAATATGACAGTCCTTGAATATGGTGAGGATCTGATTATAATAGATTGCGGTCTGTCGTTTCCTGAAGATGAAATGTTCGGTATAGATATAGTAATACCTGATTTCAGCTATCTGGAAAAACATAGAGACAAAATAAAAGGATTGGTTCTTACTCATGGCCATGAAGATCATATAGGAGCAATTCCTTATCTGCTTAAGGAATTCCGGCTTCCGATTTACGGAACAAAACTTACGCTGGCTATTTTAGAAAACAAATTAAAAGAACACGGTATAAAAGCAAATTTGAAGAACTTCAGACCCGGCGATATCACCAAGCTCGGCGTATTCAATATTGAAACCATCAGAACCACTCATTCTATAGCGGATTCCGTCTGCTTATCGATCGAAACCCCTGTAGGAAGGATTTTTCATACCGGAGATTTTAAGATTGACTATACACCTATAGACGGAGAACCTATAGACTTTCACCGTTTGGCGGAAATAGGACATGACGGGGTGTTGCTTATGATGGCTGACAGTACAAATGCGGAAAGAGAAGGATATACGAGATCCGAAAAAACCGTAGGTATCACTCTCGAAAATATTGTACGTGCTTCTAAAAAAAGAATTTTAATCGCGACTTTTTCATCGAACGTTCACAGAGTTCAGAGAATAGTGGATACATGTGTATCTTGCGGCAGAAAACTTGCAATATCGGGAAGAAGCATGGTAAATATCGTAAAAATTGCACAGGAACAAGGTTATCTCAGGATTCCCGACGGCGTCATCGTAGATATAAACAAAACTAAGATGATACCTGATGAAGAGCTTTTAATCATAACCACCGGAAGTCAGGGTGAACCTATGAGTGCGCTTGCAAGAATGGCGTCAAATGAACATAAAGCGGTACAGATAAAGAAAGACGATATGGTTATATTATCATCAAATCCGGTTCCCGGAAACGAAAAAAGCGTATCAAATGTAGTAAACAAACTACTTGAAAGAGGTGCCGAAGTCGTTTATTCCGACATAGCCGATGTACATGTATCGGGACATGCTTGTAAAGAAGAGTTGAAATTACTTCACTCTCTGATACGCCCCAAGTATTTTGCTCCCGTTCACGGGGAATACAGACAACTTAAAAGTCACGCACAGATTGCGGAAAACTTGGGTACACCTGTTGAAAATATATTTATAATGGATAACGGCAAAGGGCTTAACCTTACTAAAAATAAATGTGTCTTTGCAAGAGATGAAGTGCAGGCGGGTGCAATTTTGGTAGACGGTCTCGGAGTAGGTGATGTAGGAAACATAGTTCTCCGTGACAGAAAACTTCTTTCAGAATCAGGTTTGATAATTGTTGTTGCGGCTATAAATAAAGCTGCCGGATATGTATGTTCAGGACCTGAAATAATTTCAAGAGGTTTTGTATATGTGAGAGAAAACGAGGATTTGATAGATAATGCCAGAAAAGTCGTATGTGATACATTGGATGGTTGTCATGATAAAGGTGTTAAAGATTGGAATATGTTAAAAAATGCCGTCAGATCGGAACTTAAGAATTTCATTTATGAAAAGACGAAACGAAGCCCTATAATACTTCCGATATTTCTTGAAGTATAGCAGGTCTTGGCAACTTTTAAATTCTTTGTTATAATAATTGTTGCGAAAAATTCTATTATGTTTTTTATTTAAACTCTTTTATGAGTTATCTTTAAGATTGGAGAATAAATATGATTTATGCAAGTGATTTTAGAAACGGTGTGACTTTCGAAATTAACGGAGAGCCTCATGTGGTTCTTGATTTCCAACATGTAAAACCGGGAAAAGGTGCCGCTTTTGTAAGGACGAAATACAGAAATATCCTTACAGGTGCAACAAGGGAAGAAGCTTTCAATCCCAACGACAAGTTTCCCAAGGCCCATATAGAAACAAAAGTTATGCAGTATCTTTATTCCGACGGTGAATTTTACTACTTTATGGATGGCGAAACATATGATCAGGTTCCCCTTACGGCGGATCAGGTGGAAGATGCGATAAAATTTATGAGAGAAAACGATGAAGCTACGATAAAGTTTTATAAAGGCAATGCTTTCCTCGTTGAAGCTCCCAATTTTGTCAATCTTAAAGTAACAGAAACAGAACCCGGAGTAAAGGGGAATACTGCTACAAACGTTACAAAACCTGCAACCGTTGAGACGGGTGCAACAGTTCAAGTTCCTATTTTTATAGATGTGGACGAAGTTATTCAAATTGATACGAGAACAGGAGAATATTTAGGAAGAGCAAAATAATTTTCAGAGGACAATGAAATGGGTAAAGGGAAAAAGATTTTAATTTGGGTAATAATTATATTACTGATCATAGGTGCTTTATTTATAGGCTTTAAATGGCAATCAGGGCCTGTGGAAAAAGGAAATACAGGTATCGTATCCATAAATATACCGTCGGGAAGCTCGTCGGATAAAATATCGGATATACTTGAGGAAAATAATCTGATAAAAAACTCCGTTGTTTTTAAGTTGAATCTGAAAATTTCAGGTAAAGCAGGTGAAATGAAAGCGGGTAACTATCAACTCAACAAGGGAATGAGCAACCGCGATATCATTGATATTTTATGTAAAAATAAAATTAACAGCGGATATGTTACAATCCCTGAAGGATATACAACAAGACAGATAGCTGAAAGATTGGAATCAAAAAGCATTACATCAAAAGAGGATTTTTATAACGCGGTCAAAAATCAAAAATTTGATTATGAGTTTCTAAAAGACGCTCCCACCGGAGAAAACAGACTTGAAGGTTTTCTTTTCCCTGAAACATACGATTTTCATGGCGGTATGAGTGCAGAAGCGACTATAAAAACTATGCTTTCTCAATTTGATAAGAATTTTACCGCTGATATGAGATCTGATATGAAAAAGTCCGGCTTAACGTTCAACCAAGTTGTTACGATGGCATCCATCGTACAGAAAGAAGCAGGATCGATAGCTGAAATGCCTAAAATTGCAGGGGTATTTTATAACAGATTAAAAATTAAAATGCCCTTACAGTCATGTTCTACAGTTCAATATGTTTTAGGGAAAACCAAACCCAGACTTTCAATAAAGGATACAAGGACAAAATCACCCTATAATACATATTTAAATAAAGGCTTGCCTCCGGGTCCGATATGCTGTCCGGGCACAGCTGCACTGAAAGCCGCTATTCATCCTGAAAAAAATGACTATCTGTATTTTCTTGCAAAGGGAGACGGAACCACTATTTTCCATAAGGATTATAATAAATTTTTAAAAGATAAGGATAAATACATAAAATAATGTCAGTATTAAAAGAAGAAATCGAAGATTATTTATCTAAGTTATATAAACCTCCAAGCAAAGATTTGTATTTGCTCAGGTGTGAATCGGAAAAACAAGGTATTCCGATAATTCTTAAAGACACTGAAAGTTTTTTGCTGAATATTATAAGAAGCAGACATATAACTGAAATACTTGAAATAGGTACGGCAGTGGGATATTCATCCTCCTGCTTTGCTTGTATTTCGGAAAAAATTCGGATCACTACCGTCGAAAAATCGGAAGATATGTATAGCTGTGCAAAAGATAATATCACAAAATTAAAACTGCAAAACCGAATTGATGTTGTCAATGACGATGCACTTTTATGGCTGCAAAAACAAAACGAATCCGCAAGGTATGATATGGTCTTTATCGACGGACCCAAAAGCCATTATTTAAAACTCTGGAAACTGTCAAAGCCCTTAGTGCGATCCGGCGGTCTCATAATCACCGACAATGTCCTTTTTAGAGGATATGTGGCTTGCAGTTCGAACGAGGATTCAAAGAGATACAAAACAATAATAAGAAAATTAAGGGAATTCATATCATTTCTAAACGAAGATGCAAACAGTGTCATTCTTCCTATAGGTGACGGTATATCCATAAGTTACATAGAATAAAACAGGTGAATATATGAAAAAGATAGAACTTTTAGCTCCTGCGGGAGATCTTGAAAAACTGAAATTTGCTATAATATACGGTGCCGATGCCGTATATTTTGCCGGTGAAAATTTCGGTCTTAGAGCAGGTGCAAGCAACTTTACAATATCCGAAATGGAAGAAGGGATAAGTTTTGCACATGAGAGAAATAAAAAAGTATATATAACTGTCAATATCTTTGCACACAATGAAGATATCGATATATTCAAAGAATATATAAAGACCTTGGATTCCATGGGAATAGACGCATTTATAGTTTCCGATCCCGGTATTTTCACCATCATAAAAGAAACCGTAAAAAACGCCGAAATACATATAAGTACACAGGCAAATACTACAAATTATCAATCCGTTATGTTCTGGCATAAACTCGGTGCAAAGCGCATAGTTCTTGCGAGAGAACTGACATTTGACGAAATAAGAAATATTAGAAGCAAAATAGATGAATCGGTTGAACTTGAAGCTTTCGTTCACGGCGCTATGTGTATATCCTATTCGGGAAGATGCCTTCTAAGCAATTTTATGACAGATCGAGACGCCAACAGAGGAGAATGCTCACATCCGTGTCGATGGAAATATGCTCTTGTCGAACAGAAAAGACCCGGAGAATATTATCCGATAGAAGAAAATGACAGGGGAACTTACATAATGAATTCGAGAGACCTGTGCATGATAGAACATATTCCGGAACTTATAGAGTCGGGAATTTCATCCGCAAAAATTGAAGGTAGAATGAAAAGTATATTTTATGTTGCCACCGTCGTGTCTGCATACAGAAAAGCCATTGACGCTTATTATCAGGGGCGCCCTTATGAGGATTCACTTTTAAATGAACTGAAAAAAGTAAGTCATAGAGAATTTACCACAGGTTTTTTCTACAAAAAACCTACAAACCTTGATCAAAATTATCAAACTTCCGATTATACGAGAAACTACAGTTTCACAGGTATAGTACTCTCATATGATGCCGACAGCAAAATAGCCGTTATTGAACAAAGAAACAAGATGAATTTAGGTGACAAAATAGAAATTTTCGGACCTGAAACGAATTTTTTTACTCAAACGATAGATGAAATGTATAATGC
>CAJPNN010000061.1 GCA_905372035.1 Bacillota bacterium | reverse complement strand
ATCTTTGAAAATAATTCAACATTAAATGTAGTTTGAACTACTACAGATAAATTTTTATCTCTTATATTTTTGGCATCTTCTATGCTTGCAACCACTATGGAAGGAGTTTTGCACCAGCCTAAAATTCCACGGACCTCGGGATGCATAAAATCTCCGACTACGACTATGGTTTCGTCATATTTATAAGAATTTACGATATTATGTATACGCTCGACAAACGGGCATGTTGCATCTATGATCTCAAGATTTTTTTTTGCAGCCGTATCGTAAAATTTTTTACCTTCACCGTGTGAGCGTACGATGAGAATAGAGTTTTCGGGAACTTCATCAAGAGATTGCACTATTTTGAGCCCCATTTCCACAAGTTCAAATGTGACGTTATCATTATGAATTATGGGACCGCAACTGTAGATGTTATTTTTTCCTTTGCTATCAAAAATCGTTTTATAAGTCATTTCAACGGCTTTTTTCACTCCGAAGCAAAATCCGGAATAATCCGCAATTTCTATTTTCATAACTTTTTCAGCCCTTCCAGATAACTTTTAAAAAATTTTTCTTTTCCATTATCGGTAGGCTCGTAATATTTAACATCCGATATATTGTCAGGAAGATACTGTTGTTTGACATATCCGCCAAAATTATGCGGATATAAATAATCTTTTCCTCTACCTAAAGATTTTGCGCCGCTGTAATGAGAATCCATAATATGAGCCGGCATTTCATCTATTGTCTTATTTTGGATATCAGACAGAGCTTTATCTACAGCAAGATAGGTTTTATTTGATTTGGGGCACGATGCTAGAAGGCAGACAGCTTGAGATAAGTGTATTCGAGCCTCCGGAAAACCCACCTTTTCGGCAGCCGATACACATGAATTAACGACAGTTATTGCCATCGGATATGCTAAAGACACATCTTCCGACGCCATTACAAGAATACGTCTGGATATAGATTTAAGATCACAACCGCCATCTATAAGCTTTGCCAAATAAAACACGGCAGCGTCGGGATCGCTTCCTCTTACTGACTTTTGAAGTGCGGACAGCAGATTGTAATAGTCTTCACTTTTATGAAAAGTTCCTTTTGCACGCTGACAAGCTTCTTTGACTGTTTTAGATGTGATTTTATCATCATTGCTGTTATTGAATATGAATTCCAGGCTGTCAAGAGCATATCTCAAATCACCGTTTGAAATCTCAGACAGCAGATCTACAGCATCTTCGTCGATACTTTTTTTTATATTTCCCAATCCGAATTCCGTGTCGGACAAAGCCCTTTTTAATACTGTTTTAAGGTTGCTGTCGGATAGTTTGCGAAATTCATATATTCGTCCTACCCTGCTTAATATAGCATCGTTTATAGAAAAATACGGATTTTCTGTGGTACTCCCTATGAATTTTACAGCTCCCTCTTCTAATGATTTTAACAGTGAATCTTGTTGCAGTTTGTTCCATCTGTGAAATTCATCAACATATAAAAAGGTAATTTCTTCTCTTAAGGAAAAAAAATTATCTTTTGCCGTTCCGAGTACTTCCTTAAGTTCTTTAGTTCCGGTTTCAGAGGCATTTATTTCGAAAAAATCGGAGTTTACGGATTTTGCGATGATCCTTGCAAGCGTAGTTTTTCCGGTTCCCGAGGGTCCGAAAAAAATAGCGGATTTAAACGTTTTATTTTTTATTGAATTATAAAACAGTGAACCGTCATAAAAAAAATGTTCCTGTCCGATAAAATATTCAAGTTTATCCGGTCTTAATCTCACAGAAAGCGACTTCATATCTTAATATATGCTCCTTTGTAACAGTTATGTCATCATAGTAATTTTCATCTTTTATTAGAGTTGAATTATGATGCGTTATACTTATTATATAAGAGTTTTTGTTTTACAACAAGAAGATTTGCGCCTGTATTTAATAAATATGTATCCCGAAAGCATTATAATGATTATAGCAGTCAAAATTATTTTAGAAAGCAGTTTGTTTCCGGGTATCATGAGTTGTGACCAGTACTTATCCATAATTAAATTTGTATTATGTGAAAGGTTTGTAAACGATTCGCATTCGGATAAAATTTTTTTATCGGGATATAGCAAAGGATTATTTTTAGTTTTAGCGGGCAACAGTTCTTTTGCCGCAAGATTAGGCGTAGAGTATAGTATATATTTTGTATTTTCTTTTGAAACCTCAGGTTCGTTAAGAAAATTTATATACATTTCCGCTGCGATTTTATTTTTTGATTTTTTAGGTACACAAACCGCATCTACAAAAAGATTTTTATGTTCTTCGGGAAGTGCGATTTCAAGATCTTTATTTTCATTTTTCATTATCATTCCGTCACCGACATAACATGGTGCTATTACGGCTTCCTCTCTCAGCATTTTATCGAATATCTGATCCATCACATAGGCCTGCAGCAGAGGCTTTTGTTTTTTTAAAAGTTCTTGAGCATCTTTTATTTGTTTCGGATCTTCCGTATTGATATCATAGCCGAGTATGGATAAGCTGATCGCAAAAGCATCCCTCGAATTTTTAAACATCAGGATTTTATTTTTATATTTTTTATTCCAGAGAGCTTTCCAGCTTTTTGGCGGTGATTTATAATATTTTTTATTGTATATCAATGCCGTAATACCCCAAGTATACGGTATGGAATAGCGATTATTTTTATCATATACGGGATTTAAAAGAACGGGATCTATATATTTAAAATTAGGAATATTTTTAAAATCGAGTCTTGCAAGCATATTTTCTTCTATCATTCTTGCAACCATATAATCCGAGGGAAAAATTACATCATATATGTTGGCATCACTTTTAAGTTTTGAATACATAGCTTCATTTGTTTCGTAATTTGAATAGTTGATCTTTATTCCGGTAAGTTTTTCAAATTCTTTGTTTATATCCATTGAACCGTTGGAACCGTTAGATAGATATTCACCCCAATTATATACATTTAGCTCCACATCTTTGCCTTTCAGGCGTGAATAGTAGTCAGTGTCATATTTAAAATTACCGGAAGCGTGCACTGAAACCGATGAGGTGCTTACAACAAAAAAGACTATGATATAAATAGCTATATATCTGAGTTTACTTATACTTTTTTGCAAAAGAGCCACCTCCGTTTTTATAAAAAAACAGTTTATTTTCATGATCACGTTTTTTCTGATTTTTGTTGACAATAATAAGTGTAATCAAAATGACTAAAAATATCATTGCCGACAGAGCGTTTATTTCAGGACTTACTCTCCTCTTTGTCATGGAATATATCAGGACCGAGAGCGGTTGGTGTTTTATTCCGGTAGTAAAATAGCTTACAACGAAATCGTCCATTGAAAATGTGAGTGCCATTATAAAACCTGCAAATATACCGGGTTTGATTTCATGAATTATCACTTTGAAAAAAGATTGAAACGGATTGCAGCCCAAATCCATAGAGGCGTCTATGAGTGACCTGTCAAGCCGATTTATCTTTGGAAGTACATTAAGTATTACATAAGGTATATTTATAGTTATATGTGCTATAAGAAGCGTAATCCATCCAAATTCAAAATTCATATGAAGCATATTCATGATACTTCTTGTGGTGACAAAAAGAAGCATGAATGATACACCTGTAATTATTTCCGGATTGAGTATCGGAAGGTACGTCAAATTCATGATTGCAAGTTTTTTTTTGCCCTTCAGGTTTGAAATACCCGTTGCTGCGAAAGTCCCTATGACAGTTGATGTTATAGCTGCCGAAAAAGCAATTATTAAAGTTGTTGAAAGACCGTCAAGTATTGCGGAATTATGGAACATATTTTTGTACCATTTAAGTGTAAAACCTGTAAACTGCCTACTTTTTGATTGATTAAAAGAATAAAATATCAAAACCGCTATGGGGGCATAAAGAAATATTATAAACAATTTAAGGTATATGGAAGATAATCTTTTTTTCATATTAAATTTCCTCCGAGATCCTCATCATCAAAGAAGCCCATAAGCCCCATCATAAGCAGCACGAGCACCATTAGAGCTATAGATATGGCAGAGCCCAGATGAGGATTATACGTATTCCCCAAAAACTGTAATTCTATTATGTCTCCTACAAGTTGGTTTGTGCTTCCGCCGAGCATCTGTGAAATTATAAAAGTACTTACAGAAGGGACAAAAACCATGGTTATCCCCGTCTTTATACCGGGGATGGAGATGGGCAATATTACTCTCTTAAAAATGTAATAACTGTTTGCACCGAGATCTTGTGCGGCTTCCAGAATATCAGTACCTATTTTGCTCATAATAGAGTGAAGAGGAAGTATCATAAAAGGTATGTAGTTATAAACCATACCTAAAATCACGGCACCTTGTGTATTTATCATATTGAATCCGGGTAAATGGAGCAAAGAGAGAAACTGATTTATTATTCCGTTATTTTCAAGTATGCTGAGCCACCCGTAGGTCCTTAGCAAAAAATTCATCCACATTGGGAGCATTAAAACGAGGAGCAATGTTCGCTCGTTGATTTTTTTACTTCTCGATATAATATATGCGACAGGAAATCCGCATACCAGACAAATAAGTGTCGATATACCTGCCAGCCTGATAGATTTCAATATTATGGGAGCATATTCTCCGGATTCTCTGATATAATTTAATGTGAAATTTCCGAAATGATCCGTAAAAGCATAGTAAATTATCAGCCCCAGCGGGATGGCGATAAAAAGAGACGTCCATACTACATATGGGAAATGAGCATGTTTAAGTTTCAACTGAATTCACCGCCTTTGTCATTTTATCCATTATATGAATATTAAAAGGAATCACGGACATGCTTACGATACTTCCTGTTTCCTGATATTCGGTTGAATGAACTATCCACTTGTAATCATATTCATCTTGAACTGTTATTTCAAAGTGAACCCCTTTAAATATTACGGAAATAACCGTACCGTCAAGTTGGCCTGTTCCTTTTTCGGATATTACGATGTCCTCAGGCCGTATAACAACGTCAACGTCCTTATTTTCACCAAAACCGAAATCTACACAGTCATAATTTCTTCCTGCAAAATTCACAAGATAATCTTTTATCATTTTTCCGTTTAATATATTGCTTTCACCTATGAAATCGGCAACGAAAGCATTTATCGGTTCGTTATATATATCTTCGGGTGTTCCGTCTTGAAGTATATTCCCTTTATTCATGACTATTACCCTGTCCGACATGGTTAAGGCCTCTTCCTGATCATGGGTCACATATATAAAAGTTATTTTTAAAGCCTGCTGTATACGTTTGAGCTCCAGCTGCATATCTTTACGCAATTTAAGATCCAATGCTCCGAGAGGCTCATCAAGGAGAAGAACCTTGGGTTGTAAAACCAACGCTCTTGCAATAGCAACACGCTGTTGCTGTCCCCCGGATAACTGATTTATCCGTCTTTTTTCATATCCTGATAAGTTTACTAAACCTAAAAGTTTTGTGACACGACTATTTATTTCGGTTTCATCAACTTTTTTAAGTCTTAAACCGAAAGCAATATTTTCATATACGTTTAGATGTGGAAACAGTGCATATCTTTGAAATACAGTATTTATAGGTCTTTTGTACGGAGGAATATGATTTATTCTTTTTCCCTCAAAAAAAACATCACCTTCAGCAGGCGCTATAAATCCGCCTATAATCCTCAGCATAGTGGTTTTACCACAGCCGGAAGGACCCAAAAAAGTGACAAACTCATGATTGCGAATATCAAGATTGAAATTATCCAGAATTCTTTCGCCATCATCATATTCTACTGTTATATTTTTTAAACTTATAATATTATCTGTCATTAGGCATCCCCCTTTGCGGATTTTAGTTCAACAAGTAAAAATTTTTAAACCTTGTAAACCCACAGAGCCGTATATCACTTCCCGCAAAAGGCTTTATCTAATCGTTACCCTAAGGTCCGGTATTAGGTGATACCTTGAATCTGTGATTGCATAATAATTTTAGATGCTTTTTTTAATCGCCGGCATTTATTACAAGATGTCTTTAAAGTAAAAAGGCATATTTCGATAAATGTATCATCTCGGCAACGCTATAAAATCATTCTTTAGTCGACGGCATTCATTATAACATGTTTTAATTTAAAATCAAATACTTTAACTATGATTTTTACTGCAAGAAATGATGGCTTCATCTAGATAATGGAGCATGCCTCTAAAAGAATATCTTTTTTTTATAAAATTTTCATAAAAGGAATCAAGAGCGTAATTCCAATTTTGATTTCCAGAAAATTTACAAAGTTGTTTTGATGTATGCCAGAATTTATCTATAAAATCTTTTTCTTCTTTCAAGGGGATATATGCGAGCAGCATCTTATTCGATTTAATATCCCAAAACAAATAGTTAGGATTTAAATCTATTCTCGACGGGGATATAATATAAAAGCTTAAGTCACCTGCCATATGCAAGAGTTCTCTTTGTATTTCATAAAGCTTTGTTACTTCTATATCGCTTGATAAAATACCGCCGTTTATATTATGTTCTATGAATTCTTTTATATTTATGAGATGATCGGTCTTAAACTTTACATAGTGTGCATTGTTTATCGAATAAAAGTCGGCACTTAAAAGTCTGTTTGAAATTTTTCTTTTGAGTATTTCTTTTTCATAGTTTTTATATAGATAAAGATCATATTTTATTTTTAAATAAGCAGTATCAATCATTTTTTATATTAAGTTCCTCCACATATTTTACAACTTTCATATCCCTGTTCTACAGCCTTATTTTTATTTATTTTAATATACATTTTATTTACCGTGCTGCATTTACCCTGATGGTATATACGAGATTTTTCGGATACGAATACTTTAGAACCGTTTGCCAGATCGTCGGGCTTGCAGGCCTTACATGCAGAACAGTGTCTTCTTATGTGATTTGTGAGCAATTTTTCCTTTGGAAAAATTGAAATACATCTGCAATTTTTACTGTGATATTTTTCGCCGTATTTAGGAAATATATATACTTCATTATCATCATAATTATTTTCCAGCTCTTCATATGACATTGGTTCGGTATTTCTCAATTCCCCTATGAACCCTCGAAACAGTATATCGGTTTTTATGTGCATGGGACCTATGAGATCGATGGGCATAGGATTTTTTATATCATATGAAATATTTGCCGATATTTTGCCGTTATCATTTAAATAGTGATAATTACTTATATGCAAATTTTTGATTTTATCATTTAGATTATTGTAAAGCTTGCTTTTTATAATTAAAGGATATTCAGGTGCGATTCTTTCCTTGTATGCTCTTGTAAGCAAGCTTAATGATTCATCAGCTATATTATGATTTACCTGCATTTGTATCGATACGATATTTATTATAAAGGAGACCGACATTACAGCTATTATAAAAACAGGTAGAAATATTGTTCCTTCTACGATAACGCTCCCCTTATTTCCGAAATTAATAATTTTCGATGAAATGCAATGTTTTATCATTGATTTCAGCATAAAATTCCATACCCCCATAATAATCTTTTAATAAAAAATTTTTATCAGAACCGGTTTTTATATTGATTTGTATTATATCCATGAGTCTTACAAGTTTAGTTTCTTCTTTGAGTGCATGTAAAAGTATATTTATATAACCGGTGTAATTTAAACCTGATGATACCGGCGGTTTTACAGTTTTGTTATCCAGGATTCCGCTTATTATATCCGATAAATCAGTGGCCCATGATGAAATATTTTTATTTAACGGAACGATTAAACCCTCTTCTAAAAGCAACATATCGTTTTCCGATTCTCTAAAAGCCCACATCGTTGTAAGTGCCGCTTTGACTGCAGGTACCGCTTCGGGTACTGCAGCAAAACTCATAGCTACCTCCTGCAACTTCGCTTGTTTTTGAGGATCAGTTTCTAAATGGAGCAGATTTAATCCCATCCTCATGATTTTTAATCTTTTTCTTACTTTTTTGTAGCACTCGTCAGAATCATACTCACCCGTTAAAATATATTCAACTTCATGGTTATAAAATCTGTCATGAATAATATTTGTATGATAGTTGAATCCGGTTAGAATATATCCGTTTATCGACTGTGCTTCTAAAGGGTAAGAAACGCTTATATCCGTTCCGATAAATAAATCGTCTAAAAAGGTTGAACCTATATTCATTTCACAGGTGGGTAAAGAATCTATTATATTTGAATTTTTCAAAGTTCTTGATACGTTGAAATTTTCATTTATGTTAATCCCCTCTTTGTTAAAATTTTTTATTATAGAAAA
>CAJPNN010000060.1 GCA_905372035.1 Bacillota bacterium | reverse complement strand
AGTAGGACGTTGCCGCTTAAGCAGTAGAGCTGAGTGCATTTGCACTCAGCTTTTTAGCTTGTATATTTCTTTTAGTTTGTGATATAATTAATGCCGAGATTCAAATATGGATTTACACTATCATAGAAAGGTACTTATATAGAATGATCGTCAAAATTTTTTCAAATTGTTGAAAAAATTTTTAATTGTTTAATTGTCGGATAGAAAGGTAACTGAAGTTATGTCTTATAAACTGAAAAGTGTTAGTGTGATTTTTTTATCTATCTTTATAATTTGTATAAGTGCAGTTGTTTTTACTGCGTGTGAAGATAATACAAACGGGGAGCGTCAGCGAGAAATAACAAAGATGAAAGTTGTTTTGCAGGATGAGCCCGAGGAATATATGACTCAATGCTATGAGCAGGCTGTAGATGAAGGAGAAATTGCTCAAGTTGAAAACGGAACGGGCATTGAAGTTGTGATGTGCGGATCTGTTGAAGAACAGATAAGAGAAATTGAGGATGCCGTAAATAAAAAGCTTGATTGTATTATTATCTACCCGTTTAAATCGGATTCAGTTTCAAAGGCGCTTAATAAGGCTATGAAATCGGGAATATCTGTTATTTTATACAGCGAGAGACTGAATACACCTACTAAAATAATACCTAATGCAGGGTTTTATTATGACATGGATGAGTTTGGAAAGGATAATGTGAAGCTTTTTAATGATTTTTACAATTCTTTTAAAGAAGAATCGGGCTATAACGGTAAACTTGATATTGTAGCATTTTATGATAGCGATAATTTTATTGATAAAAAGCTTTATAAGATATTTCAAAGAGATATCGACAGCAATCTGCATATAATATCACAGTTTGAGACATCATCAAGAATAAAAGCTATGAATGAATTTGAAGACTGGTTGGATAAATCCGATATATCCACAATTTCAAACGTAAGGGCTATATATACTCAAAGTGATGAATGTGCTCTCGGTGTGTTGGATGCGATACAAAATTATACGGGTAACGCCAAATTAAAAATACAGTTGATTTCAAGTATAGGAGCATCCAAAAGTGGAGTCGAAAATATAGTATCCGCTTATGAAGATTTAGGAATAAAACAGGTTACTTTCAACTATACGCCGGTAAATATAAGGGAAGCTATAAGATATGGTTTAGATATAATATCAGGAAAACTATCAAAGGATTCTGTAGGATATGAAAAAATTTTTAAGATAGATGCCGTATCTAAAGACAATGTCAGAGAATTTGAGAAAAGTAACGGTTATATAACAAGATACAGTATAGAGCAGGAGGATTGATATGACTTTTTTGACAGTACTGTTTGTTTTGCTGCTTTGTATTCCTATAGTAATTGTAGCTGTTATTTTGATAAATAATTTGTATGAGCAGGTTTTATCGGGTAAGAAAAAAGTTAAAAACAACAGGAAATAAGGAAAAGATATGGAACGTGGAATATTTATAACTTTTGAGGGTACGGACGGTTCGGGAAAAACCACTCAAATAGAAATCTTGAAAACCGTTTTGGAAAAGATGGGATACAACTGTATATTTACGAGAGAACCGGGTGGCACTTTGCTGGGTGAAGAATTAAGAAAGATAATATTAAGTAAAGATTTCGGAAATATGTTACCTGAGACAGAGGCTATGCTATATGCGGCATGTAGGGCTCAGCATGTTGAAGAGGTTATCAGACCGGCGTTGAAACAAGGTAAAGTGGTACTCTGTGACAGATATATCGACTCATCCGTTGCTTATCAAAAGTATGGAAGGAAGCTTGGATCTATGGTTGAAAAGATAAACGAATTTGCAATACATGGAACTATGCCTGACAAGACATTTTTGCTTATGCTGGATCCTAATAAATCAAAGGATAGAATTGTGCGTGAACTTGACAGACTTGAATCGGAGCCGTATGAGTATCATGATCGTGTGTATAAGGGATATGAGAAGATTGCAGAGGAAAATCCTGACAGGGTTGTTAGGATAGACGGAGAAAAAAGTATAGAATGTATTGCTGAAATCATTATTGAAGAAGTCAGGAAAATAATATAAGCGGTTATAGGCAAGGGTGAAAATAATATGAGTGATGAAAATGCTTTGTCCATTTTTAAACAAAAAGTTCAAAAAATCATTAAAGCGGATCATGTAGGACATGCTTACATTATTGAAGCGCATGATTCGGAGTCAGCCTTTAATGCAGGCGTATATTTTGCAAATGAACTTTTGAAAGCCGGAGGAGGAGTAGAATCCGATAATGTGATCAAGGTTTCAGGAGATGGAAAAAATTCAAATATTAAAGTTGAGAAAATAGATGATTTAAAAAACAGGCTTTTAAAAAGACCGTTGTCAGGAAAGTATATGATAGCTTTAATTGAAGGCGCCGATAAAATGAATTCACAAAGTCAAAATAAGTTGCTCAAAGTTTTGGAAGAACCTATAATCGGAACAGTTGTAATTCTTACGACAAATTTATCGGAAGCATTGTTGCCTACCATAAAATCAAGATGCGGATTTATAAAATGCGGTATTGCAGAATGTGGTGAAACACAGCAATTGGACATAGTATATTTAGAAAATCTCACTTGTTATATTGACAAGCTTTTAAGAGGAGAACCTTATTTTCAAATCAAACCTGTTATAGAAAAGATAGCAAATAAGGATATTGCAAAGCATGATTTGATAAAAGGTTTGGAGTTTTGCGAGATGTTTCTCAGAAATAAAATGTTGGATCTGTTCGTGTTAGACAAAAATATTTCGGAAAATATAACGGTTACAGATGAATCATTAAATATATATACAAATTTTAAAGAACCTGATTTAGAAGATGTTTATGCGAAACAAAGCATAATTGGCGATCATATAAGAAAGATGGAAATTGCAAAGAACAGTATATATCGTGATTTCAATCGTCTGAATACGATTAAGGCATTGACACTTGATATACTTGATAGAATAGATGTGGAGGGAAAAAATTGATGGTAAGTGTTGCCAGTATAAGATTTAAAAATGCAGGGAAAATATACAATTTTGATCCGGGTGTTCTTGATATAAAGGATGGAGATCATGTTATCGTTGAGACGGCAAGAGGGCTTGAATATGGAACTGTTGTAGGTGAAATAAAAGAAATAACTGAAGAAGATATAGTTGCACCGCTTAAAGAAATCATAAGAAAGGCTACGAAAGATGATGAGATCTTACATGAGGAAAATGTAAGTAAAAAAGAAAAGGCTATTGAACTCTGCCAGGAAAAAGTTGATAAACACGGATTGGATATGAAACTTATAGACGTTGAATATACTTTCGATTCAAGCAAGATAATTTTTTATTTCACATCGGACGGTCGAGTTGATTTCAGAGAGCTTGTAAAGGATCTTGCAGCTGTTTTCAGAATGAGAATAGAACTTAGACAAATAGGTGTTCGCGATGAAGCAAAAATGATAGGCGGAATAGGAATTTGCGGGAGACCTTTGTGTTGTAACAAGTGGCTTCCGGAATTTCAGCCTGTTTCAATTAAAATGGCCAAAGTGCAAAATTTATCTTTAAATCCCACTAAAATCTCGGGTACATGCGGAAGACTTATGTGCTGTTTAAAATATGAGAATGATACATATAACCATATGAACAAGGGTATGCCCGTAACAGGAGAAAAAGTTAAAACTCCTGACGGTGATGCGGTTGTTATAGAGACAAATTTATTGCTTGGAACAGTTAAGACAAGGTTGTTTATGGAAAAGGGGAAAGATGGGGAAGAAAAACTTTCACCGGACTTTTATTCATACAAGAAAAGTGAAATAATTCGTACGGACGGCGGCAAATCCGGAGGGGTGAAGGAAGCGGATATTCTGTCGGAGATAGAAAAGCAAGAAGATATAGACGAAGAACAGCTTAAAGAAATTCAGCAATTACTTAAGGATTAATTAATGCAGAATAAGACTCCTGTACTGATAAGATAAGTATAGAGGAGGAAAGATGGAAAGATTAGATAGGACAGGGTTTGGGGAACTAAAAATTTTTCAGGATACCGAAAGTTTTTGTTATGGTATTGACGCAGTTATTTTGAGCTATTTTGCATCACAGGGTATAAAAAAAGAAAACGTAGTTTTTGACTTGGGTACAGGTAACGGAATAATCCCTTTAATACTTTCTTATAAAACAAAGTTTTCTAAAGTTGTGGGTATAGACATACAGAAAAATTTGATCGAAATGGCAAGAAAGAGTGTTGAGTTAAACGGCTTAAAAGATAAAATAGAATTTATTGAAGCGGATGTGAGTATGGCTGACAGGTTGAGGAATATCTGTTCGTGTAATATGAAGGAAGATAGCTGTGATAATTTGTCCGGTAATGATATAAGCGGTTTTTTAGGGCAATGTGATGTTGTTACATGTAATCCGCCGTATTTTCCCAAAGGACGAGCCGTCTTAAATTCTACCGACTCACTTACTTTATCAAGGCATGAGACATGTGCGGAATTAAGAGATTTTATGGACTTTGCATCTTTGCTGCTCAAAGAAAAGGGCAGGTTGTATATGATAAACAGGCCTTCAAGGTTTGCGGATTCAATGTGTTTTGCACGGGATACAGGTATGGAACCCAGAAATATACGAATTGTCAGTTCTACGGCTTTTACGAAGCCCAAAATGATATTAATGGAGTTTATAAAAGGTGGAGGCGTTGAGTGCAGATTCGGAGAACCTCTAATAATATATAACGGAGATGGAACTTATACATGTGAGATTTTAAAAGCTTATGACAGAAAATAAATAATCGAGCAGGAATTGCCCCTGCTCGATTGTCATAAAATTATTATAAATTTTATTTTGATTTATTCTCTTCGAGAAGTTCACTTACACATTCAGCACAAATGTTTTTCCCGTGCAAATTCTTTACATCCTTTGCATTTCCACAAAAAATGCAGGCAGGCTCGTATTTTTTCAGTAATATAAATTCACCATCAACATAAATTTCAATAGGGTCTTTAATATTTATATTGAGGGTTCTTCTCAATTCGATAGGGAGGACGATTCGTCCCAACTCATCAACTTTTCTTACAATACCGGTAGCTTTCATATTCCGTGCATCCTCCTTCCATACTTCACAATTACATATTTTCTTGCAATAAATTCAAGCATTTTGCTGTGAAACATATACACAGTGATATTCTACCATTAAAAGTAATAATGTCAACACATATGATAAAATTTTTATTTACTTTTTACATTGCCTTTAAGCTTTGCTATAGCGTTGATAAATGCGGATATTGATGAGATTATGGCCTTATTATTTTTCACGGATCCGGTAAGAGATTTTATAGTTTCATTTATCTCCGAAACGGTTTCTTTTGTCGCCTTTGCACCGTCGGCAGCCACTTCTGTAACTACAGAGGTATCATCCAAAATTTTATTGAGTTTATTCATCATGGGAAAGGCTTTTTTTAATAAAAATATAAGCTGAATAAGTATTATAAAAGCTAATAAACAGAGTATTATTGTTATAATTTGTCCAAGTGTTAAATTGAAAGATATATTGTTCATAAAAAACCTCTTTTCTTATTCAAAATTGTAAAGTGATATATGCTAATATACTATCAAGAAGATCGAAGTATTACAACAAAAAACTTATAAATAAGTTGAAAACTTTACCTAAATTATATATACTAATAAAGACGAGTTGTTGAATTATTGATTATAAGAATTTTTAATATATAATTGGAGGATTCTTTAGTGGCAAGATATGTAGTTAGGAAGAGTTGTCCGCTGTCGGGAACGGTATCGATCAGCGGATCTAAGAATGCAGTTTTACCGATTTTAGCAGCAACACTTCTGACAGAGGAAAAGTGTGAAATAATGGACGTTCCGAAGCTTAGAGATGTGGATGTCATGTGTAGACTCATAGAGTGCATAGGCGGAGATATTCATGCTGATTATGATCATAACACTGTAGAGACAAAAACTTCCGAGATATTGGCGGTTGAAGCACCATATGAGCTGGTTAAAAAAATGAGAGCATCGATCCTGGTAATGGGACCTTTGCTTGCGAGGACAGGAAAAGCCAAGATTGCACTTCCCGGAGGATGCGCGATAGGAGCAAGACCTATAGATCTTCATCTTAAGGGTTTTGAAGCTTTAGGAGTTAACATTGAAGAAAATAACGGCTATATAGAAGCTACAGTTGATAACGGGCTTAAAGGATGCGATGTTTACTTAGACTTTCCAAGCGTGGGAGCCACAGAAAATATTATTATGGCAGCTGTTTTGGCAGAGGGAACCACAATTATTGAAAATGTTGCGGAAGAGCCTGAAATAGTTGATTTGGCTAATTTTTTAAACAAAATGGGAGCCAAAATAAAAGGTGCAGGGACTGATACCATAAAAATTGAAGGAGTTCATAAGCTTCACGCCGCGCGGCATGCGGTTATTCCCGACAGAATCGAGACGGGAACCTTTATGGTGGCGGCGGCTATAACACGTGGAGACGTACTTATAAAAAATGTTGTGCCGGATCATGTAAAGCCTATAATTGCAAAACTTAAAGAATGTGGCGTGGAAATATATGATACGGATGATGGAATGAGAGTTATAGCAAATAAGACCAAGCTTCGTTCTACAGATATAAAAACTTTACCTTATCCGGGGTTTCCCACAGATATGCAATCACAGTTCATGTCGCTTTTAACTACTGTTGAAGGAACAAGCGTTGTAATAGAAACTGTGTTTGAAAATCGTTACATGCACATAGGAGAGCTTGCCAGAATGGGGGCAAATATAAAAATAGACGGGAAAAGTGCAGTTGTTTCAGGGAAGACAAACCTTATGGGTGCAGAGGTGATATCAACAGATTTAAGAGCGGGTGCGGCACTGGTATTGGCGGGTCTTTTTTCTGAAGGGGAAACCGAAATTTCAGAAATATATCACATTGAGAGAGGTTATGAAGATTTTGTGAAAAAATTTAAAAGTTTAGGCGCAGATATTGAAAGAGTCGAAGAATAAAAATTCTTTAAACACATTATTAATACGTAAATCATACCTGATTATCTGATACATAGGCAGCATCTTATAAATGATAAAAGCTTGTGTATTTTTTTTACAAAGAGTTTGTTTATGCTAATTAAGATCGGGTATATTTAATTTGTACGATGAATATGAAAAATGTAGATAGGATTAGAAAATTTAAGGGGGAGAAATTATGTCATTAATAGGTAGAGAAGTATCAGATTTTAGGGTTAATGCGTATCATGAAGACAGTATTAAAGTTATAAGCAAAGAAGATATTATGGGGAAATGGTCTATTTTCTTTTTTTATCCGGCGGATTTTACGTTTGTGTGCCCTACAGAACTTGAAGATTTGGCGAATAAATATGATGAGTTTAAAAATGCGGGAGCTGAAGTTTATTCCGTTTCATGTGATACGGAGTTTGTTCATAAAGCTTGGCATGACGCCTCAGATACCATAAAGAAAATCAAATATGTAATGCTTGCGGATCCTACAGGGAAACTGGCTAAAGATTTTGATGTTTATATTGAAGAACAGGGAATTGCCGAACGAGGAACATTTATAATAAATCCTGAAGGAAAGATCGTTTCTTATGAGGTTTCGAGCGGAAACGTAGGAAGGAATGCGGAAGAATTGTTCAGAAAATTGCAGGCTTGTCAGTTTGTAAGCAAGCATGGAGATCAGGTTTGCCCTGCAAAGTGGACACCGGGAGAAAAGACATTGGTACCGGGATTGGATTTGGTAGGAATGTTATAATGAACGCTGACATATAATATAGATTTTACAGCTTTAAAATATCGGTAATTTTTTATTACAAAAATAAAAGAACGGAAAAATTTTTCTGTTATCAGACTGTAGACTGTAGATAAAGGCTCGACTGAGAAACCCTCGGCTCGGGCTTTTTTGTTATGCAAAATGATATTCGGAAAAATAAAGTATGTCATTTATGATGGTGAGATCGGATTGTTATCTCCACAAAAAAAGAAACAAATGTTCGAAAAAAGCTTTACAATAAAGAACATATGTGCTAATATAAAAACGAACAAAGGTTCTTGAATAAAAAAGATGAGGAGATTAAATAATGAATATGAATAATACAAATGCTAAAAAAGCGTATATTATAAAATCAAAGATGAGATTTGTTACTTTTTTAATATTACTTTTCATAAGTTTATTTACATTGACAAATATTATATTTACAAACAATGATATCGCATTTGGAGAAAGTGCTTATAAAACATCATATGAAAATTTTGATGGTGACAGTTATATAATATATGAAGTGCATTCCGGAGATTCTCTTTGGGATATAGCGGAGAAATATGGAAATAAGGAAAATGATATAAGAAAGAATGTACATACTATAAAAAGAGAAAACCATATAGATGGGAATATTCATCCCGGTGATATTTTAAAAATAAAAAAGTAAAACTCTTATATTGGAATCTGTTTTAAAATATGATATATAT
>CAJPNN010000059.1 GCA_905372035.1 Bacillota bacterium | reverse complement strand
ATTTATCCCCAAGCTCCTTAAAAACACTTTGATTTTTTATATTTCTATAGTATTGAAAAACTTCTCTATTTTTATTTTCTTATGTAGTTAACTCTCTTATTCCTAATTTCTAGAATTTGACCATATATTTATATATGACTATACACAAACCGATAATAAGAATAGCATAAAACAAAGTGACTAATATCAATTTTCGTTTGTTCTTACATATTTTTCTTATTAATTTCTGTTCCATTATAATAATCAAAAATATAAGAGCCTCTACAAAATATATAGAACCTAAAGTATAAAATGCTGTATTTGGTTTAACATAAAGCGAAAGATACCGGAGAAAGCCGCCAATATTTGCAAATCGTAGAAAATACAATCCAACAGCGATAGGAATCGGTACAAAAAAACTTAATATCCAAGCTATTTTTTTGTTCTTAACTTCTATAAGAGGTTTCAGCTCACCAAAATGTTCTGTACAATAATCATCAGGAAAGAATAAATAGCTCATCAGTCTTGCAAATCTTATAATTAAAATACCACCAAGCACAAAAATCAGAATATATAATAAAAAATAATAAAAAACTTTATAATCTAACATATTTTTTACCTCGCTAACTCTTATTTCTTAACACTTTTATCAATCAAAACCTTGGAATTTTGAATTTGCACTTTATCTTTATTAACTACAGTAGCATAATACACTCTATTTTTATATATTTTATAAGAATTTTTTCTCGAAAAAAAGTACGGAAAAAGACCTTAGAAATGACCTTTTTTCGTACTTGACAAATTAATTGAATCGTGATTTATGGAATGCTGAAACTCCCTTGTGATTTATTCAAAGCTAATGATACAATCAACTTTTCTTTTTTTTCATCATGATTATAGTCATAAAAAAAAGTATCTACAGATGTATCACTATCTTTCACAATTTTAAGACCACCCTTAAGTCCTATACCTCTTAATTTCAAAAGCGCCTCTTTCCGCGTCCATATTTTTAAAAACCGCACAGTTATGTTCTCTTCACTTTTTCCGGTATCAAAATCTTCTATTTGATTGTTAAGGTTTTCATTTTGTATTTTTTCAACTTGCTTTTCTTTTTTCTCAAGTCCGCTTTTCTCAAATCCGTCACATATATATTCCAGTTCATCTTTATTAAAATATCTTTTTGCAAGTTTTCTTGCTTTTCCTACATCAAAATTACTTCTTGTTACATTCTCCGCATCAATACCTATAGCTCCGATATCCGAAACTGCAAGTAAAATCATTTCAGCTGTGTGGGATACCGAAATATTCAGATCATCTAAAATAGGTTGTCCGCCGGGTCCTCTTTTTATCTTAAGCTCACCACAATCAGTTTTTCCAAATATCTGAATCCAGTCCTTATCATTTAAAATACATTTTTTAACAAACTCATCCGTGCTTTTATATTTATTTTTTACATCAATATATAATTTTATCAAAACTGATCCTCTTACTTCTAAAAGCTGTCCTCCATCGTTCTTGCTATATACAGCATATCTTTTCCTGTATGAAAAATCAAATTATTTTTAGTTGATATTCTTTCGCTGATAACTTAAATGGTGTCCCGGATAAGATTAGTTCGGCATAGCCCTTTCAGAAACTTAAAAGCCGCCAGAATTTCAACATCTTCATTGAAAAACTAACGACTTCGACAATTAATTTGGCACGCCCACAGGGATTCGAACCCCGGACCTTCACATTCGTAGTGTGCTGCTCTATCCAGCTGAGCTATGGACGCAAAATATTAATCTCACAATAAAACATTATACAGTTACGAGCTATGTTTGTCAAAGGATTTACAGCTTTGTAACACCATTTTCCGTAGCTATATTTTTTAATTTTATATCCGTATCATTTTTAGGAAGTTTCTCAAAACATGTAAAACTCCGAGTAAGTAATACCGACTCATCTAAAACCTGTTTTCTGAGTTTAGGTAAGTAGCGATCATAATATCCTCCGCCATAGCCGAGCCTGGTTCCTGAAATATCACATGCAACACAGGGCACAACCGCAAAATCTATCATCTCAGGCAATATTGTTGTTGCATACTCGGAAGGTTCGGGAATATCCATCATTCCCGGTAACAGTTCTGCAAAAGAATTAATTTTTTTTGCAAGCATAAGACCCTTACCAAAACATTTTGGAACAGCTACAGTCTTTCCCATCTCAAGTGCCTTTAAAATAATTTGCCTTGTATCCACTTCCCTGTTGACACTCACATAAATAAACACCGTTTTTGCCTCACAAAAACTTTTTAATTTCAAGACATTTTTAAATATCTTACCGTCATATTTTTTTAGAATATCAATATCATATGAATTTATGAGATCGAAAGCTCTCTTCCTATATTCTTCTTTATCCTGAATCAGCATGATAATTCTCTTTTCTTTCAAATTTTTTGATCGCCAATTGTTGCATATTTTTTAACTCCTGAATTTTTAAAGCTTTAAATCAAATTGAACACTCTTAGTGCATTGTTATAAAATACATCATCATATGCAGCGTCGGGTACTAACTTTTTTATCAAAGCTATATAACTTTCAATGCTTACTACAGGCCAATCCGTACCGAAAATCAGTTTGTTATAATCACCTAAATATGTCATCCACATCTTAAAATATGAAACAAAGTCTTCGTATTTATTTAAAAACCAGTCTGTAGTAAAATTTCCCTTTGCCAAACCCGACAGGTCGATGCTGACATTGGGATTCTTTACCGCGACCTCAACAGCATCACAAATCCATGGTGATCCGCAGTGTGAAATCACAAATTTCACTCTTGGAAAATCCGCCGCCAACTCATCAACAGTCAACGGATGTGCATATTTCAAAATCCCCTTGCCTCTTCTTATATCTCCCGTATGCACAACAGCGGGGAGATTATACTTTGCCAACAATTCAAATATCGGTCTATGTATGGTGTCATAAGCATAAACCGATTCATATCCCGGATAAAGTTTTACACCTGCGCACTGCCGATTTTGTATTTCTCTTTCAAACATATCCCAGCAAACCTTCTGCTGACTGTATTCCATATTTAAGAGTTCACTGCTTTTTACGCCCAGGCAATAACTTACTCTTATCCCCTTCTTTTCAAGGATTTCTCGATATTTCAGATCCGGAATCATGGGGCAACCATATTTTCTCTTTCCGTTTAACCCCCAATCTCCTGTTCCCATTACCACGACACTTTCTACATCGTTTGCAGCATAATTTTCACTCAGGATTTCCGGATCATTGACCCCTCCCGAGTTTTTAGCTTCTTCATCAAAAATCGGTGAATTCATTAAGTTTACATGAGCATCAATAATTTTCATTATAAAATTCTCCTGAACTGCTGATTATTTATCAATTAACCTATTTAATATTGTACGCTTATCAAAAATATATCACCGCAACAAACAACATTTTATTGTCATGTTTGCATTGATTCGCTAAATATATTAACCACAGCAAACGCCATATTTAATATTGAATTTACAAGCCTGCTTTGATATAATGTTAGCGTGTTGCGGGCGTAGTTCAATGGCAGAACACCGGCTTCCCAAGCCGGACACGAGGGTTCGATTCCCTTCGCCCGCTCCATTATATTATATCTCCGTTTTCAAGCGGAATCATCTTCTCAAGCTCGCTCACACTCATCTTTATCTGTTGTCCTATCCTGCCTGCACTGAAATAAATATTTTCATATTTATATGCATTTTTATAAATCACTGTTCTGAAATATTTTTTCATACCTATCGGACTACAGCCTCCATGTACATAACCTGTAAGCGATAACAGATCTTTCTGTTTTATCGGTTCAACAAATTTTTCATTTACAATTTTAGCTGATTTCTTTAAATCAAGTTTTTCTTCTACCGGAACCATAAAAACATAATGTTCACCCGACTTTCCTACGGTAACTAAAGTTTTATACACAATATCCGACGAAACACCGAGTATTTCTGCAACCTCAGTACCTGTTTTTGCTTCATCAAATCCAAGCTCTATAGACTCAAATACCGCCCCTGCTTTATCAAGCATCCTTACGGCATTGGTATTATGGAACTTATCCTTTTTCATAGCACCGACTCTCTTTCTAAAATATCAATACTCCCTAAACACTTGCCAAAAAACTTCATTATTAAGAGACTTATTTTGTTATATCCTGCTTTAAATATACTTCGCCCGCCTTACGTTTCAAGCCGACAATAAAATCTGCAATCCCCTTTAAAATAATTGCTGCAACCGTACTTACTAAAAATATAACGATGCTTGCAAGAAATAAATTCAAATCGTATACCCTTCTGAATCTTTCTATGAAAAACGGATGTATCAAATAAACTATGAACATTACTTTGTACAGTTTCAACCTTTCGATCTTAAATATACTTTTATTGATTCGGTCAGATCTCTTGAAAAATAAAAAGATTGCCGTGCTCATACAAAAAATTGTCAAAGAATAGTTTGTATATAACACAATATTCAGCGTGTTTTGCTTAGCACTGATATATCCCGTTCCTAAAATTGCAATTACATATGATAAAACAGCTGCCGTATATATTCCCGCCACTATCTTACCTTTCAAATCTATATGTGAAAGATACCAGCCTGCCACATAATATCCCGCATATCCTATCAATGTGCTTATAGCCATCTTTTCACCTATTTCATGAAAAAAGATAAAGTGAAAAACATATCGGTTTAAAACAAACACAAAATTAAAGATTGCCGAAACGGCTATAAAAAATAATACTTCTCCTTTTTCAGCATTCTTCACGAAACTTCTGAAAAGGGGCGTCAAAAGATAAAGCCCCGCTATCATATAAAGATACCATAAATGATAATGCCCTATCACAATGCTTTTCAAAAATTCTCTTTTCGAAAACGGCACCGTTTCTCCCGTTACTCCAAGATAGTATACTGCAGCATAAAAAACCGATGTAACTGAAAATATAAGTGCCGCCTTAAAAATATATTTCTTTACAATTATTCGTACCGTTATTTCTTTTTTTTCATCAAGAAGAAAAGCACCCGTTATCATTACGAATATCGGAACTCCGATCCTTGAAGCCGCTGAAAGCGCATCACTTATCCACCATGAAACTGAATTCAAGTCAAACTTGGAAATATAATTTACCGACAGATGGAGGAGTACTATAAGATATGCTGCAAATATCCTCAGTCTGTCCAATCCTTTATCTCGCATTAAAGCATCCTTTCCATAGTGTATTGATCCTGAAACGCATCCGTGAACAGTCCCGATTCCGAAATGTCACCTATCAAAATGCCTCCTACAAATCTGTTATTTACAAAATACATCTTTTTATAATGCTTCTTCACCGGGTCTGTTACCTCAACTTCTTTATAAACTTTTTCCTTATCCTTTCCGTTGTCGCCGATTGCAAAAAGTTTGGTATTGAATCCGCTGAAATAGTTGGCCGGGGTTTCATGTCTGTAAGTCAGATTATCTCCTGCGGCATTCGCTCCCGCAACTTTCCCCTGTCCCACAGCCTGCGGTATGATTGCATAATTTACGCCGTCAAACTCCGCACAGTCTCCGCATGCATATACTCCTTCAATATTTGTTTCCATATTTTCATTTACAATTATATTTCTATCCGTATCAATCCCTGCCGATTTTGCAACATTTATATTCGCTCTTACTCCTGTGGACAGGATCACAATCTGTGCTTTGACCGTCTCTCCGTTATTGAGCTTTACTCCCTCAACCTCTTTTTCTCCTGTTATTTTTTCTATACCTGTTCCTATATAACATTTTACCCCCGAAGACTCAACCGCTTTTCTCAAGATATCGGATCCTTTCTCGTCAAGCTGTTTTGCCATCATATAAGGAGCAAGTTCTATAACCGAGACCTGCTTTCCTGTCTTTTGGATTTCCCATGCAGCCTCAAGTCCTAAAACACCTCCGCCTATAATAGCGACTTCTTGAGATTTTTGCAGTCTGTTTTGCAATTTTCTCACATCTTCTATATCCCTTATAGACATTACACCTTCCAGTTCATGTCCATCAATCGGCGGTATAAATGAAGATGCTCCGGTGGCAAATATAAGTCGGTCATAATTTATAGCACTGTCATCTTTGAAAAATACAGTCTTACTATCCGTGTCAACCTTTACAACCTCTTCGCTCAAAATTATATTTACAGAATTCTCCTCATACCATTCTTTAGTCTTTATGCTGAACACAGGCTCATCCAGGTTTGATAAAATATTCTTCGTAAGCATAGGTCTGTGATAAGCTATAATATCTTCTTTTCCTATAACCGTAATGTAGCACGATTTGTTCCTTTGTCTTATCTCTTCTATGGCTGCAATTGAAGCCGCACCGTTTCCTATTATTACGATCCTGTCTTCTTTATCACTCTCAAATTCGGTATCTTTTTCTATTACCGGTTCAAATTTATCAGGTCCTACATTGCATACAGGACATGCTTCGGGAGGTTCGAGGCCCTCTACTATTTCTCCACAGACAAGACATTTCCACTTGGTTACGCCTTCGGCTTTTAAAGTCTCTTTCCCTTTTAAATCATCAGGATCTATAATTTTACCTTCGAGTACTGAACATCCGAATCCATATCCGAATTCAAAAGCTCCTGTGAGTTCCGCATCGCTCGGTTTAAATCTGACACGATATCCTTCCGTTCCGTAAATTTTGACTCTCAACTGTGAAAGCCTGTCAAGTATATGCAAAACGCCTTCTCCGCTCCATCCGTATGATCCGAATGCGGAAACTATCTTTCCTCCATGTATCCTTGCAAACATTGATGTTGCAAGATTCCATATAGGTGCCAGAGCATCTCCCACCATCGTAGGCGTACCGAGCAAAATACCGTCCGCAAATGCCATCAATTCCAAAGCTCTACTCTGTTCTTCTTCCACCATGTCAAGCACTATAACTTCGATATCTCCGGCCTCTTTTATTCCTTCGCTTATTTTATCTGCAAGCATCTTTGTATATCCATATGCTGAAACATAAGGAATAACGACCATCTTTTTATTATACGGACTTGTTTGTGAAGCCCACGCTTTGCTCATCTTTACTATTTCCATAGGATATTTTATCAATACCGGTCCGTGTCCCGTTCCTATTATATTTATATCCAAATCCTCGATTTTTTCTATTGCCGACAGGTAGTCGTCCGTAAAAGGTGCCAAAATATGATCATAATAATATTTCACTGCTGAAATATATTCTTCTCTGTTCGGAATATCTTCATCTGTGATTCCCTCATATGAAAAATGTGCTCCGAAAGCGTCACATGTCATCAGGGTTTTTTCTTCTTCAATATATGTGAAGATTGTATCCGGCCAGTGTAAATTCGGTGCCGAAATAAATTTGAGAGTTTTGTCTCCCAATGAAAGTGTATCCTGATCTTTAACAATTATACTGTTAAAATCAAGGTTTGTGATCTCTTTTGTGAAATTTATCGCTGCGGAAGAGCCTACAACTTTTATCTTAGGATTAATTTTAAGAAGCTTTTCTATTGAACCCGTGTGATCGGGTTCCGTATGATCAAGTATTATGTAGTCAATATCTTTGATTTCTATAAGTTCTTGTATTTTGGATATATATTTATCAAAAAATTGGACTTTAGCCGTTTCAAAAATAGCCGTCTTTTTTGAACCTTTAAGCAAATATGAATTGTATGATGTTCCGTATTCCGTTTGCATAACAATGTCAAAAATTTTCAGGTCGGGATCAAGATTACCGATCCAGTACAAAGATTCCGTCAATTTTTTAGTCTTCATAAATTATACCTCCAATTCACAAACTTACCCGTTAATATACTTTTATTATAACACATCATTAAAGTAAAAGGATGTGTTTTCAATGAATTCGTCCTCTCGGCAACGCCGCAGAACCATTCTTTAATTATGGCATTCATTATAACATATCACGCATGATTCCGAAACCTGCAGATTCATTTAAACTTCCCTGATAATACCCAACCTTTCAGTGCGCTTATCTCGATTATAGCGCCTATCCTTACTTGCAAATGCGAGTCTCTGATAGTATAATATCACTTACATAAACAATGAGTTTACAAGTTGAAAAATTCATAAAAAACTGTTTTAAAATCACATACGACTCATAAAATGTTATATGGCTTAAAAAACAGCAAGGAGGTATAGATTGTTTGATAAGAAGCTGTCAGTTTTAGATGCGGTGCTGAAAAATGAAATTTATATTAAAAATATAAAAATAGGTGCAGGAGGATTTGCACTTATAGCCGGACCCTGTGCAGTCGAATCTCACGAACAATTGTATAACTCACTCTTCTCCGCTAAAAAAAGCGGTGCAAATATTATAAGAGCAGGCGCATATAAGTTGCGAACATCACCTTATACATTTAAAGGTCTTGGTGATGAGGGGCTGGGTATGCTTATTTCATTAGGTAAAGAACTCGAAATGCCCGTAGTCAGCGAAATACCTTCATCCGAGTATATAGAGCGATTCTCGGATATTGATATCATACAAATCGGCGCAAGAAATATGCAAAATATACCTCTCTTAAAAACCGTAGCCGATACCGGAAAACCTGTCCTTCTCAAACGTGGATTTTCCGCTACTATCGAAGAGTTTCTGCTAAGTGCCGAATATCTTATTACTTCAGGAACGAATGATATCATACTCTGTGAGCGGGGAATAAGAACTTTTGAACCTGCAACCAGAAATACTCTTGATCTGTC
>CAJPNN010000058.1 GCA_905372035.1 Bacillota bacterium | reverse complement strand
GATATATATTATGTAATTAGTAACCGAATACTTTTATTTATGTTGCATGAAAGGAGATAAGTATGATGAGTATTTCTAAATTGCAAAAAAAGATTTTTAAAACAGTAGTGCCGATAGTTGTTATTTGTATGTTAAGTATAGGAATGTTGGCAGGATGTTCCGAAGAAAAATCCGAAGTAACAAAGACATCAAATAAGACTGCTGAGGAAGTTATCATTATAAAAAATGCAGAGGTGGAGCAAATTATCGGGGATGTTCAAAACCCCACAGCAGTAGTTTTTAAAGATGGAAAAATCGCCTATGTGGGTGATGAGAAAGGAGCAATGAAATATAAAAAAGATGGTAATACATCTATTATAGATGCAAAAGGAAATACCGTAATGCCGAATATTACAGAGGCACACATGCATTTTGCAACAGCTTTACAGGCAAAATATGAAATAGACCTTGCCGACATATTGAGTGTTAAGGAAATGCAAGATATAATTAAAAAATTTGTAGAAAAAAATCCTGATTTAAAAGTATATGCGGGTTCGGGATGGACAGTTTCAGTATTTGAAAATAACAGTCCCACACGTGAGATATTGGATAAAGTATGTCCTGACAAGCCTATGATTATGCAGGAAGTTGACGGACATGCATATTGGGTAAATACAAAAGCGTTAGAAAAATGTGGCATCGATAAAAAATTTGCAGAACGATATAATGCAGATTATAAAAAAAATGGTGGACGTATTGTTGTGGATAAAAACGGTGATCCAACGGGACATCTAAAGGAATCTGCTGCAAATTTAATCAACAAATTAAAGCCTGATTATACGGTTAAACAGTGTAAAGAAGCTATAAAAGATGAAGAAAAATGGTTGGCAGGTATCGGGATAACATCAGCATTTGATGCAGGTGTATTGGCGCTCAGTAAAAAAAGCTCGGAAAACTATTGGACAGCATTAAAAGAGATGGCGAAGTCAAATGAATTAAATTTTAGGCTTAGAGGATCATTTTGGGTTCAACCGTATGAATTTAAAAATTGGGAAGAATGTGAAAAATATCTTGATATGTGGGTAAAAAAAGCTAACAAATTGAGTCCGGCATCTAATTATAAAATTACCACGATCAAGATGATGGCGGACCAGGTTCTTGAAGAAGGCACGGCATATATGAGCAAAGGAATGTATGCAGATAATGTGTTGGAGAACGGTGATATAGAGAGCAACAATATATGGGCAAATAAAGGATATATGATGCATAATGTTTTTGAGTATGCTGCAAAAAACGGTCTAAATCTTCATATACATCAAATCGGAGATGAAGCTGCAACATTTGCTCTTAACGAACTTGAAAAAGTGGAAAAACAATATCCCGAACTTAAAAACAACAGGGTTTGCTTTGCTCATTGTCAGTTCATCAAAGACAGCGATAAAAAAAGGATGAAAGAACTCGGAGTAGCTGCGATTGTAGCTCCATATTGGGCTGTAATGGATGACTATTATTGGGATGTATATCTTCCGATAATGAGCAGTAAAACTGCCTTGGATACTCAATATCCGATGAACAGTTTAATTAAAAACGGAATAAATGTCGCATTCCATTCAGATTATGTTGTTACCAAACCTGATATGGGTTGGCTTTATTACAGCGCACAAACACGTACATTGCCACAAAAAATATTTAATCTGTGGTATGGTAAAGATACAAAAGACTACATAAGAACTACAGATAAAAATAAATCTCAGGATCCTAAAGAATATACAAAAATTAAACTTATCGGACCGTTAAAAAATTGGGATGAAGCACTTTCATTGGATGATACTTTAAAAGCATCGACGATAAACGGTGCCAAAACTATAAATCTTGATAAAGAAATTGGAAGTATAGAAGTTGGTAAGAAAGCTGATGTTATGATACTAAATATGAATATAAGAAAAGTATCTATAGATGAAATTGAAAATGTGAAGCCTGTAAAAACGTTCTTTGAAGGAAAACCGGTATACACTGACAAGTAGTATATGTATTTAGATGCCCCAACTATTCCCTAAATATACATTTTAGGAATAGTTGGGGCATTCTTTAAAAAGTAGATATAAACACATATATTTTTTGTGTTGTTTATTTGCTCTCTCCCGTCATATCGTTATCAACATATATAGTATTTGATATTCTGTTCCATGTGATGTTTTTATATCCGAGCCCCTCAAAAGCAGCTCTTATTGGAATATAGATTCTGCCGTTGTAACTGACAGCGTTTGTATCTATGGTTTTGGTTTCTCCATTTATTGTGATTTGATTTTTGTTCAAAGGTATTTTTATAAGTGTTCCGTTTTTTTCAGCCGTAGCAGTAAATGTTTCTTGATTCCATGTTACTTTTAATCCCGCAGCTTCGGCGGTAGCCCTGATAGGCACAAGCGTTCTGTTGTTTGCATCATAATATGGATAACCGGTATTTATATTATAGTTTAACAAGTTGTTATCTAAAAATATGCTTATTTGTTTTGTAAATCTGTTCAAGCCGATTTTTTGAGCATCTCTTACCGTGTCACCTATTCTTTTTGTAAGGTTATATTTAGTTTGGCTGTCCATATTTATTGTCCAGCTGAAGATACCTCCGGCATCCCTAAGTGCTATCTTTGTTTTTTCATATATTCGATTATATCCGTCATAATTAGATTCTAAAGGATAATCTTTTGTTCCGGGAGCCTTGTTTAAAAGTGCATATTTTATATCTTGTGCAACTATCCAATCATAATTTTTGTAACTGGGCATTGCCATAAAAGGAACACCTAAGATAATTTTATTCTTGGGGATTTTTCGCACTTTGTTCCAGTAGTTGATTGAGTTTTCACTAAATTCCAAAGGACTGTTGAGTTTTTCCATACTGTATGTCATAAGATGCACCCAATCAAGCCGTGATAAAGCCTGATCACTGAAACCTCCGGCGAGTTCTGCAACGGCTTCCGTAGGGCTGTATGTGCCGGGAAGAGCTGCAGTGAAGTAAAGCTTGTTTTCTTTACATGCAGTGCTTAAACTTTTAAATAACCTATTGCAAGCTTCGGTATCTGACGGTATGGGAGATTCCCAATCTATATCAACGCCGTCAAAACCATATTTTTTGCATAAATCTACAACATTTTCAGTGAAAAAATTTGTTTTATTTTCATCTTTCCCTATTTCACAAAAGTCATAATATGAATATTTGCCTCCGAAACTTATGAAGCAAGCAACTCCGTTGGCATGAGCTTTGGTTATAAGGTCTTTTGCCTGGTTTTCTTTTTTTAAAGGGTTTATATATCCCGTGTCGGTAGGTTCTGCAAATGCATATATGATAAAATCCAAATCTTTAAAATCTGTCACTTGATCTATAGGTTTGTCGAATACTTGACTGAAATACGCTCCCTTTTTAAATTTATTTTCCAGATGCATATTGTAATATTTTTCTGAATCTGTATTTGCATAAGTATTTTCCGGTACAAATATAATACTGCCTATTAATAAGATAAATATTAAAAAACAGTTTAGTTTACATATTTTTTTTATAGTAAATATCATCCTTTTCATTTAAATATCCTTTCCCCTCTTTTCCTCCAAATATCCTTGTAAAATTATAACTGCAGCTTGTTTGTCAATCACCTCCTTTCTTTTTTTTCTGCTTATATCTGCAGAGATTAGAACCTGCTCTGCTATTTTTGTTGTAAATCGTTCATCAAAAAAAACAATATCGGCATCAACTTTTTGTGCTTTTATTTTATTTTCAAGTTTTTCTTTAAATGATTTGACTTTTTCAGTTTGCAGGCTTTCAGATCCGTCTAACATTTTTGGAAGCCCTATTACAATTCTTTTACATTCATTTCTTAATACAATATCAATTATCTTGTCACAATCTTTTTTTATGTTTGTCCGTTCAAGAGTCATGATACCTGTCGCAATCATTTCCAGCGGATCGGAAGCAGCTATTCCTATAGTTTTATCCCCTACATCAAGTGATAGTATTTTCATGATAATCTCCATTTCACCGGCTAAAGGCGGTATAAATAACGATGAGAGCATTGACGATTCTATGCTTTAACTTCATATGGATTAATATTTAACTTTATATAGACATTAAAAAATAGCAGGCACGAAACACATACCTGCTAACTATATTATTTGCTTAAAAAATTTCTCAAAAGTTCTTCGACCAAATCATCTCTTTCAATATGCCTTATGAGATTTCTGGCATTGTTGTGACCGGTTATATACGAGGGATCACCTGACAGAATATAACCTACCATTTGGTCTATCGCATTATAACCTTTTTCTTCCAGTGCAGAATAAACAGTTTTAAGAACTTCTTCAGTGGTTTTTTGTTCATGTTTATCAGAACTGTTAAATAAGATGGTATTCCTGTCCATAACAACTCACCTTCCTTCCCTAACAAGGCAATTATATCAAATTGCAATTAATTTACTCAAGGAATAATTTGATATTTAATATATTTGTAATACTTTTAAACTTTCTTTAAATCAAACTTCTGGCAATATCAAAAGCATCAGTTATTTTAGAAGGATCTTTGCCTCCCGCTTGTGCCATATCGGCTTTACCTCCGCCTCCGCCACCGCATGCCCGGGCAATTTCTTTTATCATTTTTCCTGCATGATAGCCTTTTTCCGTTAAATCATCCGTTATAGATACAAGAAGTGTTACTTTATCATTATTTACACATGCAAAAACCATTATTATATTTTTTTCGGTTTCCTTTATTTTGTCCGAAACGGATCTAAGATCATTTATTTCTAAATCTTTAAATTCTTTCAACAGAATTTTAATATTTTTTATTGTCTCGACGGAAGACAACATGTTTTCAAGATCGTTGCTTATTGCATCTTTTTTCAACGAGTCAAGTTCTTTTTTTAAGTTTTTATTTTCTTCTATAAGAGAATAAATCTTTGAATTTAAAGTTCCCGGTACAGTTTTAAGACTTGAAGAAGCATCACTTATAAGGTGAACGTCTTCTACTAACTTATTATATATACCTGCTCCGGTTATGGCTTCTATTCTTCTGATCCCTGCTGCAATACCGTTCTCGGAAGTTATATGAAATGCTCCGATTTCTCCTGAATTTGATACATGAGTGCCTCCGCAAAGTTCTATGCTGTATTCACCTACATTTACAACTCTTACTTTATCACCGTACTTTTCACCGAATAGAGCGGCAGCACCTGTTTTACGGGCTTCATCTATAGACATAACTCGTGTATAAACAGGTAAAAAATCATTTATTATTGAATTGACTTTTTTCTCTACCTCTATGAGCTGATCGGTAGTGAGAGGTTCAAAATGTGTAAAATCAAATCTTAAAGCCTTATAGTTGACCGATGAACCCGCTTGTTCGACATGTTCTCCTAAAACATCCCTAAGAGCTTTATGAAGAATGTGTGTTGCTGTGTGATTTCTTGCGGTATTATTTCTATTGTGTATATCGATTTGCATACTCACATTATCTTCTTTTTCAATAACACCTGAAATCACCTTACATGAATGTAGAAAAACATTGTGTTTTGTTTTTTGAACGGAAAATACGAAAACTTTTGCATTTTCCGTTGTTATATATCCCGTATCGAATATTTGTCCTCCGCTTTCCGCATAGAACGGTGTTTTATCTAAAATAATTTTGCATGTCTGTCCCTCAGAAGCGGAACAGACTTCCGCTCCTTCAGCAAAAATACCTATAACTTTCCCAATATCGGAGTTGTTTTTGTATCCGGAGAACACTGTTTCGGGATAGGAGATATAAAGACCGGCTTCATCTTTCCATCCTTCGTCTTCATCTGATTTTCTTGCAGACCTTGCCGTTTCTTTTTGCTTTTCCATCAATTCTTTAAAGCCTGCCTCATCAACGGAATAACCTTTTTCTTCTGAGATTTCCTTTGTCAGTTCTATAGGAAAACCATATGTATCATAGAGCTTAAATGCGATGTCTCCTGACAGCATGAAAGAATTGTTTTCAGCTAAAAATCCAATCTCGTTATTTAAAATCTCAGTTCCCTGATCTATAGTAGTTTCAAATTTATCTTCTTCGATTCTCAGTATCTTTTTTATATAATCTTTTTTACTTATTAATTCAGGATATGCTTCACCTGAGATTTCGATTACATAGTCGGATAAATCAGCTAAAAATGCTTTTTTGATACCCAAAATTCTTCCGTGACGTGCGGCTCTTCTAAGCAGTCTCCTAAGGACGTAGCCTCTGCCTTCATTACTTGGAATTATACCGTCTGCAATCATAAATGTAACGGAACGAATATGATCGGTTATTATTCTTAAAGATATATCGGTTGTTTTTTCACCGTTTGAATATGAAACTTTACATATGTCAACAACCTTATCAAGTATGAATTTTATAGTGTCGACTGCAAATATGGAATCGACGTCCTGCATAATGCACGCAAGTCTTTCCAAACCCATTCCCGTATCTATATTTGGATGAGCTAAAGGTGTATATGAGCCGTCTTCACCTTTGTTGAACTGCGTAAATACATGATTCCAGAATTCCACATATCTGTCACATTCGCAGCCCGGTTTACAGTCATCGGAGCCACAACCGTACTTCTCACCACGGTCGAAATATATTTCGGAACAAGGACCGCATGGACCGAGACCTATTTCCCAAAAGTTGTCATCTTTTCCCAAACGGACGATTCTATCTTCCGGCATACCTATTTCTTTCCAGATTTCATATGCCTGATCATCCTCTTCATATACTGTTGCCCAAAGCTTATCAGTGGGCATTTTCAGCACGCTTGTAATAAATTCCCATCCCCAAGTTAAAGATTCCTTTTTAAAATAGTCTCCAAAAGAAAAACTTCCAAGCATTTCAAAAAAAGTACCGTGTCTTGATGTGTGACCTACATTATCTATATCACCTGTTCGTATACATTTTTGACATGTAGTCATACGTTTGCTTGGAGGTGTTTCCAAACCTGCAAAATATGGTTTTAACGGTGCCATACCGGAATTTATTATTAAAAGGCTTTTGTCATTTTCAGGAACAAGAGAAAAGCTTTTTCTCGGATAATGATCTTTGCTTTTATAAAAATCTTGAAACATGTTCCTTAATTGATTTAAACCTATTTTTTTCATCTATTATATCCTCCCAGTTTATATGTTATAAGGCTGCACCTGAAACAGTGCAGCCTTTATAAGTTATAAAATGATAATTCGATTTGCTGTTAAGCATACGATATATTATATTTTTTTACTCTTCTTCGGACGGAGTTTGTTTTTCATCAGGAACCTCCGTACTTTCTGTAGTTTCAGCTTCAGGAACTTTCGTAACCTCTACACTTTCTTCCTGTTCAACATCGGTTTCAGGTACAGGAGCTTCCATTTCATAAGTATCTTCCCGTCCGGGCAGGTCTAATGTATCTTTGATACTCAGACTGATTCTTTTTCTTTCTTTATCAATTTCAAGTATTTTAGCAGAAACACTTTGACCTATCGAAAGCTCATCTGAAATATTATTGACTCTTTTGTGGTTAATTTCAGAAATGTGAACAAGACCGTCAAGACCGGGTTCAAGTTCTATAAATGCACCATATTCTTTTATTTGAACTACAGTTCCTGTTATGATCTGCCCCACTTCATAATTTTCATCAATTACTGACCAAGGTTCAGGTTTATTTTGTTTGAGTCCCAAAGAAATCTTACCTTTTTCTTCATTCATTGAAAGGATTTTGATATTAATCTCTTCTCCGATTTTAAGAGCTTCCTGAGGATGTTTAAGTTTACCCCAGGAAATCTCCGATATATGAAGAAGACCGTCTATCCCGCCGATATCAACGAATGCTCCATATTCAGTGAATCTCATAACAGTTCCTTTAACTGTATCTCCAACATTCAAGGAACTCCAAATTTCCTTGAGTTTTTTATTTTTTTCTTCTGCCAAATAAGCTTTATGTGAGAATACCGCTTTATTTCTCCTCTGATCAACACGGGTAACCTTTACAGTTAAAGTTTTACCTATAAAGTCGTCTGCATTTTCAACGTACTTATCTGAAAGCTGTGACAGAGGAATAAACCCGGATACTTCTTTATAAACGGCGATAACACCACCCTTGACTTCTCTTTGAACTTTAACTTCAATGCAAGTCTTTTCATCGTAGGCTGCTGTAATCTCGTCCCAATGCTCATTTACTACAAGCTTTCTCTTGGAAAGAAGAATGTTTCCATCTCCGTCATCAGTTTTGATAACCTTAGCCTGGACTTCATCTCCTTCCTTAAACAAATCTGTCAGGACTTGAGCATCCTCTAACGCCACTTCGGACGCAGGCAAGATACCGTCTTTCTTGCAACCAAGATTAATGACAACCTCTCTCTCGTTTACTAAGATAACCGATCCGTTTACAATTTCACCTGCCTTAGGTAATCTTAATGCTTTCTCGATTTCATCCATCAAATCGTGCATTTCGTTTCTTTCTGTGTTTTCAGTGATAGCTTCACTCATGGTAGAAATAACCTCCTTAATTATGCGTTCAGGAGTCGATGCTCCCGCTGCTACTCCTATTCTATTATATTTTTCTATATCTTTCAATGATAAATCGCTTTTATTTTCAACAAAAATGGTATTTTTATTTATTTTTTTTGATATAGTATATAATTTTTTCGTATTAGAACTGTTTTTATCACCCACTATGATCATCAATTCTACTTTTGCCGCCATTTCACATGTTGATTTTTGTCTGTTTCTGGTGGCGTTACATATAGTATTATTCACG
>CAJPNN010000057.1 GCA_905372035.1 Bacillota bacterium | reverse complement strand
GTTTTAAGTTTGAAATAGATTAGATATTTTGATATTATATAGGTAAAGATGAAAGAATATAGTCAAAAACACGAATTATATTAATGCTACACCTTATAATTGTACGGAGGTTCGAGAAAAGTGATAAGAAGACTTTATGTAGAGAAAAAAAAAGAATTTGGAACAGAAGAAAAAGCTTTGTGTAGGGAACTGGCGGATAACTTAGATATTAAAGGTCTAAGAGAGGTGAGAATATTAAACCGATATGATGTTGAGAATATAAGCGATGCCGAGTATGAGAAAGCAAAGAATACAATTTTTTCGGAACCTGCTACAGATATAATATTTGAAGAAGATTTTCCTGTTGAAGAACAAAGTCTGTGTTATGCGGTCGAATATTTGCCCGGGCAGTATGATCAAAGGGCGGATTCGGCTGAGCAATGTATAAGGATGATCTCTCCACAGGCAAAACCTATAGTAAGATGTGCGAAGGTCTATGTTATTTCAGGAACTGTTTCGGAAGAAGAAAGAGATAAAATAATTAAATTTTGTGTAAATCCGGTAGACTCAAGATTTGCAGATATGAGCAAACCTGAGAACCTTAATATGGATATAAAGCAGGTGGAAGTTGAAAAACGGATAGCCGGTTTTTGTAATATGACGGAAGAAGAACTACAAAAGTATATACGTACCGAAGGTCTTGCAATGAGCATTGACGATATAAAGATGGTAAGAGATTATTTTAATAAAGAAGAAAGAAATCCCACGCTTACGGAGATAAAGGTTATAGACACTTACTGGTCGGATCATTGCAGGCATACGACATTCAATACCATATTGGAGCAAATAGAATTTGAAGACGGAGAATATTCGAATGTTGTAAAGGCGGCTTTTGAAAGATATCTTGAAATAAGAGTAAATAAAGAAAAACCTGTGAGCTTGATGGACATGGGCACGGTTGCAACAAAATATCTAAAAAAATATGGAAAAATCACGGGGTTGGATGAGTCGGAGGAAATAAATGCGTGCAGTATAAAAGTAAAGGCAAAAAATGAAAAGGATCATACTGAAGAAGATTGGCTTGTAATGTTTAAAAATGAAACACACAATCATCCTACAGAAATAGAACCGTTCGGTGGAGCAGCGACATGCCTTGGGGGAGCGATAAGGGACCCGCTTTCGGGAAGATCATATGTATATCAGGCTATGCGTGTAACAGGTGCGGGAGATCCGACCGTTCCTGTTGAAAATACTTTGGAAGGGAAATTGCCACAAAGAAAGATAACTACGGAAGCGGCACGAGGATACAGTTCATACGGGAATCAGATAGGAGTTGCAACAGGTCAGGTTTATGAAATTTATGATCCCGGATATGTGTCAAAAAGAATGGAAATAGGAGCGGTTGTAGGGGCGGCACCTGCGAAGAATGTAATAAGAAAAAGGCCTGAAAAGGATGATCTGATAATTCTTGTAGGAGGAAGAACCGGAAGAGACGGTTGCGGAGGAGCAACGGGCTCTTCAAAAAAACACGATAAAGATTCTGTAGAAACCGCAGGAGCTGAGGTTCAAAAAGGCAATCCGATTATAGAAAGGAATTTGCAGAGATTATTCAGAAGGGCTGAAGCAAGCACATTGATAAAAAGATGTAATGATTTCGGTGCGGGCGGAGTGTCCGTAGCGGTAGGAGAACTGGCGGACAGTATAGATGTCGATCTTGATTCGGTTCCAAAAAAATATGAAGGGCTTTCCGGTACGGAGCTTGCAATATCTGAGTCACAAGAGAGAATGGCAGTGGTGGTCGCAAGCAGTGATAAGGACAATTTTATCAAATTTGCAAGGGAAGAAAACCTTGAGGCCGCAGTTATAGCTAAAGTTACCGATACCGGACGTTTCAGAATGTTTTTTAAAGGTAATGCGATATTTGATATTTCAAGAGAATTTTTAAATACAAACGGTGCTGCAGCTTCGGCAAAAGTTTTTATAAAAAACAGGGATTTACGGAATTATGAAGAACGAAGTATAGGGGAGCATGGGAAATTCGGACAGCTTAATTGTTGTTCACAAAAAGGATTGGTAAGCAATTTTGACAGTACAATAGGGCAGGGGAGTGTTCTTATGCCGCTTGGCGGGAAATATCAGAGGACTCCTGCAATGGGAATGTGCGCAAAGCTTCCGACAGGGATTAAAGATACGAGTACAGCTACGATAATGACTTGGGGATACGATTGTGATATAGCAAAGACAGCACCTTATTACGGAGGGATGTATGCCGTAATTGATGCGGTTGCAAAAGCGGCGGCTATGGGAGCGGATTATAGGGACATAAAGCTTTCACTTCAAGAATATTTCCCAAGCCCGGGAGAGAATGCCGAAAAATGGGCGTTGCCTGTAGAAGCGTTACTTGGAGCATTGACGTCGGAGCTTGAACTGGAAATAGGAGCAATAGGAGGAAAGGACAGCATGTCGGGAACTTTTCAGGATATGGAAGTTCCGCCTACAATTGTTGCCTTTGCTTGTAATGTTATGGATGCTAACCACGTTGTATCTTCGGAATTTAAGAAAGAAAACAGCAGAATATATATGCTGCACTCGGGGATAGGAAAGCCTGAAACCTTTGATTTTAAAGGCTTTAAGAAGAATCTGGAATGGATAAATAAAAATATAAAATATAATAAAATATCTGCATGCGGCACCGTAGGTAAAGGAGGAATCTTCGGGAGCATTGCAAAAATGGCTATGGGCAACGAAATAGGGTTTAACGGTGATTTACAAAAAGTATTGAACATATATGGAGAAAATATCCTGAATATACCTATTCCGGGAGCAATGATTTTTGAAGTAAGTGAAGGTTTCCTTGAAAAAGATCTTGCAGGAGCAAACGGGATAATATATTTGGGTAATACAAACAGCGAAAAAACAATTGATTTCGGGAGCATGAAAATTAACATGGATAAGCTCGTTTCAATGTGGGATGAGCCTTTGGAAAAAGTATTTGCAACAAAACTTACGAATGAGAATACTTCTGTTGCAATGCAGCCGGGATATTATAAGAGAAATTCTTTTAACCCCGTGAAATGTGAGCCGCAGATAGTTATTCCGGTATTTCCGGGAACGAATTGTGAAGAGGACAGTCGTATTGCGTTTGAGCGAGAAGGTGGCAAGGTAAAGATCGTATTGATAAAAAACAGAGACGCTGAAGACCTTGAAGATTCAATAAAAGTACTGGCGGAAAGCATAAAGGAAAGTCAGATTGTATTCATTCCGGGAGGATTTAGCGGAGGAGATGAGCCTGACGGTTCGGCTAAATTTATAACCTCAGTTTTCAGAAATCCTTCGGTGAGGAAACAAATTGAAGACTTGATGGATAAGAGGGACGGCTTGATGTTAGGTATATGCAACGGATTTCAGGCGCTTGTAAAACTTGGATTGTTGCCGTTCGGGGAGATAAGAGATATGGACGATGAAAGTCCTACACTTACACACAACCTGATAGGGAGGCACGTTTCGGCTATGGTACAGACAAGAGTGGCATCCGTTAAATCACCATGGTTTAAGAACGTTTCTGTAGGAGATATTCATACTATACCTGTTTCTCACGGAGAAGGCAGGTTTGCAGCGAATAAAAGGATTTTGGAAGATCTCATAAATAACGGTCAGATTGCCACGCAATATGTAGATTTTTCCGGCACTGCGACGATGAAAACGGAATTTAATCCTAACGGATCGGTGATGGCGATTGAGGGAATAACTTCTCGTGACGGAAGAATTCTGGGTAAAATGGGGCATTCGGAAAGAACGGGAACAAATCTTTATAAGAACATACCGGGGAACAGGGAGCAACATATCTTCAGATCGGCAATAGAATTCTTTAAATAGTACTATTGGATATTTAAACAACAGGAACAAATATTTGAGATAATTTGGGCAAAGATTTTTTGACGGAGATAAGATTTTAAATAATCGGGAGGATAAGAAATGAAAGCGGCGATTGTCATGGGAAGCAAATCAGATTATGATGTTGTAAAAAGGGCGATAGATATTTTGGAGAGTTTTGAAGTTGAAGCGGAAGTTAGAATAATTTCGGCACACAGAACACCTGAAGCGGCATCGAATTTTTTAAAGCGAATAGACGATGAAAAGATAGAAGTGGTTATAGCGGCGGCGGGAAAAGCTGCACATTTAGCGGGAGTGTTGGCTTCGGGTACGGATATTCCGATTATCGGTCTGCCTATTAAGTCAAGTACACTTGACGGTTTGGATTCTTTACTTTCTACAGTGCAGATGCCCAAAGGGGTCCCTGTAGCGACCGTAGCGATAGACGGAGCGGAAAATGCAGGCTTGCTTGCAGTTCAAATGCTCGGGATAAAATACCCTGAACTTAGAGTTAAGATGAAAGAATATAAAATTAACATGGCAAGAGATTTGGAAAAACAGGATAGAGAGTTGAACAGATAGTTTCAAAACGATCAGAGGAGGAGCAAAGATGAAAAAACAGGAAATGTTGTATGAGGGCAAGGCAAAAAAGGTATTTAAGACAGATGATCCGAAACTTTTAATTGTAGATTACAAAGATGATGCGACGGCATTTAACGGATTGAAAAAAGGACAGATCGCAGATAAGGGGATCGTTAACAACCAAATGTCGAATATAATCTTTATGATGCTTGAGGAAAAGGGTGTCCCCACACATTTTGTGGAGCAACTGAGTGAAAGAGAAACGGTGGTGAAAGCCGTTAAGATATTGCCGCTTGAAGTTATAATAAGGAATGTTGCGGCAGGATCCTTTTCAAAAAGATACGGCGTACCTGAGGGACAGGCACTTGCGAAGACGGTTTTGGAATTTTCATATAAAAATGATGATTTAGGTGATCCGCTTATTAATAATGATCATATTTTGGCTTTAGAGCTTGCAACTGAAGAACAACTTGAAGAAGTTTCAGCATATGCATACAAAGTCAATGAGTGCTTGAAAGAGTTTTTCCTTAATAGAGGATTGAAGCTTATAGATTTTAAAATAGAATTCGGTCTGTTTGAAGGAAAAGTTATTTTGGCTGATGAGATATCTCCCGATACATGCAGGCTTTGGGATATAAAAACAAATGAAAAGATGGATAAAGACAGATTCAGAAGAGATTTGGGAAAAGTTGAAGAGACATATCAGCAGGTATTTGAAAGAGTGAAGAAATAGGTGATGACTATGGCTAATAATGACAGTGCTTATAAAAATGCCGGGGTTGACACGAAAGAGGGCGAAAGAGCCGTCAAACTTATGGGGGAGCATGTAAAAAAGACTTTCGGCAAAGGAGTTTTAGGTGGACTCGGAGGTTTCGGGAGCATGTTCAAACCGGATCTGACAGGTATAAAAGAGCCGGTTTTGATTGCGGGAACTGACGGAGTAGGAACAAAGCTTAAGCTTGCATTTATGATGGATAAACATGATACGGTAGGACAGGATCTGGTTGCGATGTGTGTAAATGATGTATTGTGTCAGGGAGCCTCACCGCTGTTTTTTTTGGACTATATAGCAACGGGACATGTTGAGGCGGAAAAAATAGCGGAAATCGTAAAAGGGATAGCGGACGGGTGTGTTTTGGCAGAGTGTGCACTGGTTGGCGGAGAGACAGCGGAGATGCCGGGATTTTACGCTAAAAACGAATATGATTTGGCAGGTTTTGCCGTAGGTATGGCGGATTTAAATAATACGATAGACGGATCAAAGATAAAAGAAGGAGATATCATAGTCGGAGTTCCTTCTACGGGTCTACATAGTAACGGATACTCTTTAGCAAGAAAAATATTTTTTGAACAGGAAAAGATGGAAGCGGAAGATTATGTCGAAGAGCTGGGAGAGAGTATAGGAGAAGCTCTAATCAGACCTACCGCCATATATACAAAACAGGTCAAAGCCGTTTTGGAAAAAGTTGCATGTCACGGGATTATACACATAACCGGGGGAGGCTTTTATGAAAATGTTCCAAGGGTGATCCCGAAAGGATTGGGAGCATATATTTTATACGGCAGTTGGGATGTGCCGGCTATATTTAAGTTTATGCAGAAAAAAGGTGATGTTTCAGAAAAAGATATGTTTTCCACGTTCAATATGGGGATAGGCATGATGTTTGTAATTTCAAAAGAAGACAAAGAAACTGTATTTGAGATATTTGAAAGAATCGGGACAAAGGCTTGGGAGATCGGAACAATAGAAAAAGGAGAAGGTGTTGTATTGAATTTAACGGAGCAGCATCGGAGCAAACGTTGATGTATCGGCTATATTAATAACAATTAACGACGCGTTAACCGAAAGAGGTACCGGAGCGACGGTTGACGCATTGTATAACATTTGTAAGGCTTTAAACTATATAAGCATTAATGATAACGGAGGAACGGATGAAAAATATTTCGGTTTTGGTTTCCGGAGGAGGAACAAACCTTCAAGCCATAATAGATGCGATGGAAGCGGGAAAACTTGCAAATTGCAGAATTGCTCAGATCATATCGAGTAAGTTGGATGCTTATGCTGTGGAAAGGGGAAGACAACATAATATAAAGACCGTGATCATCGATAAACAAAGAGAAAAAGAAATGTTCGGGAGCAGGCTTAATGAATGTCTTGACAGAGAAAATACGGATTTGGTGGTTTTGGCGGGATACCTTACGGTTTTGCCGAAAGAAGTTGTAGAAAAATATTCGGGAAAGATTATAAACATTCATCCGTCACTGATTCCCAAATATTCAGGGAAGGGATTTTATGGAATGAGAGTTCATAAGGCGGTTTTGGAATCCGGAGAAAAGGAGACGGGAGCCACGGTTCACTATGTGGATGAAGGCATTGATACCGGACAAATTATAATACAAAAGAAGATAGATATATCGGGAAGCGACAGCGCAGAGGATATCGCAGGAAAAGTTCTGAAGATCGAGCATGAAATTTTGGTTAAGGCGATAGAAAAAGTGCTCGGTATTGAAAGGAGAGTTTAGCGTGGGAGGAATGTTCGGGGCGGTTTCTAAGAGAGATTGTGTTATGGATCTGTTTTTCGGTACGGACTATCACTCTCATCTTGGAACAAAGAGAGGAGGAATGTGTCTCTATAATCAAGGTAAATTTGATAGAACTATTCACAACATTGAAAACTCACCTTTTAGAACGAAGTTTGAAAAAGATGCGGCAGATATGCAAGGAAGAATGGGGATTGGGAGCATCAGTGACGGGGAACCGCAGCCGCTTACAGTTTATAATAAACATGGTGTTTATGCCATATCTACTGTAGGAAGGATAAATAATAAAGCGGTACTGGTTGATATGCTTTTGAATTCCGGGAAACAACAATTTCTGGGTTCAGACAAGGATAATATGAATAACACGGAACTTTTCAGCGCACTTATATCAACACAAGATGATATTCTTGCGGGCATTGAGTTCGCACAAAACAGCATAGACGGTTCCATGTCCGTCCTTATCATGACGGAGAGAGGGATATATGCAGCGAGAGATAAAATGGGAAGGACGCCGCTGATAATAGGCAAAGACAGCGACGGACATTGCATAGCTTCAGAATCTTTTTCGTTCATAAATTTAGGATACAGCAGGATAAAAGAACTGGGTCCGGGAGAAGTGGCATTTGTAAACGAAGATGAGATACAAGTTTTAAAAGAAGCGGGAAAAGAAATGCGTATATGTTCATTTCTATGGACATATTTCGGATATACGACCTCGTGCTATGAGGGAGAAAATGTTGAGAAGACGAGATATAGGAACGGAGCAAGTTTAGCTTTTGCGGATGATGCGGACAATATGGATATGGACTATGTGGCAGGAGTTCCTGATAGCGGAACGGCACATGCTTTGGGATATGCCAATGCGTCGGGAATACCTTATTCAAGACCCCTTATAAAATATACCCCGACCTGGCCGCGGAGCTTCATGCCTCAAAACCAGAAGGCGAGAGAGCTGATAGCTAAGATGAAATTGATTCCGGTATTCGAGATTATCAACGGTAAGAAATTCGTTTTGATTGATGATTCGATAGTGAGAGGAACTCAACTTTCGGGAACGGTAGAGTATCTGCACGATAACGGAGCTGAAGAAATCCATGTAAGGTCGGCATGTCCGCCTATAATGTATGCGTGTAAATATCTTAATTTTTCAAGGACTGTTAATCCCGCAGAGCTTATAACACGAAGAGTTATCGCAGAGATGGAAAATATTTCACCGGATGAACTGACAGAAGAGACGGTAAAAATATATGCAAATCCTGAAAACGAAGAATACAGGAAGATGGTGGAGATTATAAGAAAAAAACTTAAATTTAACAGTTTGAAATATCAAAACCTTGACAGTACATTAGAAGCTATCGGAGTAGACAAGTGTAAACTTTGCACTTATTGTTGGAACGGAAAGGAATAATTATGAGGGCATTGATCAGCGTTTCGGATAAAACGGGTATAGTCGATTTGGCAAAAGGACTTAAGGCAAAAGGGTGTGAAATTTTATCTACCGGAGGGACCGCAAAAATACTTAGAGAGAACGGAATAGATGTTAAAGAGGTATCAGATATGACGGGGTTTCCCGAATGCCTTGACGGAAGAGTAAAAACTTTGCATCCTGCGGTTCATGGAGGGATATTGGCGAGAAGAGATATAAGGGAGCATATGGAACAACTCGGCAATTTAAATATAGAGACTATCGATATTGTCGTTATAAATCTTTACCCTTTCAAAGAAACGATTTTGAAAGAGGGAGTGGAGTTGGAAGAAGCGATTGAAAATATAGATATCGGAGGGCCCGCTATGCTCCGCTCCGCGGCAAAGAACCATAAAGATGTAATAGTAATATCAGATCCTTGTGA
>CAJPNN010000056.1 GCA_905372035.1 Bacillota bacterium | reverse complement strand
CTATTGATAATTTTTCCAATGCTTTTTTCAATCTAAGCATATTCAGTTCCTCTTCTTATTTGATTTCTCTCTTTATTTTTTCTAAATATATAAGCAACACGTTAATATCTGCCGGTGACACTCCGGAAATTCGCGAAGCCTGACCGAGAGACTCCGGTTTAAGTACATTCAATTTTTGTGCAGCTTCTGTCCTTATCCCTTTTATATCCATATAGTTAATATCTTCCGACAACCTTTTGTTTTCAAGCTTTTTAAAACGTTCGACCTGTTGCTCCTGCTTCCTGATATAGCCCTCATATTTTATTTGCACTTCAACCTGATTTGCAATTCTTCTGCCGATATCAGGTCTGTCCGGATCTATTTCCCTCAAATTTTCATATGTGATTTCCGGTCTTTTTAATAAATCTGCTAAAGATATTCCCGTCTCTACCGGTGTTGTTCCACGTGAAACAAGGAAATTTTTGGAAATTTTCGGGCTTATCAAAGTTTTTTCGAGCCTCTGTTTTTCGCTGTCAGCAATTTTTTTTGACTCAATGAACCTCTTATACCTTTCTTTATCTGCCAAGCCTAAATCCTTTGATTTTTGAGTTAATCGAAGATGTGCATTATCTTGCCTGAGCAAAAGCCTGTATTCCGCTCTTGATGTCATGATTCTGTAAGGTTCATTTGTTCCTTTTGTAACCAAATCATCAATTAAAACTCCTATATATGCTTCCGACCTGTCTAAAATAAACGGAGCATGATTCCTAATCTTTTCTACAGCATTTATTCCTGCCATAAGACCTTGGCATGCGGCTTCTTCATATCCCGAACTGCCGTTAAACTGTCCTGCACAAAACAGATTTTCTATTTTCTTATGCTCCAAGCTGAGTTTCAACATTTGAGGATCAATACAATCGTATTCTATTGCATATGCATACCTTACGATTTCAAGGTTCTCAAGCCCGTCTATAGATCTGTAAAACTCCTCCTGAACATCCGGCGGAAGACTTGTAGACATACCTTGTATATACATTTCATCCGTATAAAGACCTTCCGGTTCTATAAACAGCTGATGTCTTTCCCTGTCAGCGAATCTTTGTATTTTATCTTCAATAGACGGGCAATATCTCGGACCTACGCCCTCTATCTGACCACCGAACAGCGCTGATCTGCCAAAGTTGTTTCTGATTATATCATGTGTTTTTTCATTGGTGTATGTAAGCCAACACGACACCTTATTTTCTCCTATATCATCATTCATAAAAGAAAACGGAACTACCGTATCATCACCTTTTTGTTCAACAACTTTTGAATAATCAATAGATGCTCCGAGTGCTCTTGCCGGAGTTCCCGTTTTAAAGCGCCTAAGTTCTATGCCGTATTTTTCCAAATTGTCTCTAAGTTCCAGTGACGGTGCAAGCCCGTTAGGTCCGCTGTAGTAGTTTCTGTCTCCTATAAATACCTTTCCGCCCAAAAATGTTCCCGTTGCCAGTATTACCGCTTTTGAAGTATAACATTCTCCCGTCTTCAGTCGAACGCCTCTTACCGTATCGTTCTCTACTATCAAATCTACGACTTCACCCTGTTTAAGATGTAAATTTTCTTGGGACTCTATAGTTTTTTTCATTTCGACATGATACTTTTCTTTGTCGGCCTGCGCTCTAAGCGAATGCACTGCGGGTCCCTTGGCAGTATTAAGCATCTTGCTTTGAATAAACGATTTATCTATATTTATTCCCATCTCTCCGCCGAGTGCATCGATTTCTACAACCAAATGTCCTTTACCCGTTCCTCCGATTGACGGGTTGCATGCCATCATGGCTACAGCCTCAAGATTTATGGAGAGCATCAGGCAGGTTTGCCCCATTCTTGCACATGCCAAACCTGCTTCACAGCCGGCATGTCCTGCCCCCACAACTATAACATCATATTCTCCCATGCTAAAATAGTCCATAATGCTCCTCTATTTCCCCAAACAAAACCGTTCAAAAATCGTATCTATTATATCGTCCGTCACCGTTTCTCCAATTATTTCTCCAAGGGAAAGCCATGCTCCCCTTATATTGAATTCAATGAAATCGAAAGCTTCTTTCCTTTCAGCCATCTGTATTCCGAGCTTCATTTCCTTAAGCGCATTGTCTAAAAGCCCTTTATGCCTTGCATTTGTTATGATCACACTGTCGTTTAAAGTCACTTTATCTTCCAATACCATATCCTTTATCGCTTTTTTTATTTCTGAAACTCCGTTACCTGTTCTTACAGCTGTATTAAATATATTTGCATTAGGACAAAAAGAAAATATATCTTTCTTTGTGATTTTTACTCCCAAGTCTTTTTTATTTATTAAAACCAGCACATCACGCTTGCCTATAACGGTAAGTATCTCTTTATCCTCTTCGGAAAGAGCTTCATTGCCCTCACATATGAATATAATGAGATCACTGTTATTAAATTCATTTTTTGTTCTGTCAATTCCGATCTTCTCAATTTTATCATCCGTATCCCGAATTCCTGCCGTATCTACAAGTCTGCACGGTATACCGTAAATTATAATATCCTCTGTGATCACATCTCTCGTCGTCCCGGGAATATCTGTAACTATCGCTCTTTCTTCTCCCAAAAGCGCATTTAAAAGGGATGATTTGCCTACATTAGGTTTTCCCACTATGCAAACCTTTATTCCCTCTTTTATAATTCTTCCCGTATCGGCGGTTTTCAACAGTTTTTCTATCTTGTCGGCGATTTTTTTGGAACGGAGCACCATATCGTCATATGTTATATCTTCTATATCTTCTTCCGGATACTCTATATTTACGGCAATGTCCACCAACAGATCCATCTGTTCACGCCTTATATCCGATACCTCTTTAGAAAGTTTTCCCTCAATTTGTTCAAAAGCCACATTAAAACCTCTGACAGATTTTGCACTTATCAGATCCATAACCGCTTCCGCCTGTGATAAATCAATACGCCCGTTCAAAAAAGCTCTTTTTGTAAACTCTCCTTTTTGTGCCGGTTCAACCCCGGAACTTAATACTAACTCCAAAGTTTTTTTCAAACTTATATTGCTCCCGTGACAGTTTATTTCCACCACATCTTCTCCCGTATAAGACGACGGCGCTTTCATAAACACTGCCAAGGCCTCATCAATATATCTATTTTCTTTCCGATCTATTACTCTTCCGAACATCATTTTTTTAGGAACTATTTCTTTATGCTCCCATCCCGACAAAGGTTCGAAGATATTTTTAAGCACTGCTAAAGAATCAGAACCGCTGATCCTGATTATCCCTATACCGCCCTCACCTAAAGGCGTCCCTATTGCCGCAACAGTATCCGACATAAATAATATCCCCCATAATTTTAAACGTTTTAAAAATAACCTGTGGAGACACAGGTTATTTCTAATCTTTACTTCTTTTGTATAATAACTCTTCTGTAAGGCTCATCCCCTTCACTTATAGTATGCACATCGGGATTTGACTGCAACGTGGCATGAATAACTTTCCTTTCATAAGGATTCATCGGCTCCAACCTTACATTTCTCCCCGTCCTCATAACTTTACCTGCAAGTCTGTTTGCAAGTTGCTCCAAGGTATGCTCCCTTTTCGCCCTGTAATTTTCCGCATCAAGTATAACTCTTATATACTTATCATCCTTTTTACTTTTATTTGCCACAAGGCTTGTTAAATATTGAAGTGCATCAAGTGTCTGTCCTCGCTTACCTATAACGGTTCCGGAATCCTTACCTTCAATCGTAATATAAACGCATTCATCATTAGCCATACAAGTAATTGAAAGATCCAAACCCATTTTCTCAATAACGCCGACTATAAACTGACCTGCTTTATTCTCTCCGGCATTTACTTCTACCAGATCATCCGGTCTTTCACTGCTTACACGTTTTATTTTTATTTCAGAATTCTCCTGTCTGTTTTGTATATCCGTCTTTTCTTTTTTATTCTCCGTTATATTTTTAAAATTGTCGGAAAAACTTTTATCAATAGTTTTATCAGCCTGTTTATTATTTTTCTTATTTTTTTCAGTATCCGACTTTTTCCTTTCGACTCTCACTTTAGCCAGCTTTGAACCTATCCCTAAAAATCCTTTGCTCGGCTGTTCAAGAACTGTTATCTCAACTTCCTCTTCTGTTAATCCAAGATCATCAAGTGCCAAGTTTACAGCCTCTTCAATATCTTTTCCATACTTCTCTGAAAAATCCATAACATCCTCCGTAAATTAATCTTCTTCCATTTTCGCTGTATACTTCTTCTTCCAAACATTAAGTATCTGGCTCAATACAACTTGAATAGTCGTACCGAAGAACCAATAAAGTGTAAGACCTGCCGGCATAGCCTTTCCCATCCAGATAATCATTATAGGGAAAAAGTATTTCATCATTTTCATAGAACTTCCCATAGGGTTATCCGCTGCTACAGACTGTGTCTGTGCCTGACTTATAATAAATGAGAAAAATGTAGAAATACCTGCCAATATAGGAAGAATCCACGGGTCGGGTTGGCTTAAATCAGGAATCCAAAGAAAAGATTCGTGAATAGCTGTAAGCATACCGTCACCGCTGATATACTTCATAGGATTTCTAAGCAATCCGAACAATCCCCAAATTATAGGAAGCTGTATCAAAAGCGGCAGACAACCTTTCATAGGATTGAATTTTTCTTCTTTATAAAGCTCCATCATCTTTATATTCAAAGTTTCTTTATCATTTGCATATTTTCTTTGAATTTCTTTTATCTTCGGCTGAACCGCCTGCATTTTAACAGTACTCTTTGTTTGCGATATATATAACGGAAACAAACACAGTCTTACTATCGCAGTAAAAATTATGATAGTAATTCCATAGTTCGCTATTATTCCATATATAAAACTAAGTAAATGACCAAGTGGAATTGATATAATTCCTGTAATTTTCCCCATTACATATCCTCCCGAATATTTATTACGGTACGGGATCATATCCTCCCGGATTAAAAGGATGACATCTTAAAACCCTTTTAATTCCCAGATAACTCCCTTTAAAAATACCATGTTTTTCCACCGCTTGAATAAAATAAGTTGAGCAGGTGGGATAAAAACGGCAAGTAGCCGGAAATAAAGGTGAAATAAACTTTTGATAAAACCTTATCGGTAATATAACAACATTTTTCATAGCATCACCTATATATTAATTTTTAAATCAATTTCAGTTTTTTTAATGCGGCTTCAATAGATTTTTTCACATCCGCTTCTTTCTGACCGTTAATTGTATTTCTTGCGATAAAAATAAGATCATAGCCTATTTTTATACGTGAGCTCAGTTCCCTGTAACTTTCTTTCATAAGTCTTCTGGCTCTATTTCTCTTTACGCTGTTTCCAACCTTTTTGCTTGCCAAAAAAGCTTTTCTGTTATATCCATAATTATTTTTTATAAAAAAAACAACTACAAACTTACTTCCGACAGAAGCACCTTTTTTATAAATCGCTGAAAAGTCTTGTTTTTTTCTTAAAACTTCTTTATCCAGCATCTTTTTCTCCCTTAAACAAAAAGACCACTTTAGCGGCCTCTATGCTGATAATTTTTTTCTTCCCTTACTTCTTCTTCTTTTCAAAACATTTCTACCGTTTTTAGTACGCATTCTCTTTCTAAAGCCGTGTTCTTTTTTTCTCTGTCTAACTTTAGGTTGAAACGTCTGTTTCATAATACACACCTCCTCCGATTCAATAATCACAATATGCGCATACACCCGAATTATACTTATAAAGCTATAAAAAGTCAAGATTTTATGTCCATTTTTTGTTTTTCAAAAAAATATATTTCTATGTAAAAAAAAATTATAAAACTATGAAACAATATATAGATATATTTGTGAATACTATGCACAAAGTTACCCACAAGTTGTGTATAACTTTTAAATATCATATAAAATCTAAATTTATTATTATGCTTGCCTGTTCATAACTTTTTGAGTTATTATATTTACATAAAGAATTCATTTCAAATTTCGAAAGGTTTTTAATATAAAAAAAGCACAAAAAGGACAGTTTTAAAATGAACAATATAGAACAAAAATGGGAAAAAACATTAAATTTACTTAAATCGGAACTTACACCTGTAAGCTTCGATACATGGATATATCCGTTAAAACCCGTTAAAATTATTGAAAATAAAAAGCTTTTGAAGCTTTCTTCAAATAGCGATATGGCAATTTCCATTCTCGAAACAAGATATATGTCTTTGCTCGAAAAATCAATAGAAGAAGCCTTTAAACAGAAACTGAAAATCGAATTTGTTTTCCAAAATGAAAACAGTGACCATGATGAAAATGACGATTATGATATTCCCGTGCTTACGGATGAATTATATCTAAATCCGAAATATATTTTTGAAACCTTTGTAGTTGGTGGAAACAACAGATTTGCACATGCTGCATCTCTCGCGGTTTCGGAATCTCCGTCCACAGTATACAACCCTTTATTTTTATATGGAGATTCCGGTCTCGGAAAAACTCATCTTATGCATGCAATAGGTCATTATATTTTAAGACAGGATCCTTCAAAAAAAGTACTTTATGTCTCAAGTGAAATGTTTACCAATGAACTTATAAAAGCTATTACCGAGCATAAAAATATAGAATTTAGAAATAAATATAGAAAAATAGATGTATTGTTAATAGACGATATACAATTTCTTGAAAAAAAAGTCAGTACACAAGAAGAATTTTTTCATACATTCAATACGTTATATGATGCAAACAAACAAATAATAATATCAAGTGACAGGCCTCCTAAAGAAATAGCTACTCTTGAAAAAAGATTAAGGTCACGTTTTGAGATGGGACTTATTGCTGACATACAATCTCCCGATTATGAAACAAGAGTGGCAATACTGAGAAATAAAGCGGAACTTGAAGGTCTTGATCCTAATAATCAAATACTTGATGTAATAAATATAATAGCTGAAAATATTCATTCAAACATAAGAGAACTTGAAGGTGCTTTTATAAGAGTTGTAGCGTATGCGAATTTGACAAACTCAAAAATAACAAGTGAGCTTGCAAAAGAAGTTCTTAAGGATGTATTTAAAGATTATGATGAAGATATAGATCCGGAAACAATAAGAAAAAAAGTCTGTGAATATTATAATGTCAAAATAAGTGATATAGACTCAAAGACAAGAAAAGCGGAAATAACATTACCGAGACAAATAGCTATGTATCTTTGTAGAGAACTCACAGATTCTTCTCTTCCTAAAATAGCGGAATACTTTGGAAAAAAAGATCATACTACAGTTATGCACGCATGTAATAAAATATCAGGAGAATTAAAAATAAATAAAAACCTTGATAAAGCTGTTTCAGATATAAAGGCATCTATAAAATCAAGATAGATATAAATTATTATCAACAGGACAATAACTTATTCATAAAAGTTATTCACATGTTATACACAGTTATATATATTGAAATTTCAATGGTTTAACTACTATATACACAATTTCACATAACCTATTACTAATACTACTAATATAAATTATATAAATAATAAGGAGGCTGCGATGAAATTTACCTGTTTCAAAAAAGATATATCAAAAGCTCTAAATATAGTTTCAAAAGCTGTAACTACAAGAACTACAATGCCTATACTGAAAGGTATTTTATTAAAAGTGGAAGATAATACTTTAACGCTCACGGCATATGATTTGGATATACTTATAGAGACAAAGATATCCGTAACAGGTTATGAGAACGGAGAATTGGTAGTAAAAGCAAAATTATTTAATGAAATAATAAAAAAATTACCGGGTGAAGAAGTAAATATATCGAGTGATGAAAGTATTTTTGTCCCGCCGGATCAAGTCATTCCTGAGAGTGAAGAAGTAAATATATCGAACTATGAAAATAAAGTTATCATAAAAAGTGATAAATCAGAATTTAAAATACATGGTCAATCTGCGGATGAATTTCCTTCAGCAGGAGATGTATCAGAAAAAGAAAGTATAATTTTGAAGTCTGACGATTTTATAGATATGATAAATAAAACATCATTTGCAGCAAGTTTGGAAGAAAGCAGAGGAATAATAGTCGGAGTTTTGATCTCACTTAAACAAAACTTTTTAACAATGGTCGCATTGGATGGATTCAGGGTGGCTTTAAATAATAGAGCTGTTCCAAATGAAAAGGAAAAAAATATAATAGTTACGGCAAAAATTTTATCCGAAGTAGCAAGTCTTTTATCCGAAGCAGAGAATGTAAGCGAAATATCAATAGTTCTTGATGACAGAAAAGCTAAAATAAATATAGATAATACAAAAGTTATAATAAGGCTTCTTGAAGGAGAATTTATATCTTATGAAAGTATAATACCTAAAAACAGTAAAGTAAAAGTTACAGCAGGGAAAGATGATTTGTATAATGCGATAGAAAGGGCTTCTTTACTTTCGAGAGAAGGTAAAAATAATCTTGTAAAACTGGAAATAAAAGATAATTCTATTGTAATATCTTCAAAATCGGAAGCGGGAAATTTAATAGAGGAAATATTCGTAGATAAAGAAGGAGAAGATCTCGAAATAGGATTTAACGCCAAATATTTGTCAGATGCATTAAAAGCAATAGACGATGAATCTATAATTTTAAATTTTGATTCGAGTGTAAGTCCTTGTTCTATAACACCTTTAGTCGGTTCTTCATTTACCCATTTGGTACTTCCTGTAAGAATATGAAAGAGAAAAATATGTATTTAAGAAAACTGCAGTTAAAGAATTTTAGAAATTATGAGTATTTAGATATAGATTTCAATAAAAAAGTAAATATTTTAATAGGAAATAATGCACAAGGTAAAACAAATCTTGTTGAAGGAATCTATATGATGGGTCTTGGAAAATCTTTCAGGACAGCAAAAGACAGAGAAATAATAAAATTTAATGAGGATGAATCATATATTAACGGTATTTTTAAAAAGGAAGATATGGATCTTGAAATAAAGATATCTATACAAAACAAAAAAAATCAAATTT
>CAJPNN010000055.1 GCA_905372035.1 Bacillota bacterium | reverse complement strand
ATTCTACCCTTTGCCTCAGCGTAATTTTCAAGACTTCCATGTCTGTCCAGATGATCCGGAGTTATGTTAAGTATCGCAGAAACCTCGGGAGAAAACCGACTTACCGTCTCCAACTGAAAACTGGAAACTTCGGTAACAAAAACCGTGTTTTCATCGGCACCGATCACCTCGGATATTACCGGCAAGCCTATATTTCCTGCAACAACAGTATTCAACCCGGATTTTTCGACTATCTCGCCCACCAGGCTTGTCGTTGTCGTCTTTCCGTTAGTTCCCGTTATGGCTATATATCTTCCTTTTCCCAATCTATATGCCATTTCCAGTTCGCCCGTAATTTCGATTCCCGCTTGCTGTGCATATTTCACAAAATTCAATTTTGGAGATATTCCCGGAGAAAGTATAAGCATATCAAATTTTTTCACCGTATCTTCATCAGGTTCTATTCCGAAAAAACAATATTCACATTCTTTTTTCAGATACCTTCTCAAATTTTCTTCTATGTCCTCTTCTTTTTTAATATCATATACGGAGACGGATTTTGCACGATCTCTTATCACCTTAACCGTAGCCGCACCGGATTTCCCCATCCCTGCGACAAGTACACTATCAAAACTCATATAACAAAACCTCTCTTCATATCACATTACAAATCCCTGCAAACACTGCTATAACACATAATACAAGCGTAATAAAGCAAAATACCGAAACGACTTTCGTCTCTTTCCACCCCGAAAGTTCAAAATGGTGATGTATGGGTGCCATCTTGAAAACCCTTTTACCCGTCTTCTTGAAAAAAACTACCTGAATTATTACAGATAACGCCTCAATTACAAATATACCTCCGGCTATCGGTAAAAGCAGCTCATTTCCCATAACTACCGCACAACCTGCAAGCCCTCCGCCAAGCGCCAAAGAGCCTGTGTCCCCCATAAAAATTTTTGCAGGATAGTGATTGAATCCCAAAAAAGCGATTATCGCTCCGAGCATTGCCGCCATGAATCCTGCCGTATACAAATGTCCCGTCATTATTCCTATGATCATAAATGCTGCCGACACTATAGCTGTCGTGCCGCCCGCAAGACCGTCAAGGCCGTCGGTAAGATTTACACTGTTCACCATAGCTACTACAACAAAAGCTATAAACGGGATATAAAATATCCCCATATCAAAATGCGTATTCGTTCCCGGAATCCAAAGGTAGCCTCCATGTTTAGCCTTTGCACTGTAAAAAGCCAATCCCAATGCAATCAGGATCTGAAGCAGCAATTTTTGTTTTGCGGTAAGACCCAAATTTCTTTTCATTGTTACTTTAACAAAATCATCAAGAAAACCTAATATACCGAAAAGCACCAATGCTGCAAGCGGTATCAAAACACCTTCGGAAAACCCTGCGGACACAAGACTTCCTATAACCGTCCCTATAATTATAACGAGTCCTCCCATCGTCGGTGTTCCCGCCTTTATCATATGACTTTCCGGACCTTCTTCTCTTATACTTTGTCCCGCTTTAACTTTTTTTAACCATGATATATAAAACGGCATTGTCGTAACGGTTATTGCAAAAGCAATTATTCCTGCAATCAAGATTCCCATATTTTTCATTACTGACCTTCTCCAATCAACACATCTATAAACTCATACATTTTCATTCCGTTTGAGCCTTTCACCAGAACAAGGCTGCCTTCTTCAATTATTTCAGGCAATCTCCTTTTAAGTTCTTCTCTGTCGTTAAAATGTTCGGCTCTCTTAATTTTTTCATTGTTACTTATTTCTCTGCTCTTTTGTGTCGCTCCCTCATATATTTCCTTCGATTCATCCCCTATGGTTATAAGGAGTAAATCTTTTATATTTGCCGCATACTCACCGATTTCTTTGTGATACCCGGCACTGTCTTTCCCCAGTTCAAGCATATCACCTAATATTGCCGCCTTGTTTTTTGCATATGAGTTTGCCAAAACTTCCAATGCCGATTTTACGGATGACGGACTTGCGTTATAGCTGTCGTCTATTATCCTGTATCTACCCGTATCTTTAACTGTAAGTCTTTTATCTGTAAGCTTTAAATTCGAAAGTCCACATTTTGCATCTTTCATACATATTCCGTACTTACCTGCCGCCGCAACAGCCAAAGCGGCGTTATAACAGTTATGTACGGCCGGTACCTTTAAATCAAAATGAACCCTATTTTCATCATGATATATATCCATAGATACACCGTCTATACCCCTATCTTTAATATCGGAAATGATATAATCCGAATCTTCTCTTTTACCGCACCTTATGATCTCATATTCTTTATTTTTTTCATCTTTTTGCGGTATTTTTCCCAACCAATCGTCATCTGAAAATATTATTAAAGAATTTTTACTGTCAAAGAAATCGACGATTTCCATTTTAGCTTTAAATATATTTTCTCTACTTCCCAGATTTTCTATATGTGAATCTCCTATATTCGTTATAACGGCAATTTCAGGATGTACTGTCTTTGCAAGACGATGTATCTCTCCTTTTTTGTCCATTCCCATTTCAAGAATTATCGCTTCGCTGTCGTCAGGCATATTAAATATGGTAATCGGCAATCCTATGTGATTATTAAAATTGCCTAAAGTTTTATGCGTTTTATATTTTGTAGAAAAAATCGCATGAAGCATATCTTTAGTCGTAGTCTTTCCCGTACTTCCCGTCACTCCTACGGATATAACGCCGCTCCTTTTAAGATAATATGCCGCAAGATCCTGTAAGGCCTCAGTCGTATCATCAACCAAAATACCGAAACTTTTTTCAAGACAGCTGTCGGATATATGCCTGTCCGTAAGAAAGCCTCGTGCTCCCGATCGGACGGCCTGCTTTATAAAATCATGTCCGTCAAAACGTTCACCGACTATAGGAATAAACAACGCACCCTCGCTTATATCCCTGGAATCGGTCGATACTTTATTTATCGAGATCCCTTTTATATCTTCATCTTCTACGTCGTTACAAACACGATCACTTTCAAGCAGCCTGCCGCCGCACGACTTTAAAATCTCCTCTACGCTTAATTTTACCATTTAAACTCCTGTCATGCTCCTCTATTATATTTATATTCAATTTATATTCAATTATTTTCTATATAAAAATATTTTATCTCCGGCTCTGATTTTTGCCCCCGGCTTCGGATATTGATCCACGACGACAAAATCCTCTACCTGCGACAGTTTTGGAACCGCTTCATATCCCAACCCCATGTTCACGGCGACCTGTGCGGCACTCATAAAATTCATTCCCGTCAGGTTCGGCACGGTCATCTTGGATATTTGTGCCGGTGAATATGTCGCTTTAGACTGTCCTGCTCCCTGATTAGGTTTTATATTCATATATGTAAAACAGTCCGATAATATCTGCTTGACCCCCGGCCCCGCCGTACTGCTTCCGAATTTAACTCCCTTCGGATTGTCAACTATCACAAGCACCGTTACTTTAGGATCTTCTATAGGAGCAACCGCTATGACTGAAGAGTTCGTTTCATTGCTGTAAGTTCCCTGATGTGCTTTCTGTGCGGTTCCCGTCTTACCGCCTATTCTGTATCCGGGTATCTGTATAATTTTCCCTCCGCCGTCGCTCACAACATACTCCATAGCACTTCTCATATCCTGTGATGTCTGTGCGGAAATCACTTGACGAATTACCTTTTTATCAAATTGTTTTATAATTTTCCCGGTCTTTTTATCTATCAGTTTTTTTACCAGATGCGGTTCAACAAGCTCGCCTCCGTTAGCTATAGCGGAAACCGCAGTAACCATTTGAATAGGCGTGACGGCTATACCCTGTCCATATGACATCGTTGCAAGACCTACGGGGCCTGCCGTTTTTTTCGACTGCAAAATAGCCTTCCCTTCTCCGGGAAAATCTATACCTGTTCTTGATGTCATCCCGAACCGGTCCATATATTCAAAATATTTATTGTATCCGATTCTTTGGGCAAGTTGAATAAAGACGGGGTTACATGAATTCCCGAGTGCTTGCGACAAGTTTTCTCTTCCGTGAGGCTTCTGCCAACTCCAACACTTAAGCACAGTACCTGAAACATTATAAACTCCGTTACAGTAAAAACCGTCATTTAGACTTGTCACTCCCTCTTCAAGTGCGGCAGCCGTCGTAAGAAGTTTAAAAGTTGAACCCGGCTCATAAACATCGTTAATCAGCGGATTTCTCCACATTTTCATAAGGTATTTATATCCTTCCTCAACGCTCAGATTTTTTAATGCTTCCTGTTGTGCCGGTTCCGTCGGTACCCTCGGATTATTCGGATCAAAATCCGGTGTAACCGCCATAGCGAGTATATCTCCATTTTTAGGATTCATAACTATAGCCATAACCCTGTCCGCTCCCGTCGTAGCTCTTACATTTTTTATAGCTCTCTCCGCAAAGTGCTGCACTACTTTATCGATAGTGACAATCATATCATATCCGTTCTTGGCTTCATAATACTCTTCTTTTCCGTAGACTATGCTTTCACCGTCTCTATCCGTGTCTTTTATCCATCTTCCCGGTACTCCCGCCAAATATTCGTTATACTTGGCTTCAAGTCCCGATTGTCCCGCATTATCATCGGTAACACTTCCAAGTACGTTGGATGCAAATGCTCCCATAGGATAATATCTCTTGACTTCCTGCTCTATTTCTATGCCGTTAAGTCCCATTTTTCTGATTTTGTCAGCCTTGTCTTTATCTACATACTTTGCAACTTTAACTATGTTTTTATCAGACTCCAATATTTCTTTCGCTTTATCTTCCGTAAGCCCTAAAACTTCCGTCAGGGCTTTTTTTGCGTTATCATAATTATACTTCGCCTTTTTATCCGATCTGCCGCTGTTTATAGCCGTCGGTCTCGCCCATATCGTATTTGTAACGGCACTGAGTGCAAGTACCTGCCCGTGACAGTCGTATATGCTTCCTCTCTTCGCTTCTATAGGCATGTCTTTTTTCTGCTCCTGTTTCGCCATATCGGCATATTTACCGCCTTTGACTATCTGAACCCATCCCACTCTGAACGTCAGAACCACAAGCAGAATCGAAAGGATTGTAAATGCCAAAACCATTCTCTTTTTATTTATACTGGACACAGGATACATTCTCATCTAAATATCACCAAATTACCTTTCTTCCGATTTAAATAAAAGAATCAGTCTTTTTCAGCTGTCAACCTGTTTAAAATCCTGATTCGTCTCCTCTTGTATAAAATTCGATTTCTTACTTCTTAACGGAAACATTGTTTGCTACAGCCCGCCCGTCTACAGAATTCGGATCTATCACTATATACTGCTCTTCAAACGGGTAAACCATGCCCAGCTGATTTATCCCCTTATATTCCAATGTCTCCAAACTGACCGCACTCTTGATCTGCACATTAAGGTTCTCAATTTCTCCCTGAATTTCCATGTTTGATTTTACAACCCTGTTGGTGTTATATTGAAGCTTGGCACAATATGATGTCGTAAGTATCATCCCTATGCATATAATCCCTAATATAAGTACCAGAGCAACGAGTAATGCTTTATCCTTAGCGTTTATTCCGCTCTTAACGTTGACTTCCGAAATTTTCTTTTGTGTACGAGGTTTCATATCAAACCCGTACCGCTTATAGTTTTCTTGATATTCATACCATTTTTCAGCGGATATCATTTGCTCCTCCTTATAATAATTTTAATTTTTTTCTCCTACTCTGAGCTTTGCACTCCTTGCTCTCGGATTTTCATCAAGCTCATCTTCTGTAGGAACGGTCGGCTTTCTGTTGACTTTTTTGAAATCACCGACCCTACCGCACGTACATACAGGAAACTCCTTAGGACATATGCACGGATCTTCTCTTCTGTTAAATACTTCTTTTACGATCCTGTCCTCAAGCGAATGGAAAGTTATAACGCAAAGTCTTCCCTCCGGATTCAGTACATCTATACAGTTTTCCAACGCTTCCGCCAAAAGTTCAAGTTCCGAGTTTACTTCAATGCGTATTGCCTGAAATGTTCTTTTAGCAGGATGCGGTCCGTCTCTTCTGGCCGAAGCGGGAATCGCCGCTTTTATGATTTCAACCAGCTCACCCGTACTTCTTATCTTTTGCAGTTTTCTTCTTTCGCATATGAATCGTGCTATCCTCTTGGCCCACCGTTCTTCTCCATAATCCTTTATTATTCGGTAGAGATCTTCCTGACTGTATTCGTTTACGACTTCTTCCGCCGACATAGCATCATTCGGATCCATTCTCATATCCAAAGGTGCATCATGCATATATGAAAATCCTCTATCTATATTATCGAGCTGAAATGATGAAACTCCCAAGTCTAAAACTATGCCGTCAAAGCCGTTTATTCCAAGCTCTTTTGAGTTTTCTTTTATGCTACAATAATTATCATTTATATAAAATTTTTTACAAATATACTTTTCAAGTCTGCCTCTCCCCGCTTCAATTGCTGCCGGATCTCTGTCTATTCCTACAAACGTTCCGTACTTTTCGAGATTCTTGCATATTCCCTCTGAATGACCGCCTCCGCCCATAGTTCCGTCCGCATATATTCCGTCACTTTTTATCTTCAGTCCTTCTATTGTTTCTTTATACAAAACCGGTTTATGATAAAATTTCATACCTATATCCCCAGTCCCGAAATGCCCTGCAATATCTCCTCATAATCATCGTCTATATCTTCACAGTAGCTGTCCCAGCCGTCCTTCGCCCAAATTTCTATTCTCTCGTTTACGCCTATTGTTACAAGCTCCTTGTCTATCTTTGCATGCTCTCTTAAATGCTGCGGTATATTCACTCTTCCCTGCTTATCAAGTCCACATTCTACCGCTCCTGCAAAAAACCTTCTCACAAATGCTCTGCTCTCTTTGCTCGTAAGCGGCAGATCCGCAATCTTTTCCTGAAATTTTTCCCATTGTGACATGGGATATATAAAAAGACATGTCTCAAGGCCTTTAGTAATCACGAAACTCTCTCCGAGCTCTTCTCGAAATTTTGCGGGAATAATAGCTCTTCCCTTTGCATCTATTGAGTTTTGATACTCGCCCAAAAACATACTCTTCCCCCATTACATGATATATACTCTATTTTTCCTCCACTATACACCATTTATCACCACTATACAACAAAATATAAAAAAAATAAGGGGCTCAACTCCCCTTTTTAACCGGTAAAACTTCATATATTCAAGCATTCCGCCTGCATAAACAATATATAGTGGTGAACATAGGTTCATGCACAATATACAAAGAATGAGTATGTGTCACACTCCCTTTTATAAAGCTCTATTAAACCGCTATATACTCACATTATCTAACTGTTATACACTCACCTTTATAACCACAGTTCCGACAGACATATCATGAAGCGCTTTTCTCTCATTTGAAAATGATGCCGTAAACAGTGATATGATATTTACTATACCTGAAGTAATTGCATTTCCTATACCCTTGATCATCAGCTCTCTTGTTACCGATTCCGAAAAAGTCAACGCTGAACCGTCTTTTTTGACGGCTCTGACTTTCATGGCAAGTTTGCCCGGAGTAAACCCGTTTGTTTTATAAAGCATATATGCCATAAAAATATCCATAAGAAAAACGATTATAAATATTGTTAAGCTGAAAAGCCCCTGCAACGGATTAAATCTGTATATACTGTCTATCGGGGATTTTGAAAGCTTAAACATCTCAAAGTCCGAAATTATGGACAGCGCCCAAGTAATCATGATTCCTGTCCCCCATATTATAATTCTGTCTATCACATATCCGATCACTCTGGGAATCACCTTTGCAAGGGTCTCTTGCCCGGCCCCCTTGATATTTACAGTTTCGTCTTCAAAATCCATTATAAGTTTTCTCATTGTCACCATCCACACTCATAGTTTTAAATCTATAATTTTTATATTTAATATACTAAACCAAAACAAAAGGAATTTAATGAAAACAAAAGATTAATTAATTAAAGAAAACTCCCCAATCATATCCAACAACATTTCAGCTCTGTCAATTTCTTCGTTTAACAAGTCATCATAATCTGTTTCAAATTCATCTTGCTGTTCGGAAATCCACTCCAAATGATATTTTGCTGAAATATAATCTTGATTTATAAAATAATATTCCCCCAGAAAACAATGAGCTTGAACAACTGAAACAATATCATCTCCTATTTCAATAGTTTTCTTCATACTTTCAACCGCTTTATCTGTTTGACCTTTTTTTATCTGCAATAAGGCTTTTTTTATAAAGAGTTCCGCATTCATTTTGTATCTCCGTATTTTTAATAATTCAAATTTTCATCTCCAATATCTGCTAATATTATACCATTTACCCGGTGCTTTATCATCATAGATTTGAAGTTCTAAATATTTCTTTGTAAATTTATACCTTCTTTCTTTAAGCAACCCATATCTCTTTTACCTAATGCCTTTGATTCCGATATTCATTTGGAGTCATGCCGCATATTTTTTTGAATACGGCGCCGAATTTTGTCTGACTCTTATAGCCGACTGCCATCGCAATATCTAATATACTCATATCTTCTTTTTCTGTCAGATATTCTCTGGCTTTTTCGATGCGATATTCTTTCAGCCAAGTATAGATTGGTTTTCCGTATAGACTTTTAAAGCAATCCTTAAGTGCCGTCTGTGAAATGTCAAACCGCTCTGCTAACCACTTAATTGTGTAGCCCTTATCTATATTTTCGGAAATCAGTTTCTGCACCGCTCGCGTTTTTTCTACCTTGTCCTTGTAAAAGTATGAACCTCCTTCTTTTGTATTCTTTGCATCTATTACGGACAGACACACAAGCAGCTCCAATACTTTAGCACGGAAATATGGAATTTTCACACTGTCCGGAACCCTGTACAGATCAGTAAACAATCGTTTGAGAGTTTCTTCCTCCTGTATGATAAAATATCCGTCTTTTCCACAGAATTTCTTTCTTATGTCTGCAAGATTAATTGGAATACCTGCCGCATTCTCGGTGAGTGCTTTTTCTGCCAATGAATCTACAAATCCGATCGTGATTCCGTGATAGTGATTAGT
>CAJPNN010000054.1 GCA_905372035.1 Bacillota bacterium | reverse complement strand
AGCTGCCCATGGTGTATCAACATTTTTTCTGTATAAAACTGTTTCAAATGTAATGCTACATAGATCCTCAGCTAAAGACTTTCCTGCAACCGATGATATATTTCCACCTAATGCCTCTATCCTGTCTAAAATCTCTCTCTTCATATCTTTTATCCCCACAACTTCTAATTTGCCACCCACTATTTCCACAAAAGCCTCCCGGCAAAACGATGGAAGGCTTTCTAAACAATTTACCTAAATTCAACAACTCCCTTTTAAAGCTGCTTTTTTCAGCTTTTTAGTATCAAAACAGTATCACTCAGGAGATTTTTGTTTCCTCAAACTGTTAAAACACTGTATTTTTGAACGGTTTTATAAGAGAAACATATTTGTTACTCTACTCCCACTCTTCTTTTTATATTGTTCATTGCATTCAAAAGCGTTCAAAACAAAGGCTTTTCGTTTATTGCATATTGGTAAATTCGTTCCATTTAAATCTGTTTTGAGATTATTTTACCCATCCCAGTCCCAGTTCCAATTAAACTTACCATGGAAAAGTTTTAAAAAATCTAAAAAACAAAAGCACTAATATTACTGTAAATACTGTCTTTTGTAGCTTTCCGATTTCAGGCTTACTAATCGTACTTTCAAATTTTTCATCCTCTTTAGACTCATTTTCAAATAATATTTTATCCTTGTAAATCTTCTTAATAACATTATACGTTTTCTCTAATGATTTAATCTCTAAGACATATGCAAAAAAAACGAAAAATAATGCTATTATAAACCCCATTATCACTATCCCCTTCTTGGCTCCTGTTGAACAAAATAGATATGTGAGAATATCTGCCTTATTATAATTAACTATAATTTTAAATAGCTCAATTCCTAAATATCCTAACCAAGCAAAAAAAGCAATATTAAGCGCTCTCAACGCACTATTCTCATTTTTTGATAATACTAAAAAATCTTCTTTCAGTTGATTTAATTGGTTAAAATAATCATCTGTTTTCTTGGAAATTATCCTTTTGTATGCTAATTTACTGTCCGTAAGTATACCCAAAGTATCTGTAATACTTCTTTTTCTAATTATTACTTGCCTAACGATATTTAGTTTAACAGTATATGAATCTTTATATTCCTCATCATTAAATATCCAATTATAAATTGGATATAAATTTATAGGATCAGAATTTACAATATCAATATCTACTCTATAATGCTCTTCATCTAAATTAAATTCTACTCCAACATTTTCCGCATCATAACTCACTCTATTACCAAGAGCAAACATAATTAAAATATCTAAAAAAAGTCTTGGTTTTCGAGAATCATCCATTATATTGTTTAGAACATTTATTGATATATTGAACTCTCTAATATCTCCATCTATTACATTATTTTTAGTTACCTCTAAGTACTTATGTAAATCGCCAAAAATAGATTGAATATTTTTAAATTCATTTCTATCACTAAAATACGCCCTACTTTTATCACTATATTCTTTCTGCGTATATTTCTTAATCATTGATATTAAATTTTTAGACTGTTCTATAAATTCATTTTCATATATAAAATAATTCTTCTGATTTTCTAATGTAATTTCATCATCATTTTCACGCAAACTAATGCCTTCTTGTTTTAACCGTTTAACAAAACAAGAGTTTGCATCATAAATTTTTAAGGAGGTTCCCTTCCACTCTCTACTCATTTTTTAGTTGCTCCTTAACTTCATCTAAATATTTCTCATCAATGAAGATAGTTATTTTTTTATTTTTTTCGTCAAAGGTAAGCTGACTATCCCTAATGCTTTCTAAATAATTTTTAGTAGTAATAGTAATTTCATCAGAAGTTTTTATTTTCTTTTGATATTTTTTGTTTATTTCATTTTCGGATATTTCGAAATCAGAGTCAATCCTTTCTGAATTTGAAGAAAATAAGTCATCTTCCTTTTGTAGTTCTATTAAGCCACTACTATTAAGTTCATTAAACAAATCCGATTTATCGAACTTCTTATTATCAAATAAATAGTACTCCGTAAATCTCTTTATTTCTTTATAATTTTCTTTTTTACATATATCTTCCTTGTAGAATTTATCTTGTGCTATCAAATCTATAACATCATTTGTATTATCTTCTGCAGTTCTTTTTCTTGTTAATTTTAAAAACTTTTGGTACCAATATTTAGCAGCTGTTTTGTTCTTATCAATTATCTTTATGTCAGAGTATTCTCCTTTAAATGTACAAACCTTAAAATAATCTTTTTCTTTTCCCAGCTCACTCTTAATTTCATAGGTTGCCTTATCAATAACCGTTAATTTTTCGAGTTTCATTACTATAATAGAACTCGAATTTGCTTTTATAAATAGCAACCCCTCTCGTATCGTACTGTTTCGGGTATTATCCGTCTTGCATTCAGCTCGTAACAAATCTTCTGCAATTTGTTTATAATTAAACTGATCTTTTCCATCACACTCATTAAAATAATATATTGGACTTTCCTTATAATCGTCTACCTCTTGATTTAAATAACAATTTGTAATCAGATGTGTTTCTTTGCCTAATTCATTAAATAGATTTAAAATATTATCCCTTTGTTTTCCATCAATTTCATTTTCTTTAACATCTGTACCAATATCAAATACTTTTATAATATCATTCATGATTATATCCTCCTAAATTCTCAATAATATTGACTATAAGGTTCATCTCTTTAGCCTTTATAAATTTTTCTATCGCCACATAATTAATTGCATTGTTTTCATCCACCGGCATCATAATTTTTTGTCTTGCCATTCTATCTCCATTAAATTTATAAGCATAACGATATTTTTCTTTCTGCTTCAGTATCATCTGCTTTAGAAATAAATAGCAATATTTATTTTGTCCCTCATCATCCTTGAAAGAAATGCGTTTAACATCATCAGAAAAAATACACTCATATGGATGATAGAAATTCTCTACTACACTTCCATTATAATTTACTCCAAGCACATTTTTATCTAATGATTTATTAGTATTACTTACAAAGTTAGTAATTCCGTTATTAGAATTTGTTGCTCCTATAAATGGCATCTTACCTTCATTCATGTTTGCCTTTGTAAGCCTAACACCAGAGTTAATATTGCAAATCTCGTCCAAGAAAAACTCTTTCCAATCAACCTTATCAAAATGGTTATACATTATATATATATATATATTCGTCAAGATATTTTAAGACATTTTTTATCTGTTTTTGCTCAATATTTTTTATAAAGTTTTCCATGTACGTCCAGTTAGGATTTCCTTCTTTATCTATAGGCAAAAGGAGTTTGGAATTTTTTAATCTATCCCCATTTAGCGCAACTGCATATGACGCTTTTCCTAAAGATGTTTTTTCCATAGCACTACAAATAAATTTTCCTATTTCGTGATTTAACTTGTCTGAATACAATAAATTAATTGCAGAACCCGCTCCACCTCTCCCAACAAATTCATATTCATGATGAAATGTCTTTCCACCAATAGGATCAACGGATACACAATTTTTAAGGCTAATATCAACAGGTATATCAATAAAATCACTTACACCATTATTGATTGAAGATGTTGTTACATACGGAATAGTTCCACTCTTATAATTTTTGATTGTTTTACCTTTTACCGATTTCGTCTCAAACAAATCTTTAACTCTAAACTCTCCCCATTCAACATCTGTTAAAACTTCAGGGCAAATAACCAAATCAAGCAATCTATTTTTATAGTAATCTTTTAGCTCTTGCCTTTTCTCATTTTCTCTTTCCTTGATGTATTCTTCCATAAAGTGCCAATTAGGGTTATTTTTTTCGTCTATAGGAAGCATTACGTATCTATTTCTAAAACGAGTTCCTGTTAGACCTTTTCCATACCCAAAGCCACAATTTTTTATACTTTGTCTAAAAGCTTGAACAAGAAACAAACCAATATGTCTTGTGATTTTTTCATTAGATATATGATACATTTTATTTCCAGTTACATAATCAATACTTTGAAAGAAAAAATCTGCATTTTCTGCACCAAGAGAAATTGAATTTTTCTTGTTTTTTTCATAATTATTATCAATAACGATATCTTCAAGACCATTATTGATTGAAGTCCTTGTAATATATGGAATCCCATGCTGGGTAGTATTTAGATTTGATTTATGGTACGGTTTTGAATTAGATACATTAAAAACACCTTCTTCTCCACCAACTTTAAACGCTTTCCACTCCACGTCTTTTAAATGATACTTATACATAATCAGCACCATCCTCTGCAACCTTTAACACATCGTCATCTATCTGCTCTGTGTTTTCTTCAATACCAAATAAATAACCTCTGCCATGGGTTATCATATTAACTTCAAATGTTAGATAATCTGCAATAGTCTTTTCAAAATCTTCATCACTTGGAATTTCATCGTTGAAATAATAGAAAGAGTGTAACCATTCATCTGTATCTTCAACTGTAGTAGAAACACAGAATTTTGTCGGTGCTTCTATTTCTTCGTTCCATACATCAAGAAGATGTTGCTTTTTATCCTTCGCACTACCATCATCTATTAATCCAACATGCTTACTAACAATATATCCATCATTTTCAAAATTTATGAATTTAGCTTTTTTACTTTTACTATGAGGAGTACCTACAGTAAAAATTCCTATACAAGGATTTGTTCCCACTCCGTAAAATGTATTCTTATTTAGAGTTATAACTCCTTCAAGTGTATGCTTGCTTAAAATTTTTGTTTTTAGGTTTTGCTCGTCCTTTGTTTTCCCTGTAAAAGTTGATTGTGGAACAATTACTGCAACTCTTGCCCCTTCAACTAAACTTTCTAATAAGTGATTTACAAAATTAATCTCATATAGTTCTGGATTCTGTTTTGAACCTTGTGAGTACGGAGGATTCATCATCCCAACAGTACAGCCTTTAAGCTGAATTTTGCTTGGATTTTGAGCTAAGAAATCTTGGTTTTCTAAATTACTTTTACCATCTCCACGCAATATCATATTTGTAGTTGCTATTGTGAACATATAGTCCTGCAGTTCAATGCCAAACAATCTATTCTTTCTAATATCTAATTGTTCATTTTCATCTTCTGTCTTTGATAGCATCTGATGCATAGCAGCAATAAGAAAGCCTGCAGTACCACAGCAAGGGTCTAAAACCTTATCTGTAGGCTTTACATCAAGTAGTTCACAGAACAAATCTGTAATATGCCTTGGTGTTAAGATAATACCTAAACTCTGTCCATCTCCTCCAGAATAAGACATAAATTCACCATAAAATCTACCGATATAATCTTCTGTAGATGAACTATATTTTATATTTGTGAAGATACTGTTATATAGAACCTCTGTAAAATATCTAAGTGGCGTTTTCCCCAGATTAGAGTTTTTTTCATTAATTTTGTTGTTATCTTTTATGATATTGAATTGGTTAAGAAGCTTGTCTCTTTTAACTTCAGGACTAACATTTGCTCTTTTTAAGTTATCTTCTATTGCCTTATATATTTTTGAACCATCAGTTCTTATTTTATCGCCAATCAAATCAGAAATATCAAAGTTTTTGTGCTCTATTTCTGATAATGCAAGCAAAATCCCCGAAACTATTAAAGGTTTATTTTTATCTTCTAAGTTTCCATAATTTCTCAAATCTTCATGAAGGGAACGGGCAACTTTCAACAATCCTTCTGTCTTTAGCTCATCATTAGTTTTGACTTCTAATATTTCTCTTTCGTAATACTCATTGATATTATCAGTACTGAAAGATATAAAAGTTTCAACATCATCGAGTTCCTTATATCCACTTCTTTCATCAACAAAGATAGGTGAAATTCTATGGTTTTTCTCATTACCACTTACACCAATTGCGATTATCTTTTTATAAGTTGTATTTTTTGCTAAATGTTTTCCATAAAACAACGCACCGTTCACCGCATAATCTGTAGTGGATTTAACATCTTCGGCGATTAAATCGTGTTCGTCTCTATTAACATGCTTATTTAAACTTGCTTTATCTTCGATTACTACAAGAAAATCTTTAATTACTCCAACATATTCTGGAAATCCAACATTACCTGTCCCCTTCTTTGAAGCAGTAGCCAGTGCCTCATCTATTTCTTTTATATTGCTTCCTTGAGCTGAAAAATCATTTTGTACACCTATTTCTTTAAGCATATCATATACCCAAAGATCTGTCATTATTTCTTTCTTAGCCATTATCTATTTCCTCCATATAAGCAAGATTTTCTTCTGCAAAACCTTCTAATAATTTGTTGAGTTGAGCAGTTTGAGTTCTTGTTAATTTATATTTATTTTTTCTTATCGCATTAAATACTTCATCATTCTCAATGATAAATTCACATATATCAGGTGGTGGTGTTCCTCTAATTTGCGAATATAAATGATCCATTCTTCCTCTATCTTTATCATCAGGTTTCAATAGTAGAATTATTTTTTTATAAACTTCAGGACCTGGAGCATTTATTCCATCTTCAATGTATTTAAGATTTGAATTTGGTAAATCTATAGCTTTTGCAAGTCCACGTTGACTATAACCCTTAGCTTCTCTATTAGATTTAATTAACTCCCCAAGTTCAACCTTTAGCAGCTTTTTATCTTCAATCTCACTTTTCAAAATGCTCCTCCTTCCCGTTTGTTCTATGTTCTGTAACACAGAACATTATAACATGAAAATAAACTTTTTTCATCACCAAAATAAAAGACTGTTGATATTTTTTAAACAGCCTTTTGCGTTCTATCTATTTATTCAAATCTTTTGTCCTTCTCAACAGTAGTGAATGTATATCCCACAGTTCTTTTGAAAAATGCTCGATAGATTTCTTCATATCATCTTTGTAAATCACACCCGTCTGATTAACTCGTTTTGCAATCTGATTTAAATTGTTTGTAACGTTGTATAATAAGCCTTGCAAATCTCGAAATGGTTCTAAATCTACAATATAAATTTCTTTTTCCATAACACACTTCATAATAAAATGGCTCATAGTTCTACAACGTGCCATCTTCATTTTCTTTTCAAAAAGTTCCTTTTCCGCTTCGCTCAAATATATTTTAAGCTGCTTATTTCTACTTCTATTCTCCATTTTTTCATCTCCATTTTCTCTATTCTTGGGTTTTAGGGTTTTCCCTAACAACTTGAAAATTGATATAAATGCAGTGGTTGTAAAATCCAAATTTATCAATTTTTCCGTAGATGAGTACTCATCTACTGTGCTTGCTATTAAAGTTAATGTTGAACTCTGTTTGTTTAGCTCCTATATGCTTTTTAACTATCACAGGAATTCTTGATATTTCATTCCGGCAAATTCTATAAAAATTGAAAGTTATCGCTACCGCTACCTCACTACCTTTTAAACCTGGTAGCAAAGTAGCGGTAGCGGACTTTTTCAAAACTCTTAGAATGGTATGTCCGAAGAATCAATCTCAATAAAATCAGCATTTTCATTTCTCTTATAAAACTTCTTGCTAACCCGAACCACTCCGTCAATTCTTACCTTCTTACTTTTTACAGACGGTTCTAAGATCCATTCATCCACGACTTCATTAGCCATCAACTCTGAAAACACTTTTTCATTTATTTCAGGATATCTGCTTATAAATTCTGCGGAGCATAATAAATTAGGTGTATCCGACTTTGTTACTTTCCATTCCATAAAATCCAAGAAATTTTGTACATGCCTATTCTCACTCTTATGGGTTTGGATAACATAATCCAAATCACTTCTAAGCTCTTTCGGTAAATAGAAATCATGCAGTTTATTTTCATAAAGATATACTGCTTCGGCAATGGCTCCTTCAAAATCTTGACGAACAATATGAGTATGTTCTTCTCTTGTGATAGTTTCCAATATTGGAAATTTTTCTGAATCATACATAATAGGAATCTCGATATTTTCACTATCTACTTTCACAGGCAGATATCTTCTCTCTCCAGAAAAATCGCCTAAGAAGGTTGCATCATTTGTGGTTGCAATTAATATGCAGGTTCTTTTTACATCAGCGGAGAATCTTTCATAAGGAAGTCTTACTGTACTCGTTCTTGCCGATATAAACAGTTTGGCTTCATCTGCACTTTTTGCATTTCTAAGAGCAACAAATTCTTCGAGTTCAACCACAATTTTGCCAACCAAATTACTAACCGCATCTTTCCCTTTGATATTATTTAGTGAGCAATACCATTCGGAAAACAATGCCATCTTCTCTATAAAACTGGTTTTGCCTACACCTTGAATTCCCGTAAGAACCATAAGCTCGTCAAACTTGCATCCGGGATTAAAAACTCTTTTTACCATGCCCACTAACATATGTTCCATAATCCAGGCATTTAATTTTGTATCTTCCGCTCCAAGATATTTTGGGAGCAATTTTGTAATATACCTCTCACCATCATACGGAAGCGACTTCATATACATAGCAGGAAGATTTATAGCCCTTTTATGAGCAATAAAAGTGATGGCATCGTCCATACGATTTTGGGAATATTTAATTCCAAATTCTCTTTCTATTTCGACACCCAAAAGATTAGCCATATAGTCAGTCCATTTTCTTATCTCATTATCTTTACGCTTTTCCCCTTTAAGTGTTCCAATAAACTGAATAGTCATGCTGCATGTATCAAAGAAAATAGTTCCGTCTACTATCTTCTCTTCCTTACAAAACATTGGATTTACTAACACAGTAATAATATTGGTCGTATTGCTTTTTAATTGTCCTTTATCCGTATATTCAAGATCTCTGTTTAAGTAATCCGATAGCTTATCGTCATTAAATTTTAGCCACTCATTCACGGATATCACCTACACTTTTTCTGTGATAGTTATAATTCCAGTATCTTTGATTTCCGCATTGAATTGCTTGTTTAATACTTTCTTCCAAATATCGAATATAGATTCTCTCGTTTTTTCTCTTGCTTCTGTCTTCACTTCTATTTAAAGCTGACCTCAAGAAAATCTCTTTCATCAATATCTCATTACCGTGAGTATAGCTATTTAAAAACAGCAACAAAGCAAAATCATCTTTGCTGGCATCTCCGCTTGATATTGTTCCTTCAAATAAACCTTTAGCTTTTCTATTATGCTTACACATCGTTTCTATGATTGTAGCCACATCAGGTAGTGTGTTATCATTTGATTGATATACTCTTATTTGCTCTCTAACGCTCTTTTTAGGGGCAAAACGCATAGTATCTATCAATCTCACTTTGCTTATCTATGATGTTATTTGATGTTCCATCAACGCTATCCCCAGTCATAGCGATACATCTGTTATTTTGATACATTTCCACTTTCTCAATTTGGTTATTGAAATTGTCAGCAATTTCCCCTTTTGCAAAAATATGAAGTCCTTTGCCGGATTGAGAAATTTCAATATAAGTGTCATAAAAATCTCCGAAAAACCTTTCTCTCATATCACGAGATACATTATCCAAGTCAATACAAAGAAATGGATCATCTATGCTTAGTACAAATGACAATCCATCTGAGCCACTACTCTCTATATTTTTAACTGCTGTTTCAAAGTCTGCCCAGTTTTCTTCATTATTCCAACCATTTGATTTTAAAGTAATCGGACTTACAGGAAGTTTTATAATTTTTTCATTCCCTTTCAAATCTAATCTTTTGATTTTCTTAAAACACAACCACTGCCTATATGCTCTTAATTCCATCGGAATATTTCGTTTATATTGTTCTATGTTTATCATTTTGTCCTCCAATCTATAGTTGATGACAAAAGTACAACCTGATAAAATAATCTTGT
>CAJPNN010000053.1 GCA_905372035.1 Bacillota bacterium | reverse complement strand
GGAAACGGATAAGGATACGAATTCGGTAAATCCGCAAATTGCTTCACAAACTAAAGGAGACGCAGGAAAAAACATAGGGTTTGATCACGGTCTTTTGACAAGGAACAGCCCGGAGGTAAAAAAACTTTTGGGTAAGGAGAGCAAAGGAAAAAATAAAAAAAATGCAGAAGCACCATACGGGCAGGTGACAAAATTTATGTTGCTTGTGTCGGCTATTATCGTGGGGATTTTGATTTCAGCCCTGATTTTAACCGCTGCAGCATTACCGATATACTATAGAATTTTAAAAAGCGGAAATGACAGAAGGGAGGAAAACCTATATGCCAGAGAAGATAAATTTAAGAAAAAATAAAAAGGGGGCAGGTAGCGGAAAACTGTTTCTGTTTGCGGTTATATTCGTCTTTCTTATCTTCATGACGGCGTGCAGTCACGAACAGAAAAATGAAAAGGCGAGTAATATAGAAAATTTAGGCAAAAATCCGAGAGTTATAGCGACATCCATGTCAATTGTTGAAATAATGGAGAAAATGGATGTAAAGCTGGTTGGAGTACCGGAAAGTAAATTAAGTAAAATGCCTAAAAAATACAAGAACGTAACCGTTATAGGTATGCCTATGCATCCGGATCTGGAGATAATAAAATCTTTAAAACCGGATTTAATTTTGAGCCCCGCCAGCTTGATTGCAGATTTAGCGCCAAAATATGAAAATCAAAATCTTGAATATGGATTTTTAAATATGAACAGCATAGATGGAATGTACAAAAGCATAGACGACTTAGGAAGGATTTTGCATAAGGAAAAAGAGGCTAAAAAGCTTCGAGATGAGTATGAGGCGTTTTTGAAAGACTATAAAAAGAAGAGCGAAGGAAGAGGGCATCCGAAAGTGCTGATGCTCATGGGTTTTCCGGGGTCATATGTAGTTGCTACGGACAAGTCCTATATGGGAAGCTTGGCTAAGATGGCAGGAGCTGAAAATGTCTATACCAGTGAGACCAAGCAGTTTATGAATGTAAGCGTGGAGGATATGCTGAAAAAAGACCCTGATATTATTTTGAGAGGTTCTCATGCAATACCTGATGAAGTTAAAGAGATGTTTGTAAACGAGTTTAAAACAAATGATACGTGGAAAAACTTTAAGGCAGTTCAAGAAAACAGAGTTTACGACCTTGACTATAAGCTGTTCGGTATGAGCGCCAAATTTAACTATCCTGAGGCACTTGCAGAACTGGAGGAAATACTTTATGCAAAAGATACTGAAAAGAAACAGGACGAGTAAGAAAATTTCATCTTTAAGGATAGGTGCGGCTTTTTTGGCGGTAACGGTACTCATATTAGGAACTTTTATATTCTCGCTTATGAGCGGAAGTGTAGATATATCTATGGGAGACATTTGGGACAGCCTGTTCGGACGAGCTTCTGAAAACGCTCGTATAGTATATGATGTAAGGCTCCCAAGGCTTATTATAGCACTTATGGCAGGAGCGGGGCTTGCGGTTTCCGGGACACTTCTTCAGGCGGTAATGAAAAATCCGCTCACGGATCCGGGAATCATAGGTATATCATCGGCTGCAGCTTTGGTTGCGGCGGTTGTAAGCGGATTTTTCCCGATGCTTTTTTACAGCATACCTGTATTTGCCGTGCTGGGCGGTATGCTGGCATATATTTTAATATACACTATAGCGTGGGACGGAGGAGTACAGCCGGTTCGACTGATACTGGTAGGGGTTGCTCTCAATTTGATTTTTATAGGACTGATTCAGGGGATAGCGGCATTTTCCGGCGGAGGATCAAATTTAACGCAAACTCAATCTATAGTAAACGGGAGTATCACGCAAAAAACCTGGGCTGATGTAAGACTTTTAACATCATATACGGTAGCGGCATTGATACTTGCCGTAGTTTTTTTCAGAAAATGTAACCTTTTGCTCCTTGATGACAGAACTGCAAGAGGACTTGGAGTGAATGTGGACAGAGACAGGTTTATAGTGGCAATGGTAGGTATAATCTTAGCCGCAGCGGCGACATCAATAGTGGGACCTATAGGATTTGTAGGACTTTTAGTACCTCACATTGGAAGGATGATTGTAGGAGCGGGACATGGAGCCTTGATTCCTTTTTCCGCTATGGCGGGAGCATGGTTGCTTTTAGTTTCGGATACGATAGGAAGAGTTGCGGCATATCCTTTTGAGATCCCTGCGGCTATACTGATGTCGGTTATCGGGGGTCCTTTCTTCATAGTTTTGCTCAAAATAGGAGGTAAGGATTATGGAAATTAAGCATCTTACATTTAGCTACGGCGAGCATAACGTACTTAATGATGCAAGTTTAACTTTTAAGGAAAATGCCATTACAACACTTCTAGGGGCAAACGGCAGCGGAAAGACTACACTATTTAATTTGTGTACAAAAAATTTAATCCCCGACAGAGGGATTATATTACTTGACAGAAAAAATATATTCAATATAAATCAGAGAAAATTTGCAGAACAGGTTGCCATAGTTCATCAGCAAAACAGGATTATGGGTGATATAACGGTTCGTCAGCTTGTCAGTTACGGCAGAACGCCATATATGAAATTTATGAGAGGATGCAGTGCAGAGGACAACGAGGCGATAGACTGGGCTATAGAAGTCACAGGACTTGAAGATTTCAGAGACAGGCCTTTGGCTTCACTTTCCGGTGGTCAGAAACAGAGGGTATGGATAGCCATGTCACTTGCACAAAAAAGCAGATTTTTGTTTTTGGATGAGCCTACAACATATCTGGATATCAAATATCAGATAGAAATTTTGGAACTGATTCGAAGTATCAACCGGGATTTCGGAATTACGGTGGTAATGGTGCTTCACGATATAAATCAGGCTCTTAAATATTCGGACGACGTAGTGGGGCTTAAGGACGGCAATATAGTATTTTCGGGACATCCGGACGAAGTGATCACAGATGAAAGCGTCAGCAATCTCTACGATATAGGGCTTGCAGTCGAGGTGTTCAAGGGTGGGAAAGTCGTATTACAAAAATAGCTCGCAACACTTTTAAAAGAAAAAAATTATGAAAAATAAAAATATCATAATATTTTTCAAATACTTTTTGCTTAAGAGGTGATATTGTAAATACATAAAGTTAGTTGCAACTAATTAAAACAATAAAATAAAGATGCCGATAAAATAAAATCGGAGAAAAGGAGGTACTAAATATGACCGTTATAAAAAATCGCAGTAAGATAGTGTCAATCGTTTTGGCAGTGGTAATGGTGTTTGCGACGGCGGCGGTTTCTTTTGCAGGGGAAGCGGAGCAGCCGGAGACAGTGACGAAGAGTTACAATGTTAAAATTTGTAAACAGGGTACTCAAACACCTTCTACTATAAGCAAAATAATAGCACCGGGGACTTTTGCAAAAGCAACTACAAATCAGGATGGAAGCGTTAAAGTAGAGATTCCTATAGTGCCGATATATAACTACACTGCAATGGGTGTATTTACGGCAGATGTATATCTGTCATCAATAACTGTGAAAAATACGGCTCAGAGCGGAAATATATCGCCGAGTGTGACTCCTTATACTTCAGCGGTTATGACAATTAGTGCGCCAAGCATGCCGGAAAGCTTGAAATTTGAGGTGTCAAAAGCCAAGATAGATTTGTATAATCCTGGGACCAATACACCATATTGGTTAGCACCTATACGTCCGGCGTTTGATATAATTCTTACAGAAGTGTAAATACAGGGGATAAAGTTTCAAAGATTGAAGTGATATCTGTTGGATTTATGACAGGGCAAAGATTATTTGTAAAATACAAAAAAGTTGTAAAAAACAAAAAGCTCGTAATATTTTTTAAATACTTTTTGCTTAAGATGTGATATGGTAAATATACAAAGTTAGTTGCAACTAATTAAAAACACAAATTAAAACTAAGTAAAAAGACTCCGATAAAATAAAATCGGAGAAAAAAAGAGGAGGTAATGCATATGATTAATTTAAAAAGGCACAGTAAAGTAGTATCAATCGTTTTAGCTATGGTAATGGTGTTTGCGACGGCGGCGGTTTCTTTCGCAGCGGAAACGGAGCAGACGGCGGCGGTGACGAAGAATTACAATGTTAAAATTTGTAAAAAGGGGAGCCAAAAACTTTCTATGGCAAATGCCATAATAGCCCCGGGGACTTTTGCAACAGCAACTACAAATCAGGACGGAAGCGTTAAAGTAGAGATTCCTATAGTGCCGATATATAACTATACTGCAATGGGGATATTTACGGCAGATGGATATCTTGCATCAATGATCATGAAGAAGGGTGATCAGAGCGGAAACATATCGCCGAGCGCTACTCCTTATACTTCAGCACTTATGACCATTAATGCTCCAAGCATGCCGGGAAATTTAAAATTTGAGGTATCAAGGTCTGTAATAGATTTGTATAAACCTGGAACTAGTGATGCATATCCGTTGTTGAGTCACGTACGTCCGGCGTTTGATATAGTTCTTACAGAAATGTAAATTTGACATAGTTGGTACAACAGTTTAAAGAGGGTGCAAATATATTTGTGCCCTCTTTAAAAAATTATAAAACTTAAAGAGAGGAGCGGAGGGGAATATGAACCGTAAAAGATATAATAGAGGAGCAAAAAAAATACTGTCGTTTGTGATGGTATTTGCTATGCTTTTCTCCATGACACCGGCACTGTCTATGGCGGATAGCGGTGCGGCGGATGTAGCGGTAAAAGTAACGGATATAACTGATACAACGGCAAAAGTAACGATTACAAACAATAAAACGTACAAGTATCCTTCGGGCTATTGCTTGATAAAGAAAGCGAACGAGCAGGCACCGACGGCGGAAGAAGTAAAGGGAAGCGGCCAGGATAATCAGGTGGCGGATCTCGACTTTATCCAGGGGAATAAAAAAGAAATATCTAAAGAATTTGAGAATTTAAATCCCGGGACTGAATATACAGCATATGCGATAGTTTATTACGGTGAGAAACACGGAGAACCGGAGGCATACAGCAGTGTGGTAAGTGCGACATTTACCACTAAAGGAGGAGGGAGTACCGTATCGGATGTAGAGGTAAAAGTAACGGATATAACCGATACGACAGCAAAAGTAACGATTACAAACAATAAAACGTACAAGTATCCTTCGGGCTATTGCCTGATAAAGAAAGCGAACGAGCAGGCACCGACGGCGGAAGAAGTAAAGGGAAGCGGCCAGGATAATCAGGTGGCGGATCTCGACTTTATCCAGGGGAATAAAAAAGAAATATCTAAAGAATTTGAGAATTTAAATCCCGGGACTGAATATACAGCATATGCGATAGTTTATTACGGTGAGAAACACGGAGAACCGGAGGCATACAGCAGTGTAGCAAGTGCTACATTTACCACTAAAGAAGCGGAAACCGGAGAAGATATTCTGGAATTAAGTTATAAAAAGGACTCAGAAACGCAAATAACCACAGAAAAATTCAAAGATTACAAAAAAGCCTTTGAAAAAGTCAATGCGTTGGGTGTGGATATTTCTGAAGTGAAAATCATGCTTTTACAGGATTTTGCGGCAAAAGATGCCGAAAAAGATTTTGAAGGAGCTATAAATATAAGACGCAGCTGCGTTTTGGATTTGGCAGGACACAGATTGGAGTTAAAAACCGGGGATAAACATTATGGCATTCGTATAGTAGGAGAAAGCACATATGTTACTATACAGGATTCCTCTGAAAATAAGTCGGGGCATATCGAGAATATGGTCGGCAGTGGAGTGACTGTTTGTATAGGAAATTCTGCAGTTATAGCCAAACCGGAAGAAAAAACGGGGAATTTAACCATAACTAGCGGAAAAATTTCAAGTAAGGGTGCTGAATTTGGAAATATTATATATGCATCAGAAGACACAAGTTTCATTATGGAAGGTGGGGCTTTGAACGGAGCGGTGTATTCTTTCGGAAGAGTTGATATCAGAGGAGGTACTATAGAAGGAGAATACAAGGGAGCCATGATTCAAGTACGAGGTGCTGGAAGCCTAAATATGAGCGGTGGAAAAATTTCAAATAATATAGAAAATATTATTCCCGAAGTAACGTCGGTTGTGACAGTCAATAAAGCTTATAAACAAGAAAGCGGAAGAAAAAACTTCAATATGACTGCAGGAGTATTGTCGGCAAGAAAAGCACCGGTATTGTATATAAACAGCTCTGCAGAAGATGAAAGTAAAGGACCGAAACTGTCGATTGGGGGGGAATCGAAACTTATAGCTGAAGACAATTCTGTGATTTGTTTTGACCTTAATGAGACGGAAAAGCCAAAATCGGCGGAATTAAAAATAGACGGTAATGCGACGCTTGAAGGCAAGCGAATTTTAGAAATAATCAAAATTGAAAACGAAAACAGTACAAAAAATCTTAAATTCAGAATAGATGACAGTGTAAAGCTGAAATATAGCGAGGCTGTACCGTTTTTACCGAACAGTTCATATATTACTTATCCTGAGGGAAAAGTGATTGCAACAGAAGCAAACACGAACGGATATTACGAATTCGTTACGGCAAAAGATGTAAAACAGAAAATAACCATAGGCGGAGCGGAAAAGGAATGGGGATACCAGTATCTCGAAGAACTGGAAAGAGAGATACAGGGAGCCGAGTCTATTTATGATATGAAAAACAGTGATGGCAAATATAATGCCGATCTGTGGACAGCATTTAAAAAAGCCTATGAAGCAGCTCTTCCTATACCTCAAAATAAGAATGCAAATCAAAATGAGATAAATTACTTTAAGAATGAGTTGGGAAAAACCCGGTCAGATATGACAAGTTCGGCGGAAAACAGTGTGGATGTATCCAAGCTGGCTGACGGTACATATGATGTAGATATAGAGATGAGGCTTTGGAATAAGGCGGGGCTTTCCATGGCGAACGAGGCGGTGGACCACACGGCAAAACTGGAAGTAAAGGACGGTGTGGGAAAGCTGACCTTGCAGATGAAACCTATAAGTATATTAAAATACTGGGGTTCACTCATGCAGCTTTGGGCATTTGACGGAAAAAATCCGGCAGAAGCGTATGCAAACAGTGCAAAATCTGAAAAAGGACAAAAAACGGAAGCTAATTATTTAAAATACCATAATGTTCCGGCAGCTGGAGGTACGCCTACGCCTATAGATGGAAAACCTGCGGAAGCACCGTCACTTGACAATTCAATCCGACCTAAAACTCTAGAAATCACACTTCCGTACATGGGAGCAAGCAACGATTATAACAAGATATATTGTTATGTAGCGGTGGATATGATGCGTGCTTTGGCGGGCGGACCTGATGGAGATCAGCCGGTGATCCTTTACATTAAGTACAGCACTTTAAAGCCGGTTGATGTAAAACCTGCTATTGTTACAGAAGTTGACGCTTTAACCATTCCGAAAAATGTAAGAGAGGATATCAAAATCAACCTTGCAGGCTCGGAAGATATGAGCGACTGGAGTATAAGCGCAAAAAGTGACGACGAAAATATAGCTACGGCAGATTACGAAGCCGGAAAAATCACTGTAAAAGGGGTGGAAAAAGGCGAAACGGACATTACCGTAAAAGCCGTTAAAGCAGGTGAGGCAGATATCGTCAAAAAATTGCATATCAAGATTTCAGAGCTGAATGATGCGGTCAAAGCCGTCACACATACCGAAAGCTCAGAGAAAACGGCAACGACCGAAGTCAGCGGTGAATTACTGATGCATTCAGGCGGTGAGAATGTAAAAGTTGAAAATAACAAAATCATAATAAATGCAGATTCTTCAGCAGGAAACGGTATTGAAACCGTTTTGGTAAATATGAGCAAAAAAGTGCTTAATGCGATAGCGGCTGAGAGCAAATCTTTGATTATTAAAAGTTGTATAGGTGATATGGAATTTAACGCAAAGGCTGTTGAGCAAATCAATCAGGCGGGTGATGGCGTAACAATAAATTTAAAAAAAGTCAAAGACGGTAATCAAGGAATAGAGAGCATTACATCTGTAGACTTTAAGATAACCAAGAAGGCAAACGGCAATGAAGTTATTAAGTTTGATAAGGATGGAAGTGTGCTGATAAGTACACAGATGGACGGTCTTCTTACAGATGATGTGGTATATGCGTATGAAATTAAAAACAACAAAAAGGTTGAAAAGATATGGGCAATTAGGTCTAATGATACAGTTAAGTGGAATGTGAAGAATTTCGGAAAATGGGAATTGAGTACAAAAGATTTCAAGACGGAAGGGAATACCGAGCCTGAGAAACCCGGTGTAGATCCGGGATCTCAAAAAGGCACTTGGTCCGTACCGATCTATGTCAAGAACCTTGCTACAGGGAAGGCTTCCATGGCAAACGGAGCATTTTCAAATTATGCGGTGGCGGAAGTGACCGATACCGGGGTTACTTATACCATAACTTTACAGGGTATGAGGCTTCAGGGGCTGAAGGGACATCTGTTGAACTTGTGGTATTACAAAGATTATGCGCAAAAGACAAAAGAAGAGGCTACATATACTACTTATAAGGATACGGGATTGAACGGTGACGTTGAGACGTTCCCTCGTACAGCGACATTTACAATGCAGGGAAAACCTGCGGATGATGTATATATTCGTGTAAATGTAGATGCGATGAATGCGGCGGCTATAGGTGCGGGACAGCAGGATGCACTGCTTATGTTCAACTGGAGAGATGCGGAAAGAGGCAGCGGAAAAGCGGATTCATATAACAACGGAATGGATTCGGGAACGGTAACGGAAAAGCCGAAAGAAGAAAAGCCGCTGACACCTGAAGAAATAAAGAAAGCGGAAGCCGAGGCGGATGAAGTGTTGGCAAAGGCGAAGATAACGGACGTATCCAAGCATTGGGCAAAGAAGAGCATAGCGTATGTAGTGGAGAAAAATCTCTTTAAAGGAGTCAGTACCGCAACCGGCAAAGACGGTAAAACGGTAAACAACTTTGAGCCTGAATCGAATATGACCAGAAGCATGGTTGTGACGGTACTTCACAGACTTGCAGGAACGCCTGCTGTAACTGCAAATGCCGGTATGGCGGATGTAAAATCCGGTACATGGTATGAAAATGCGGTAAATTGGGCAGTATCTCAAAAAATAGTAAACGGAGTAGGTGAAAACAGATTTGCTCCGGACAGACCGATTACCAGAGAGGCATTTGTAACCATGCTTTATAACTATGCCAAGACAAACAATCCTAAAATGAACAAGATGGGAGACATCAGTAAATTCAAAGATGCGTCAAGTGTAAGCAGCTGGGCAAAGGATGCATTGCAGTGGGCGGTAGGCATGGGATTCCTTACAGGAAATGATAAAGGCGAACTGAGCCCTGCAAAGAGCATAACAAGAGCGGAAGTTGCAAGTATATTTGAAAGATATCTTAAGACGGTAGAGGCTGAAAAGGCTAAAATTGAAAAAGAAAAAGCCGAAAAAGCTAAAAGTGACAAGAAATAAAAAATAAAAAGTAAAGGCAGAGGATACGAAAATGAAAAAACTTTTAATGATTATTTGTATGGTTGCAGTTTTTGCAGTACCCGTTTTATCAAGTGCGGCTACTGTTGAAAAAACTGTACCGCTTGAAGCCAGAAAAGCGTTTAATGAGAAAGAATATTCCATGGCGAATGCAGCGGTAAATCACATGGCAACGGTAGTGGAGCAAGAAGACGGAAATGTAAAATATATAGTTGAAACGAAACCTATAAAAATAGGGGCTATATATGGACAACTTACTAAGCTGTTTGTTTATGTAAACGGTAAGAAAACGGAGATAAAAAAAGAAGCTCTTACCGGAGGAGAATACAATGCGAAGTTCACTTTTGTGGCACCTAAGGCTGATAAAGTAAGAATGGCTGTTTGGGTGGATGCTATGGATGAAATTGCAGGACAAGGTCCCGGCTCGGGAGAACAAGATGTGCTTTTTTGCTTTGATTGGGCTAAGGCTAAGGAGAAAAAAACGGAACCTGAGGTTACACAGGATAAAAAAGTAAATAAGCCTGTGGGTAGCGATCCGTTGCAGGTATTTGTAGACGGAAAGCAGGTTAAGTTCGATGTTAAGCCGTTTGCGACAAACAACAGAACATTGGTGCCTATGAGAGCCATATTTGAGGCACTTGGAGCCGAAGTTACATGGGATCAGACTACAAAGACCGCAGTAGCTGAAAAAGACGGAGTGGTTGTTAAAGTTCAGATCGGAAAAGCGGAAGGAACAATTGAGAAAAACGGTGCCAAAGAAGTTAAGCCGCTTGATGTAAGCAGCATGGCCAAAGGCGGCAGGACTTTTGTACCTTTGAGATTTATCGGAGAGGCTTTCGGAAATAAGGTTGATTATAAAAATGTGAGCGGTATAGGCTTGATCAACATAATGAAAGAAGCTGCACCGGCTAAACCTTAATCAAAATAAGAATATTTGATCCGTTTTAAGCACTGAAATATAAAAAATAT
>CAJPNN010000052.1 GCA_905372035.1 Bacillota bacterium | reverse complement strand
AGCATGAAAATATTGTAGGAATAAAAGAAGCGAGCGGAGATATATCGTTTGTGACAAAGATTTCAAGACTTATAAACGATAATTTTAATGTATATTCAGGAAACGACGATATGAGTATTCCGCTTATGTCTGTGGGCGGAGCGGGCGTTATATCGGTTTTGGCTAATATTTTGCCTAAAGAAACACATGATATGGCTATGGCATATAGAAGGGGCGATACGGAAAAAGCAAAGGATATGCAGCTTAAATATTTGGATTTTATAAATTCTCTTTTTATAGAGACAAATCCTATACCTATCAAAGAAGCTATGAATATTGTAGGACTTAATGTCGGGGGTTACAGGCTGCCGTTGTGTCCTATGGCGGAAGATACCAGAGCTGTTCTCATTAAGAATATGCAGCAGTTGAATTTGATAGGGAGGATTGTATGAAAGCGGTACTTGTAGGGCATGGCAGGATGGGAAGACTTTTAGAAAAAATGATAGAAGAAAGAGAGGGAATGGAGGTTGCCGGGATAGTTGATATCGGATACCATGAACGCATTTCCGATATCAAAAACGAGTTTGATGTAATAATTGACTACAGCCATCCCGATAATCTGGATAAGATATATGAATACGAAATTAATGAGGCGAAACCTTTAGTGATAGCGACCACCGGTTATACAAGCGAACAAATCTCGCAGATAGAGGAAATAGCAAAGACTGCGCCGGTTGTTTATACGGCAAATTTTTCACTTGGTATAACGGTTATGGAGCATATACTTGAAGAAACAGCACCTATCTTAAAAGACAGTTTTGATATTGAAATAATCGAAAAACATCACAACAAAAAACTTGATGCTCCGTCAGGTACGGCGAAAATGCTTGCCGATGCAATGAATAAAGACGGTGAATTCAATTATATATACGGCAGATCGGGAGAGTCGAAAAGAGGCAAAGAAATAGGTATACATGCGGTAAGAGGTGGAAATATCGCAGGTGAACACAGCGTTATATTTGCAGGTGAGGATGAGATTTTGGAAATACGGCACAGTGCGGGTTCAAGAAAAATTTTTGCCGCAGGGGCTATAAAGGCTGCAAACTTTATTTTGAAAAGGAAAAACGGGCTTTACTCTATGGGAGATGTGCTGTTCGGTAGATGACATCTTTACTTTGCATATGGCGCTCGGACTTGCAAATAAGACTTTTCTATGTTAGACTTAGGAAGTATTTGATTTGAATTGGAAAGTTTAATTAAGAACTTAATTGTGAGGAATAGTATGGAAATAGAACTGAAATACAGGGTCGATGATCGAAACAAATCCGAAGAGATTTGGCACGATGACTACCTTGCATCGATAGAGGAGGAAGACAGCCGAAATAAAGTCAAAATGCAGAGCCTGTATTTTGATACCGAAGATTTCGACCTTGTAAAAAATGATATTGCACTTCGCGTGAGATATGAGGGAGAAAGCAAGGTTGTATTAACTTTGAAGTGGAACGGTCGTGCAGAGGAAGGACTTCATAGAAGAGAAGAAATAAACATACCCGTTTCAGGTTTTGAGGCGGGGAAGGCTCCGAATCTGGATATTTTTTTAGAAACGGAAATGGGGAAGGATCTTCTTGAAATCGTAAAGGATAAACCGCTTATAAAGATAATGGAAGCGAATTTTTTAAGAAGGCGCTTCAGAGTGGATACCGGAGATTGTATTTGTGAGGTCGCACTTGATGCGGGTGATATTAAGACCCCGAAAGGTGATGAGCCGATATGCGAACTTGAGATTGAACTTTTCTCGGGTAAAGAGGATGATGTTTTTTATATAGGAAGCAGACTTGAAGAGAGGTATGAATTGCGCAAGGACAATCAAAGCAAATTTGCAAGAGGATTGAAACTGCTCGGGATAATATAATAGATGTTAAAAAGGTTTTACAAAACAACATATACGGTGCATTGTTTTAGAGTGTGATAAGTCGGCGACATTTAACGGTTGTCGGCTTTTTTCGCTTCATATACCTTTTTACATATAGTGTAACATACGTCTTGACAACTAAGGCTAAGAACTACAGTCTTTTTCACCTATTATCTTTACTTTTTATACAAATAAATGTATAATAACATGCGTCTATATTAGTGAGGGCGAATCCTCACCAAGTTAATTATCGGAGGAAGGTATATAATGAAAGCAACTTTAAATTCAAGAGAAGAAAATATAGCAAAGCTGACTGTCGATTTTACAGCAAAGGAATGGGAAGATGCAGTACAGAATGCATACACCAGAAATAAAGGAAAGTTTAATGTAGACGGATTCAGAAAAGGTAAAGCACCGAGAAAAATTATAGAATCACATTATGGAAGTGATGTTTTTTATGAGGATGCGATAAATGAGCTTTTTAATGATGCTTATCCAAAAGCGCTTTCGGATTTAAATTTAACCCCTATTGCAAGACCTCAGGTGGAGTTTGATAAACTTGAAAAAGATAAAGACTTCAGTGCAAGAATAAGTGTAGAGGTTAGACCTGATTTTGAAGTTAAGGACTATAAAGGTGTAAAGATCGAGAAGGTTGACAGAGAAGTGACTGACGAGGATATGGAAAAGGAAATGGAAAACCTTCGTATGAAAAATTCCAGAATGATTGCTGTCGATAGACCGGCAGCTAACGGAGATTCCGTTTTACTGGATTATGCAGGATTTGTCGGAGACGAGCAATTTGAAGGCGGAACTGCCGAGAGACAGGTGCTCAAGCTCGGATCGGGAACATTTATACCCGGATTTGAGGAACAGCTTGTAGGGGCGGCACCGGAAAGCGAAGTGGAAGTAAAAGTTACTTTCCCGGAAGAATATCATGCTCCGGACTTGGCGGGAAAAGAAGCCGTGTTCAAGTGTAAGGTGCATGAAGTAAAAGAAACTGAAATGCCTGAGCTTAATGATGATTTTGCAAAGGACACCAGTGAGTTCGACACTTTTGAGGAACTCAAAGAAGATCTGAGAACAAAGCTTGCCGCATCAAAAGAAAAAGCGGCGGAGAAAGAAGAAAGAAACAGGGTCGTTCAGGCGGTTGTCGATGCACAGGATTTTGATATTCCAAAAACAATGATAGATACTCAGATAGAAGATGACATACAAGAGTACGATCAGTCGCTGAGAAATCAAGGGATGAATTTAGATCAGTACTTGCAATATCTCAACTCCACGTTGGAAGATTTCAAGAAAGATATTGAAGACACTTCAATAAGAAAACTTAAAACAAGACTGGTTATGGAAGAGATAATTAAGAATGAAGATTTTGAAGTTACCGATAAAGAGATAGATGAAGAACTTGAAAATATGGCTAAGATGTATAATGTTGAGATTGAAAAAGTCAAAGAGTTTATGCAGGGAGAAAATCTTATGTATATGTATCATGATTTGAAATTCAACAAGGCTGTAGATTTCTTGTTTGAAAATGCCGTTATTGAGTAATATATGTGATAGAAAGATGAACTTGAAAATTTTGTTAGGAGACGGATTATGGCTTTAGTACCTATGGTGATTGAACAGACTGCTTCGGGAGAGAGATCTTTCGATATTTACAGCAGGCTATTAAAGGACAGGATAATATTTCTCGGAGAAGAGGTAAATGACATCACTGCATCTTTAGTGGTTGCACAGCTTTTATTTTTGGAAGCGGAAGATCCGAAGAAGGACATTTCCTTTTATATCAACAGTCCGGGCGGTTCCGTTTCGGCAGGATTGGCGATTTATGACACCATGAGATATATTAAACCTGAAGTGTCCACGATTTGTGTAGGTATGGCGGCAAGTATGGGAGCGATACTTTTGGGAGCGGGAGCGAAAGGCAAGAGGTTTGCACTCCCGAATTCTGAAATAATGGTACATCAACCTTTGGGGGGCATAAGCGGTCAGGCGGAGGATATAAAAATTCATGCCGATCATATATTAAAGACAAGAGAAAAGCTTAACAAGATATTGGCTCAGGCAACAGGAAGGACGATGGAGCAGATTTCGGGTGATACCGACAGGGACAACTATCTTTCTGCCGAGGAAGCACTTGAATTCGGGATAATTGACAAGGTTATAGAATCCAGATAGTTTTGGATGATAGGAGAATGAAATGAGCAAATATGATGAAGAGTCAAAACAGCTTATATGTTCGTTTTGCGGAAAACCTCAAGGCTCGGTCAAAAGACTTATAGCCGGAAGAGACGGATATATATGTGATGAATGTATAGGGCTTTGCACTGATATAATAAGAGAAGAATTTGAGCAAAAGACAAAAGTATCAGGCGAGATGAAACTTCCCATACCTAAAGAAATTGCAGAAAGGCTGTCCGAATATGTTGTTGACCAAGATGATGCAAAGAGAGCTTTGGCGGTAGCCGTATACAATCATTATAAGAGAATAAACAGTGAGAAATCACATGATGAAGTTGAAATTCAAAAAAGTAATATAATAATGCTCGGACCTACCGGATCAGGTAAAACGCTTTTGGCACAGACCCTTGCTAAAATATTGAATGTTCCGTTTGCGATTGCCGATGCCACGACGTTAACGGAAGCCGGGTATGTAGGCGAAGATGTTGAAAATATTTTATTAAAACTTTTGCAGGCGGCGGATTTTGATGTCGAGCTTGCGCAAAAAGGCATAATTTATGTGGATGAGATAGATAAAATTGCCCGTAAGTCGGAGAACCCGTCCATAACGAGGGATGTGAGCGGAGAGGGCGTGCAACAGGCTCTGCTTAAGATACTTGAGGGAACTGTTGCCAGCGTTCCGCCGCAGGGAGGAAGAAAGCATCCTCAGCAGGAGTATATTCAAATTGATACGAGCAATATTCTGTTCATATGCGGCGGCGCGTTTGCAGGCATGGATAAGATTATAAAAAGAAGAGTGGGAGAAAAGACGATAGGATTCAACTCTTCTATAAATGACAATTTAAACTTGGATGAAGACTATAACGAGATTTCGGGGAAAGTTCTTCCCGAAGATCTTCTTAAATTCGGGCTTATTCCTGAATTTATAGGGCGGTTACCTGTTATGGTTACGCTAAATTCGCTTTCGCAGGATGCTTTGATAAGGATCATGACCGAACCTAAAAATGCTTTGGTGAAGCAGTATCAAAAACTCTTTGCACTTGACGGTGTGGAGCTTGATATTGAGAAATCCGCACTTGAAAGTATTGCACGTAAAGCGATAGAAAGGAAAACGGGAGCGAGAGGTCTTAGGAGTATTTTGGAAAGTGTTATGACGGATATTATGTATGAGATCCCGTCGAGAAATGACATTGAAAAATGTATAATAACTAAAGGAACGATAGATTATGGAACGGGGCCGGCGCTTGTACTCAAAGATATGGATAAGGCTGATGCCATAGTATCGTGATAAAGAAATCCCGGGCGGCCTAAGGTCGCCTTTCAACTTAATGAGAGGAGGGGTAGAATGGAAGATATAAAGAAAAAAAATATGGAACAGGAAATCGTTGAGATAAATGAGGAAAATGTCAAAATAGGTGAAAACGGAAAATTTAAAGGTGTAGGGGATAAAGAAGATGAACTGCTTACTATGCCAATGATCCCGTTGAGAGGACTTTCGGTATTTCCGGGTATGGTTTTGCATTTTGACGTAGGAAGAGAAAAGTCGATATCCGCGCTTGAAAAAGCAATGATGGACAATCAGTTGGTTTTTCTTACGGCACAAAAAGATCCCGATGTGGATTTGCCGATGATAGGAGATCTGTTCGGCATGGGTGTAGTCTCCAAGGTTAAGCAGATGCTCAAATTGCCGGGGGATTTGGTAAGAGTTTTGGTGGAGGGACTTTATAGAGCAACTCTTGAAGAGGTTACGTTTGAAGTGCCTTATTTTGAAGTTAAAGTAAGAGAGGTTTTTGAGCAACATCCGAGGATAGACGAACCTTATGTGGAGGCACTTATAAGGGTAACTCTTGATAATTTTGAGAATTACCTGGCACTGAGTCAGAAACTGTCATCGGACATGATGCCCGATGCCGCGAGTTTTGATGATGCTTCAAGGCTTGCGGATGCACTTATCGCACATCTTGACATAGGAGTTGAAGAAAAACAGGAAGTGCTTGAGGCTCTTAATATAGTTGAACGATTTGATAAAATAAATCATATATTGACGAAAGAAAACGAAATACTGAAAATTGAAAATGATATAAACAGGAGCGTAAAGGAACAGATCAATAAAAATCAAAGAGAGTTTTATCTGCATGAACAGCTCAAGGCTATAAACGAAGAACTGGGAATAAGTGAAGATATTGAGAATGAAACTGTTAAATGGATTGAAAGGTTGGATAAGCTCAAGCTTGACAAAAAAGTAGATGAAAAAATCAGAAAAGAACTGAAACGTCTCGAAAGAATGCAGCCTGCTTCTGCGGAAAGTACGGTAGTAAGAACATATATAGAAACCGTGATTGATTTACCTTGGAGAAATTCGTCGAAGACGAATTCCGACATTAAAAAAGCTGAAAAAATTCTGAATGAAGATCATTACGGGCTTGAAAAAGTTAAGGAAAGAATTTTGGAATATCTTTCAGTCGTTAAGCTTTCAAAAAAACTTAACGGCCCTATAATATGCCTTGTCGGACCGCCGGGAGTAGGAAAAACTTCAATAGCTAAATCTATAGCGAGAGCGACGGGAAGAGAATTTGTGAGAATGTCACTCGGCGGAGTCAGAGATGAAGCGGAGATCAGAGGACATAGAAGAACTTATGTAGGGGCTATTCCGGGAAGGATAATTTCTGCAATAAACGATGTCGGAACCAATAATCCGGTATTTTTGTTTGACGAAGTGGACAAACTCGGCTCCGATTTTAAAGGAGATCCCGCATCCGCACTCCTTGAAGTTTTGGATCCCGAACAGAATAAAGATTTTACGGATCACTATCTTGAGGTACCTTTCGATCTGTCAAAGGTTATGTTTATAACTACCGCAAACACTGTGGATACCATACCGGGTCCGCTTCTTGACAGGATGGAACTCATAGAGGTTCCGGGATATACAGAAGAAGAAAAGGTGAAGATAGCGGAGAGATATCTAGTTGAAAAACAAGTGAAGGCGCACGGTTTAAAAAAGTCGCAAGTCAGTATATCCGAGCCTGTTATTCGAGATTTGATAAATTATTACACAAGAGAGTCGGGTGTTAGAAATCTTGAGAGAGAAATTGCAAACCTTTGCAGAAAGAGTGCGAGAAAGATTGCGGAAAAAAGCAGCGGCAAAGTAAGATTTACGCAGAGTAATCTCGAAAAATACATAGGAAAGAAAAAATATTTCTATGACAAGATTGAGAGAGAAAACCAAACGGGTGTAGTTACAGGTTTGGCATGGACCGCCGTAGGCGGAGATACACTGTTTGTTGAAACGGGAGTTGTTCCGGGAAGCGGTAAGCTTGTACTTACGGGACAGCTGGGAGACGTCATGCAGGAATCCGCAAAAACCGCTTACAGTTATATAAGAAGCAAGGCGGAAAACTTGGGAATAACGGGGGAGTTTTATAAAAATAAGGATATACATATACATGTTCCCGAGGGAGCGACACCGAAAGACGGACCTTCTGCCGGCGTTACGATGTTTACGTCTATAACATCCGCTTTACTTAACAAGCCGGTGAAAAGCAATGTTGCCATGACGGGAGAGATAACGCTCAGAGGTAAAGTTCTCCCGGTAGGGGGAATAAGAGAGAAGGTGCTTGCCGCTCACAGGGCAGGAATAAATAAAATTTTACTGCCTAAAGAAAATGAAAAAGATATTGAGGAAATTCCTTTAAATGTCAAAAAAAAGCTGGAGTTTGTACTTGTTGATAAGGCTGAAGAGGTAATAGGAGAGGCTTTGGAAAGCTGAAGGGGTTTTGCTATGAAAGTTAAGAATGCGGAATTGGACAGGGTTGCAGTCAAACCCGATCAGTATCCTTGTGACGGGCTTCCTGAGATAGCGTTTGCAGGAAGGTCGAATGTGGGAAAATCTTCATTGTTCAATACTCTGGTAAACAGAAAAAAACTTGCAAGAGTCAGTCAGAGTCCGGGTAAGACCAGAACGATAAATTTCTATGTTATAAATGACCGTTTCAGGATTGTCGATCTACCCGGATATGGATATGCAAAGGTTTCAAAGTCTGTTTCACAGCAGTGGGGACCGATGATAGAAAAGTATCTTGCAAGCAGGTCCGAGCTTGTTAAAGTGGTCCAGTTGGTGGATTCGAGACATGAACCGTCGAAACAGGATGTACAAATGTATGAATGGCTTAAATATTACGGAATGGACGGAATTGTTGTGGCGACAAAGTCGGATAAGATTTCAAGAAATGAGCTTGCCAAGAATATTGCCCTCATAAGGAAAACCCTTAAGATGGCTCCGGAGGACAAGGTAATAGCTGTATCATCGCTTAAAAAAACAGGATATGAGGAACTGTGGGAAATTCTTGAGGAACTTATCTGAGAGGGATTGAGGTATACGGAAATGAATTTTTTGAGTTTCAGGATCTTAATCAGACGAATAAAATCTATAAAATACTTAATGAGGGACAAAAATGTATCCAAGTGGAAAAAAGGTCTGATCGTTTTAGCCATAGCTTACCTTTGTATGCCGATAGACTTGATCCCTATAGTAATACCGGTGTTCGGCATCCTGGATGATATACTTTTATGGATTTTCGTGCTTTGGACCCTCAAAGACCAGCTTGACGCATATTGGGTTGATGATCAAACGGTTGACAGGAAGAGAAAATATAGAAATAAGAATATAATAGAAGATGTTGAGTATAGGGTCGAGAATGAAAACGATGCCCCAAGTAATAAAGATAAAGCTGAGGAGGATTAAATTTTGGGAAAAGAATACCGTTTCGGAGAGACGATGATAACAGAGGAACAGCTCGCCAAAAGAGCGGAAGAGCTCGGGAGACAGATATCGGACGATTATAAGGGAGAAGAGGTTCTTTGCATAGGTATTCTCAAAGGATCCGTGATGTTTATGGCGGATCTGATAAAGAATATTACGGTTGATACGGCTATTGATTTCATGGCAGTGTCAAGCTACGGGGGATCGACGAAGAGTTCCGGAGTAGTGAGGATATTGAAAGATTTGGATTCTCCTATAGAAGGTAAAAACGTTATCATCGTTGAAGATATAATAGATTCGGGAATAACTTTAGATTATCTCAGAGAGTATCTGAAAGCTATGAAACCCAAGAGTCTTAAGATCTGTACATTGTTAGACAAGCCGGAAAGACGTGCCAGAGATATAAAGGCGGATTATGTCGGCTTTGTTATTGAAAATAAATTTATCGTAGGATATGGTTTGGACTATGATCAAAAATATAGAAACCTGCCATATATAACCTGCTTGGAAGAAGTTTAGACTTATGGTATAATGTCGTGCGGGAAATTCGCTCAATTAATAAAGAAGAACGAGTGAATACGCACATGGTCGATTATATCGTATTCGCTTTGCTTCTATGGTATAATGTCATGTAAGTGTTTTATAAATATGTGTGAATAAATGCTGAATATATTAAAAGGAGAGTTTTAAAATGGGTTACAAAGTGGAAATTGGATTATCGAATAAGCATGTACATCTTTCACAAAATGATGTGGAGACTTTATTCGGGAAAGGTGCAGAGCTGCATCCGACTAAATATTTGAAACAGCCGGGACAGTATGCCTGTGAGGAAAAAGTTGATGTGGTCGGGTCTAAAGGCACATTAAAAGGATTGAGAGTTTTAGGACCTACAAGGAATGTGACACAGGTCGAGTTGTCAAATACTGATTGCAGAACCATAGGTATTAAAGCGCCTGTTAGAGAGTCGGGTAAACTTGACGGAACACCGGGTTGCAAGCTGGTGGGACCTGCGGGCGAAGTTGATTTGCCACAGGGAGTTATAGTTGCACTTAGACATATACATCTGAACCTTGCACAGGCAGAAGAGGCGAGAGTGAAGGACAAAGATGTTGTCAAGGTGAGAGTGGAAGGTGAGAGAGCATTAATCTTTGAGAATGTCCTGGTTCGTGCTTCTGACAGTTATGAGAGAGAGATGCATATCGATACTGATGAAGGAAATGCGGCAGGTCTCGGAGCGGATGCTTTCGGAGAAATAATCTTGGATTGAGATTTTTAGACTTGTTTTATATATTGATCGTTTTATGGCTCGGGTGCGGTTTTCGACCCGAGTTTTTGTATTGTCAGAGCACGATTTTATCTTGTATTAACTGTGATTGCGGATAGTTTTAGGTGACTAAATTTATCTGTTGCAACTTTCGGCATATATGGTATGATTATGAGGTAGCAGTTGAAAATAATGCACTTAAACAAATTTGTCGGTTATAAGTGTGATTCATAAATAAAAGGAGGAACTTAAATTGGATACTCGTCTTAAGGAGAGGGTTTTAAAGGCACAGACTGATGAGAATGAACTGAACTCATTTATTGCGGAGTGGGAACCTTTTATACTTGATGTTGCCTCAAACGTTGCGGAAAGAATGATAACAAGGCAGGATGAGGAATGGACCGTAGCATGGAGTTCTTTTTATGAGGCTATAAAAAGATATACTGAAGACCGAGGAGACTTTAAGCATTATGCGGAGATTTTAGTCAGGAAAAGAGTTTTGGATTATACGATGTTTCTTGAACAAAGCGGAGCGGACATTTCCAAGGTGAGAAAGAAAAAATCGAAAGAGAGAAAGACCGGATTTTATTCTCCGGAATCTGCATATGAAGCGCCGTCAAGGAAGAGCAGAACACTTATTCAAGAATTTGATGATGAAGATGATTTTGACGATGATGACCGTTATGATGACGATGATCACGAAAGTTATGATGTTTACGGTGACGATAGAGGAAGATCAAGTCGCGGAAAAAGAAATGCAAGGAACCGGAGAAATCAGAACCTGGCGAGACGTGAAAAACGCAGGAAAAACAGGAGGAAAGCGATAATAATTTTTGCTGCAGTTGTGGTTGCTGCAGCCTGCGCTTTGCTTGCCATGTTTATGCCATATACCGTTTACCATGTAAAAAGCGAAGCTTCAGTTGCATATACTACTAACATATTGGGGAAAGTAATAGATGAAAATGCGAGCAACAAAGAGGGTAAAATGGTGATATCCGCTGTAGATGCGCATAATAAAGATATAGATGATGTGCTGGAAAAAACTATAAAAGAGATGATAAAACAGGGTTTTGTATCCGAAGATGAAGATCATCCGATAAGTTTGTATGCAACGGGAGCGGGAAAAGAAAAAGCCAATGAAAAACTTGAAGGGCTCGAATTAAGGATAAATAAACAGTGGGAAGACATGCTGGAAGAGGCGCATAAAGAAAAGGAAAAGGAAG
>CAJPNN010000051.1 GCA_905372035.1 Bacillota bacterium | reverse complement strand
GAAAAAGAAAGAGAACGAAGAAAAAAATAAAGAAAGAGAAGAACAGGAAGAAGAAAACAACACGGACGGCAATAACGGTCAAAAGAATAATCACAGCAGGACAACCGATAAGAGTAAAAGAAACGGCGACAACGGTGATGCTACAAACAACAATAAAACGCCTTCAAATCAGACCGCGCCGGGAGCAACTCAGCCGCAGCAGCCGCAACAGCCCCCTGTCACGCAGAATCCACCTGTAAAACAGACACCTGAAACGCCTAAACCGAATCCTGCGCCTAAACCTGAAACGCCGGCGAACCCGGGCAATACAGAAACTCCGTCGGAGTAGAAATACTGAGTAAGGGAAATTTGGAAAAGAGTTAAGGAAGTTAAGGAGATAGGATTTAATGCTTTTTAAAGATAGAATAACTGAGCCTGATTGGAGCTTGGGCGGTGAAGTGTGGACAGAAAACATTATAGACGTGAGTGCAGGCAAAGGCGGCTTGCCGATGCTTATAATAGGGAGTGAAAAAGCCGCACTTATAGATCAGGGCATGAGTTTTTGCGGAAATGAAATGGTCGAGAAGATAGAGCATGCGTTGGACGGAAGAGAACTTGATTATGCGATAATGACGCATTCCCATTATGATCATATAGGAGGGTTATATCATTTAAAAAAGAAATGGAATAATATAATAACATTGGCGCATCAACATTGCATGGATATTCTTGAAAAAGAAAGCGCTTTAAGAAAGATAAACGATCTTTTTGAAGTTGCGCGGCTTATGTATGCCCCTGCTGCCGAACAGATATCGGAAGAAGATATGAAATATTATAAAGTTGATATGGCGATAAAAGAAGGAGATTATATAGACTTGGGAGACAGAGGCCTTAGAGTTATGCATACGCCGGGACACACGGAGTGTTCACTTTCGTTTGTACTTGAACCCTTGGATATAATATTTCCGAACGAATCCATAGGAGTTCTTGAAGCTGACGGAACTATACTCACAGCGTTTGATAAAAGTTATAAAAGTACTGTCGAATCTATAGACAGATGCAAAGCGGTAGGAGCTGAACACATAGTCTCACCTCATTTCGGACCGGTGCCGGAGAACATTAAAGAAAAGTATTGGGACATGGCGAAAGAGTCGGCGGAGATGAGTAAAAATTTTATTTTAAAGAGATATACAGAGGGGAAAACCCCTGAAGAAATTTTAAGAGAATATAAACAGGCTTTTTGGATTGACGGAGTTGACGATGACAGACAACCTATAGAAGCATTCCTGATAAATGTGCGGGCTATGATAGCTGTCATATGGAAAGAATTTGTTGAAAAAGGACAGTGATTTTATACGTATAAATTTAACCTATCTTAAGTAATTTAAAGGGTTGAATCCCTTGACAAGTTATTAACAAAAGTATACAATTAACTCATTAAACTGTATCTGCATGACATGATTTCACTAGGATATGCCCATTGAAACCGAATGAAATCGTCTTTTGCGGATAAACCGATTGTTTAACTTTTTATATGGGAGGAATATCAAAAATGGATTTCAAACTTTCAAAAACTCATTTGCTAATGCAGGAAATGTTTCGTAAGTTCGCAGAAACCGAAATTAAGCCTTTAGCAGAAGACATGGACGAAGCGGAAGAATACAGTCCGGAGCTGTTGGCCAAATTGCAGAGATACGGTTTCTTCGGAATTCCATATTCAAGAGAGTATGGCGGCGTAGGTTCCGATACTTTGGCTTACACATTAGCCATGGAAGAAGTATCTAAGGTTGATGCTTCTACAGGAATCACACTTTCTGTTCACAGCTCGCTCTGCTGTTACGGTTTGGACAGCTATGGAACTGAAGATCAGAAAAGAAAATGGCTCACACCGCTTATTGACGGTTCCAAATTCGGTTGTTTCGGACTTACAGAGCCGAATGCGGGTTCAGATGCTGCAGGTCAGCAGACAAAGGCTGTTTTAAGTGAGGACGGCAGTGAATATATAATCAACGGTACAAAAATATTTACTACGAATTCAGGATTTGCGGACACTTGTCTCCTTTTTGCAATGACTGACAAGTCACTGGGTAATAAGGGAATAACCGCATTCGCTGTGGATCTTCATTCGGAGGGAGTTTCAGTAGGAAAGAATATTCGCAGAATGGGTATAAGGGCAGCTTCAAACTGCGAAGTCGCTTATGAGAACGTTCATGTTCCTGTTGAGAACAGAATAGGAAAAGAAGGACAGGGCTTCAAGATCGCAATGCAGTGTTTGGATGCCGGAAGAATAGGTATTGCGGCACAGTCGGTAGGAATTGCACAGGGAGCTTTGAACGAAGCTATAAAATACATAAAGGAAAGAAAGCAATTCAATAAGAGAATTTCATCATTCCAAAACTCACAGTTCAAATGTGCGGAGTTGCAGACTATGATAGATGCGGCAAGACTGTTGACTTGGAGAGCTGCAGTTGCAAAGGATAATCGTGAGCCTATCAGTTCACATGCGGCAATGGCAAAGCTGTTTGCATCCGATGTTGCAAATAAGGTAACAAGAGATTGTGTTCAGCTTATGGGCGGTTATGGTTTCTCCAGAGAATATCCTGTTGAAAGAGCCATGAGAGATGCTAAGATTACAGAGATTTATGAAGGTACATCCGAAGTAATGAAGATGGTAATCGCAGGCGGAATGAAGGTTAAATAGGAAATTTTGAAAGGAGAATAGATATGAAAATCGTTGTTTGCATCAAACAGGTACCGGATACAAACGAAGTAAAGCTGGATCCGGTTACAAATACACTTATTAGAGACGGTGTTCCAAGTATCATAAATCATGACGATAAATCCGGTATTGAGGCTGCGTTGCAGCTTAAAGAGAAACTTGGCGGAACGGTAACTGTAGTTTGTATGGGGCCTCCTCAGGCGGATGTGGCTTTAAGGGAAGCTCTTGCTATGGGTTGTGATGATGCCATACTTATATCCGGCAGAGAATTCGGAGGTTCCGATACATATGCAACATCAAACATTATTGCAGCGGGACTTAAGAAAATCGGATATGACCTTGTAATAACAGGTCGTCAGGCTATCGACGGAGATACTGCACAGGTTGGACCTCAGATTGCTGAAAAGCTCGGAGTTCCACAGGTTTCATATGCGGAAGAGATTACTCCGGGAGATAAAGAGGGAACTCTTGTTGTAAGAAGACAGTTTGAAGACAGATATCATCTTATTGAGATCAAAACGCCTTGCCTTTTGACAGCTCTTGCAGAGCTTGCAGAGCCTAGATACATGCATGCGGGCGGAATCGTGGATGCATATCAGAAAGAAATAAAGGTTTTGGGATTTGAAGACCTTAAAGATCAACTTGAACTTGATTTTATAGGGTTGAAAGGATCACCTACAAACGTTTACAGATCATTCACCAAACAGGCTAAGGGGGCCGGCACAATTTTAAACGATTTAAGTGCCGACGAAGCTGTTGAAGCTATCATCAAGAAGATGGAAGAAAGATTTATCATTTAGTTTGTTTGGATAAGGAGGATGACAAAATGAGTAAAGACATTTATGTAGTAGCGGAGCAAAGAGACGGTCATATTGCCAAAGTCGGCATTGAGCTGATCGGAGAAGCGACAAGACTTGCCGAGCAGCTTGGACAGAAAGTAGTGGGAGTTCTTCTTGGTGATGGAATAAAGGATAATGCACAGGAACTTATAGCTTGGGGTGCGGATTCCGTTGTTTATGTTGATGCTCCTATGTTAAAAGAATATGTTACAGAGCCTTATACAAAGGCGTTGACAAAAGTTATAAAAGATTGTGATCCTGAAATAGTTATGTTCGGAGCAACTTCGATCGGAAGAGATTTGGCACCGAGAGTAGCTTCCAGAGTAAAGACCGGACTTACAGCAGACTGTACCGGGCTTGATATAGATCCTGAAACTAAACTTTTGAGAATGACCAGACCTGCTTTCGGCGGGAATATAATGGCGACTATTCTTTGTAAGACTCACAGACCTCAGATGGCTACCGTCAGACCGGGAGTTATGAAGAGGATCGACAAAGATGACTCAAGAAAAGGTGATATTAAAGAGATCAAGGTTGATTTCAATGATGCCGATATGAATGTTAAGATTTTAAAGGTAGTTAAAGAAACAGCTAAGAAAACTGATATCACAGAAGCTAAATATTTGGTTTCCGGAGGAAGGGGAATAGGATCACCTGAATTCTTCAACGTTCTTAGAGAGCTTGCAGATATTTTAGGCGGAGAAATTTCTTCTTCAAGAGCAAACGTGGATGCAGGTTGGATCGAGAAAGACAGGCAGGTAGGGCAGACAGGAAAAACAGTAAGACCTGATCTGTATATGGCTTGCGGTATTTCCGGTGCAATTCAGCATTTAGCGGGTATGGAAAGTTCAGAGTGTATAATAGCTATCAATAAGAACGATACGGCACCTATCTTTGAGGTTTCAGATCTGGGTATCGTTGGAGATGTTAAGATTATTATACCTAAGCTTATTGAGGCGGTTAAGAAATATAAGGCTGCCAAGGAAGTTTAAGAACATACACCTTTACATGAAAATTTAATACGTTAGTAGATTTTATAAAAAATTATCTTCAGGGCAGGGTGAAATTCCCGATCGGCGGTAAAAGTCCGCGAGCATTTAATGCAGGATTTAGAAGTTGTCTTATGACAGCGGTCTGAATCAGGATTCGGTGTGATTCCGAAACCGACAGTACAGTCTGGATGAAAGAAGATATATACTTGTTTTTAACTCGTATATTTTAAGCTCCGGGATATTATTATTTCGGAGCTTTTTGTTAAATCGGATGAATCTATGCTATGGATTCGATTTTTCAAATCTCCCTGTAAGACGATTTACAGGGGGATTTTTTTATAACGGTTGAAGCCATAACGGTTCGGTGACATATGGTAAGTTACAATAATAATTGGTTAAGAAGGAAAAGTCGTATGGATATAAAGTATATGAAAGAGGCTATAGAACTTGGGAAAAGAGGTATAGGAAAAGTTTCTCCGAATCCGCCTGTCGGAGCGGTTGTTGTAAAGGACGGGCGCGTTATCGGAAAAGGATGGCATGAGTTTTATGGCGGGCTTCATGCAGAGCGGAATGCACTTAACGGGTGCGGTGAAAATGCGAAAGGAGCTGAGCTTTATGTTACACTTGAGCCTTGTTGCCATTACGGAAAAACTCCTCCATGTACTGATATTATAATTGAAAAAGGAATCGGAAAGGTATACGTGGGAGCGGTGGATCCCAATATAAATGTTTCGGGCAGAGGAATAAAAATTTTAAGAAAGAAAGGTATTCAGGTTGAGACAGGTGTTTTAGAAAAAGAATGCATTGAGCTTGCGGCTGAATTTCATTGGTTCCAAAGTACAAAAAAACCGTATGTGATATTAAAATATGCAATGTCGGCAGATGGGAAGACTGCTGCCGAGAGTGGCGATTCAAAATGGATAAGCGGTAAGAACTCCAGAAAGAAAGTGCATGAATTAAGAAGCAGATATGATGCGATAATGGTCGGTATAGGTACTGTGATAAAAGATGATCCTATGCTGACATCAAGAATTGAAAACGGAAGAGATCCTGTAAGAATAATTGTAGACAGCCATATGCGAATCCCTGAGGAATCCAATATTGTACAAACGGCAAAAAATATAAGAACAATAGTCGTTACTGCTGTAACAGATAATGGAGATAAAGGAAAAGAAGAGTTTTTAAAAAACAGAGGAATAGAAATATTAAAGACAAGTGAAGACAGAGGAAAAGTTGATGTAAGGGAGATGATGAGCCTGCTCGGAGAAAAGGGAATAACGAGCATTATGGTTGAAGGAGGAGGTGAGCTGAACTTCAGCATTGTAGAAAAAGGTTTGTTCAATAAAATATATTGCTATATAGCGCCGAAACTGATAGGCGGTAAAAACGGATTTTCACCTGTTTCGGGTAAGGGATTCGGATCTGTCGGGGAAGCTGCAAAGCTGAAACTTTCGGAAGTTTCGACAATAGAAAACGACATTTTAGCGATATATGAAAAAGAGGAGGTAACGGATTGTTTACAGGGATTATAGAAGAGATCGGAACGGTAAAAGATATTTTTTCGGGAACAAAGAGTATAAAAATCACCTTTGAATTGCCGAAAAAATTTGATGATGTAAAAGTCGGAGACAGTATAGCCGTAAACGGAGTTTGCCTTACTGTAAGTCATTTGACTGAAAGTGAATGGACGGCGGATGTGATGCCGGAGACAATGCGAAAGAGCTCTTTGGGAGAACTTAAAGCGGGAAGTAAAGTTAATATGGAGAGAGCTATGCCCGCTACAGGAAGATTCGGAGGGCATATAGTTTCAGGACATATTGACGGTATGGGAACGATCATAAGTCGCAGGGCTGACGATATTGCCGTATGGTTTGAAGTGGCTGCAGATTTGGAAATACTTAAATACACGGTTTTGAAAGGGTCGATAACAATAGACGGAATAAGTTTGACGGTCGCTTCGGTCTCAAATGCTTCTTTTAAGGTGTCAGTAATACCGCATACTCTAAAGCAGACAATTTTGGAGGATAAATACACAGGGAGCAAGGTCAATCTGGAAGCGGATATAATTGCAAAATATATAGAAAAGATATCGGGAATCGGAAAGGAAACGGGAATAAGCGAAAGATTTTTAGAGGAAAAAGGTTTTATATAACAGATAGGTAAAAGCGTAGCTTAAAGTTAATAAAGAAAGAAAAACATAAGGGTTTGATAAAGTTAAAGTTATAAAGAGAGTAAGGCTTTGATAAAAATAAGATTTTAACAAGGTTAAAAACTTAGAAAAATAAGGATTCGACAAAGCTGAAATCGAGAAAAATTATAAAAATTTGAGAAGGAGGTAAATTAAATGGCTAAAGGGTTCAATAGTATAGAAGAAGCTTTAGAAGATTTAAAAAAAGGAAAATGTATAGTTGTTGCAGATAACGAAGACAGGGAAAACGAAGGCGATTTAGTTTGTGCTGCCGAGTTTGCTACGCCGGAGGCGATTAATTTCATGATTTCAAAGGCAAAAGGATTGCTTTGTATGCCCGTATCGACGCAAGAAGCGAAAAGATTGGGATTTGTTCCTATGGTGGCAAATAATACCGACAATCATGAAACGGCATTTACCGTAACGGTGGATTATATCGATACCACTACGGGGATTTCGGCATTTGAGAGATCCAGAACCGCGATTATGGCAGCAGATAAGAACAGTAAACCGGAAGATTTCAGAAGGCCGGGACATATGTTCCCTCTTGTTGCAAAAGATGGGGGCGTTTTTGTAAGAGAAGGACATACGGAAGCATCCATAGATATGATGAAACTGGCAGGATTGAGACCGCTATCCATAATATGTGAAATTACGAGAGACGACGGTGAAATGATGAGAACCGAAGAATTGGTCGAATTTGCGAGGAAAGAAGATTTGAAAATAGTTTCTGTAAAGCAACTTATAGAGTACAGGAAAAAGCATGAAAAAATTGTTAAATGCAGTGCCATAGCAAAACTGCCGACAAAATACGGGATGTTTATAATAAGGGGATATGAAAATATTTATACGGGGGAGCATCATGTTGCACTTTCGATGGGAGAAATAAACAGTGGAGCACCGGTTCTTACGAGGCTTCATTCCGAATGTCTTACAGGAGATGTTTTCGGATCGGCAAAATGTGACTGCGGTGAGCAGCTTGACAGAGCCATGCGACAGATAGCGGAAGAGGGACGGGGAGTTCTTCTTTATATGAGACAGGAGGGAAGAGGTATAGGGTTGATAAATAAACTGAAAGCATACGAGCTTCAGGATGACGGAATGGATACGATAGAAGCTAACGTTGCGCTCGGTTTTGAAGCTGATGAGAGAGAATACAGCGTGGGAGCACATATTTTAAAAGATATGGGAGTCGACAAAGTCAGACTTATGACGAATAATCCCGATAAAATTGAGGGGCTTGACAAGTATGGTGTAGAAGTAGCTGAAAGAGTGGCAATACAGATGGCATTAAAGCCGGAAGATGAGTTTTATTTGAGGACCAAACAAGAGAAAATGGGGCATATGGTCAACTATAATATGTAAAGGAGAGATTGAAAATGAACATTTTAGAAGGAAAATTAGTTGGAGAAAATCAAAGAGTAGGAATAGTGTGCGGACGGTTTAACGAGTTTATAACGTCGAAACTTTTATCAGGAGCCGAAGATTGTCTGCTGAGACATAATATCAAGGGAGAAAATATAGATGTGGTATGGGTTCCGGGAGCTTTTGAAATTCCGGTAATAGCAAAAAAAATGGCTGTATCGGAGAAGTATGATGCGATACTTTGTTTGGGAGCCGTGATAAGGGGAGCCACAAGTCACTATGATTATGTATGTGCGGAGGTTTCCAAAGGTATAGCGACGGCTTCGATGGAAAGCGGCAAGCCTGTGATGTTCGGCGTTGTCACAACGGATACTATAGAGCAGGCGATAGAAAGAGCCGGCACAAAAGCAGGTAATAAAGGATATGATGTTGCACTCGGAGCAATAGAGATGATGAATCTGATTTCAAAGCTGTAATGTTTATGATACTTAAGATATTTACCGAAAGGTTGCATTGCGACAGTAGCAGAGGGAGTATATAGACGATATTTAAGAGATTTACTGAAAGACTTGCAAAATAAAATAAAATATTTTATTATGATTTTGGAGCGAATGTCAGATTTGCTCCATTTGATTTTAGCAGGAGGTGAAAACTTTGAGATTACTTATTGTTGAAGACGAAAAGCAATTACAGGAATCGTTGGCGGAAGGACTCAGACTGTCGGGATATGTGGTAGATACGGCTGATAACGGGCAGGAAGCCGAAGAGATGTGTTTTGTTGAAAGTTATGATTTGATAGTTTTGGATATAAATTTGCCTATAATGGACGGTTTTTCGGTTTTGAAGAAAATAAGAGAGCGTGACAAGGTGGTTAATATAATAATGCTTACGGCAAGAGGTGATGTCGAAGATAGAGTACTCGGGCTGGATTTGGGTGCGAATGATTATATAATAAAACCTTTCCACTTTGAAGAGATAGAAGCGAGGATAAGGTCACTTTTAAGGAGGAAAACTATACAACAGGATGAAATAATCTGTTGCGGGGAACTTTGTTTTGATACGAACGGAAGAGTGGCAAGAGTTAAAGATGAAGAACTCAAACTGACCAGAAAGGAAACAGCCATTTTAGAATACCTGATGTTGAATAAAGGCAGAGTAGTGAGTCAGGAAGAAATACTTGATCATGTATGGGGAGACAGTGTAGATTTTCTCAGCAGTACGGTCAGAGTTCATATGTCGGCGCTGAGGCGTAAACTCAAGAGTGCTGCAGGGTATGGCGTTATTGAAAATATAATAGGAGAGGGGTACATAATTGATGAGAAAAGTTAGAGCGGAGGGAGAAAACAGACTGAAGAGACTTGTAAATAATGTGAAAAGGTCGACCGTTTGGAAGCTTATGTTTACAGTGATAGTGATTTTTATCGGCATGACGCTCTTATCAAATTTTATAACAAATATATATGTTAATGATCTTATTCAGGATATGGATAAGGAAATAAGCAAAATGGTGGATGCGTCCGACGAGTCTGAAATGTATCTGATAATAAATGATTCGCAAATAAAATCAAACATGGAATTTAAAATTTATATATTTTGTGTTGTACTGTTTACTGTAATTATAGGCTGCATCGTATTATATCTGGTTATATCAAAGATAATGAGACCTTTAAACAACCTGACATTACAGGTCGCCGATATAGATATAAACAATATAGAAGATTTGAATCGTGAGATAGTTGCAACCAAAGGCGGTTATGAAATAGAGAAATTGGCGTGTGCTTTTAATGAAAGTCTTGAAAAAATGCATCATGATTATGAAAGTCAAAAAAAATTCAGCATGAATTTGGCACATGAGGTAAGGACGCCGCTCGCAGTTTTACACTCCAAGATAGATGTATTCAATAAAAAAGAGGACAGAACTGCGGAAGAATATGATAAACTTATCGAATCACTTAAATTTAATATTGAAAGATTGTCCGATTTGGTAAACAAACTTTTATTTATAACGAAAAAAAGGAGCGGGATAGAGCTTAAGGAAATTTGTATAAATGATATAGTTGATGAGGTGAATCTCGACCTGGAGGGGAAAGCTGAGGCAAAAAATATAGTGATTTCTCAGGACGGGGAAAGAGTGACAATGTATACAAACGATGCCCTGATGGAAAGAATACTGTTTAATCTGGTTGAAAATGCGATAAAATATAACAAGATCGGAGGAACTGTAAATATAAGCGTAAAGAGTGAGAATGATAAAGTTTGTATGAAAATTGCAGATACCGGTATCGGAATATCCGATGATGACAAATCAAAAGTATTTGATCTATTTTACAGAGTTAATGAAAACAGTTCGGAAGGGAATTTCAGTTACGGTTTGGGTTTACCGCTGGTGGAAAGCCTTGTTAAAATCTTGGGTGGCAAGATTTTTATCAGAGATAATGAACCGGAAGGAAGTATATTTGTTCTGGAATTTAAAAACCTTGCAAATTAAAGGATTTGCAAGGTTTTTAAATTCTTTACACGAGGGGGCTTGATATTATATTTAAAAAAATTTTTAAATATAAAGTTTCTTTACACGGATTTTACACTTATGCTGATATACTTTGTGTCAGAAAGGCGGGTGAGTATTATAAAGAGTAAGATTGGAAAGATAATAGTACCTTGTATGTTGGTTACTTCATTGATGTTCATCATAATCGGTGCTAACAGGGGAGAGGTGGATACGGTATTCACCAAAGCTATCAGATTATGTTTGGAGTGTGTTGGAATTGGATAAAAAAAGGGGTTTTAAAAATTACATAAATAAAAGTATGAATTTCCTCAAAAGAAGAGGAACGGTACAGGCGATTGCAACACTGCTTACCAATATACATGTGACAAATTTCGTTAAAGGTACACTGTATAGCGGACCTGTAAAGAAGGCATGTGTGCCGGGGCTTAATTGTTATTCCTGTCCCGGGGCAACAGGGGCATGCCCGATAGGAGCCTTTCAGGCGGTGGTCGGTTCTTCCAAATTTGCATTTTCGTATTATGTTACGGGTCTGTTAATATTGTTGGGGACGGTATTCGGAAGATTTATATGCGGGTTCTTGTGTCCGTTCGGATGGTTCCAGGATTTGCTGCATAAAATACCTTTCAAGAAGTTCAGCACAAAGAAACTTAAGTTTCTCACATATTTAAAATATGTGATGCTGTTCGGGGCGGTTGCTATATTGCCGGTCCTCATAACCAATGAATTGGGTATGGGAGAACCGTTCTTCTGTAAATATGTATGTCCTCAGGGAATACTGGAAGGAGGAATACCGCTATCGATAGCGAGTGAAGGTATAAGGAGTTCGTTGGGAACATTATTTACAATGAAAAGCATAATTTTGGCATCCATCATTTTGTTGGGAATAATGTTTTACAGACCGTTTTGTAAGTGGATATGTCCGCTGGGAGCATTTTATTCCTTCTTCAATAAATTTTCAATATACAGGTACAAATTTGATGAGGACAAATGCATATCATGTGGAAAATGTAAGAGAACATGTAAGATGGATGTTGATATAACAAAGAGTACGACACATAGAGAATGTATAAAATGCGGAGAGTGTATAAAGGCATGTCCTACTGATGCACTCAGCACATTGATAGTAAGTAAACAAATAAGCAAAAGAAAGGAAGTATTAAGTAATGAAAAAGAGTGTTAAAGGTGTAGCTATAGTTTTATCATTGGTATTGGCAGTTGCTTCATTGGCGGGCTGCGGAGATTCAAAGAAAACAGAGGGAAAGGTTTCGGCGGACAGCGGCAAGCAGACATCGGCAAAAGATGAAAGCGGTGTAAAAAAATTCCCTAAGTTTAAGGAAAAAGATGTAGAAGGAAATACAATAGACGATTCCGTATTCAGCAAATATTCCGCTACTCTTGTAACTTTGTGGTTTACAGGCTGCAAGACGTGTGTAGATGAAATGCCTGATGTTGAAAAATTCAGTAAAGAATTAAAGGCAAAAAATGTTAACGTACTGGGTGGAGTTACTGATGTGGGAAGTGATAAAGAAGCACTTAAAACAGCTAAAAAAATATTGGAGAAAAAGGGTGTAACTTATCAAAATATAAATATACCTTTTGATAAAGACGGAGCTATAAGTGAATTCATAAGAGGCATTTCGGCTTATCCTACAGCATTTATAGTAAACAGCAAAGGTGAGATCGTGGGAGATCCTATTGAAGGAGCTATAAATTCGCCTGAAAGAATGAAAGAGATCAATAAGAGAATTGATGATATAATCAACAATAAATAATGTGATAACAGATGATTTTTTTAAAAAATCT
>CAJPNN010000050.1 GCA_905372035.1 Bacillota bacterium | reverse complement strand
ATATTTTTTAAATTTATAATAGTGTCCCATCTGCCCTTTAAACTGCCTGAGCTTCCTCTTAAGTCCTCCGTCTTTATCATATATCAGCGAATGACAGTCCTTTCCCTCTTTTACTAAAAGTCTTAATTGTTTTTTATAGAGAGGATTTACATACTTATACATAACGCCTTTAGGTATCATTCTCCAAAGATGAGGTTTATCGAATACGGTAAACTCCTGATCGTGCTCCAGTATTCTGTCTTCTACAAAACATTTTGCAACATTTGCTCCCGATCCCGTAACGTAATAGTTGCTCCTTCCTTGCCTTGTATTTATTTCAAACACCTTGAACTTTCCGTCTCTCTCATCAAATTTTATATCAAAATTCGACCAACCCGTATATCCTATTCCGTCCAAAAATCCTTTCATTTTTTCACAAAGTTCTTTATTTTCTTCTGTTATTATAACCGCATGATTCCCTATTCCGTGCGGTGTATGTTCTTCCAACAGCACATGTCCGAGACACATCACAACAACTTTGTTATTCCTGTCTGAATAACTGGTCAAAACCCTCATATAGCTGTCATCTCCGGGAATGAAATTTTGTATTATCATTGAATCTTTATATCCCGCCCCATATACATCATCAAGAACTTTTTCCAGATCCTTTCTCGTATTTACCTTGTATACCTTTTTCTGCGTTGTAAACGGGTTCGCCCAATACTCTATCCCGCTTGACGGTTTTATTATATACGGAGGGGCAAACGGAAGTTCAAAATCCGTTCCCATTGATCTTTTATATACAAAAGTATCGGGATAATCTATGCCGTATTTTTCACACATATTGTAAAAGCGTTCTTTATGTATAAGTTCACTCATCAAATCTATATTGATATAAGGGGCGACAACATTATCAGGATATTTCCCTATATTCCTTGATATAAGCTCTACATAACTGTCTCCACAACCTATAAGCAATATCTTTGAATCCGTATTTTCTTCCGCATACTCCTTGACCAATCTGAAAAATGTTTCCTGTTTATCTGCTTCTTTATTCGCTCTATAATCCAATATTCTACTTCCCATACACGGAAAAACGGGATACTTTCCGTACGCTCTTACCTTTATTCCGTAAGCTTCATGAAAAGCTCTTGCGACACTGTAAACGTTAATATCTCCTGCAAAAAGTAACGGCCTAAAATTTTCACTCATAACTGTCTCCCATACAAAATCTGTTTTATTTGTTTTTTTTACGAATCAATTCTATCATAAACCTGAGTTTTTAACAATTTCAAATAGCTCTCCGATTAAAGCCCGAAATCTCGTATTTTATTGTTTGCACTGCACACTATTTATCCGTTTTGAATGTCATAACGATAAGGTTTGCAGCACATCAATACTGAGTTTTACGGTTTATGCGGCTTGCAGCATTTAATGCTTTGTTTGCTTCCGTAACAAGCGCCGCTACTGTCTGTTTCGGATCTTCCTTAAAAGGAGAATGTCCGCATCCGTTTAAAAATCTCATTTTTTTATACGGAGCATCTATTTCCTGAAAATATTTTTGCAATAATATGTAAGGCGAGTCCCAATCTCTGTTACCTGATAAAAAAACTATCGGCATACTGAATTTTTTACTCATTTTTTCAACATCATATTCTTTTTTCATATAATGCCTAAGCTTATCATTACAAGCGTTCAACATAACGGAATACCTCTGGTCCCACAGGCTGTAATACGGTGATGCCAGCGCAATGCGTATATGTTCATTGACCGAAAGCCTTTTTTCGTATCTCAGAAGCTTTCGCTTAAGCATTTTATAGTCAAAAACGTCCTTTACATTAAAAGGAATTCCCGCTTTACTCTTTTTCGTCAATCTTTTTATAACGGAAATTTTCCTCCTGCTCTTAAGCACTACCGCTACATCCTCCATATGTTTAAGTGTTGCAAGTCTCTCTCTTTTATAATTAACCGATTGCCCCACGCCTATATATGCGGCAACATGCTCAGGATAGTTTTGAATATATGTCATGCTCAAAACTGTTCCCCATGAAAAACCTGTAACTATGACTTTATTGACATTTAATTTCTTCCTTATATGATTTATTATTCCGTTTAAATCCGATATATCCTGCTTTATCGATATCTGAAAATTCGGATCCGCAAATTCATATGATTTGCCTGTAGCATACTGATCCCAATTAACGACCACAAAGTTTTTTTCAAGCTCACGCTGATACATATGAATTGACGACATCATCGGGACTCCCGGCCCCCCGTGCACCATTATCATAACAGGCTTTTTTTTGTTCTCTCCCCGTATATTTATATAATATTCACGCCCGTTTACCGTTACATATTCTTCCTCTCTTATGCCGGTTTTAGGGTAATTCTCGTTAAGCTTCCGTTCATTTCCGAGCTGAATCTGACTCATGCCGAGGTAGACGAATGACGAACAGAGGAAGACCGTAAACAATGCTATTAAAATGATTCTGAAAATATATTTAAAGAGTCTTTTCATTTGTGTCTCCTCACAAAACCAAAGCTGTTTTCAAAGCATTCTAACAAAAAACTTGGAGCGGTCTCTCCAAGTGCCATCGGTGAAATTTCAATATGTTTCTCCCAATTCCCATAGATATTATATCACTGTTTTTAGAGTAACACCATAAAAGTTTTAGGTGACGGACTTAGAAAACAAGATATAAAATACCTATTGTTATATTTACAAAATTATAATATTATATCGATGATAAAGTATGTGATTCATGCTCTCAAGTATTAAATGAACTGAGGCGCATAATCTATAATCTCATCAGGCAAACCTATAAAATTTTATCTTACGGTAAAATTGAACATGAATGATTATATAAATAATGTGAAAGTATGATTAACTGGAGGTTGATATTGAAATGAAACAGGAATTCACTATAAATCTTAATCAAAGAAAATACCCGGTAACCATAGAAGATCATTCTTTTGAGAAGTTGGGAGAAACTCTTAAAGGTCTTCTTGCCGGAAAGCGTTTGGCAGTTATAACCGACCGATCCGTATACGATATCTATGGCAAGGAACTGGAAGAGCAACTGTCAAAAACTGAAAAAAAAACTATGGTGATAATTCTACCGCCGGGCAAGGATGCAAAAGCCTTCCATACATTACCTGAAATATACGGCAAACTCATAAGCTTTCATCTCACAAGAAGCGATGCTCTGTTGGCTTTCGGGGGCGGTAATATAGGCGATATAACGGGATTCGTAGCTGCTACCTACCTTAGAGGTATAGACTATTACCAGCTGCCTACGACCGTTATAGCACAGGTCGATTCAAGTATCGGAGGAAAAGTGTCCGTCAACCTGCCTGAGGCGCATAACATAGTCGGCTGTTTTTACCAGCCTAAACAGGTTTTTATCGACACTACTTTTATTCAAAGCCTGTCCGACTTTCAGCTTACAAACGGAATGGCGGAAGTAATCAAAATAGCTGCAGTTAAGGACGAAGATCTGTTTTTCGATTTGCTGAAACAATCCAGAAACAAAGAGATACGTTCCATCGATACAATCATTTACCGCAGCGGACTCTCAAAAAAGCTCCTTATAGAGGAAGACGAAAAAGCATTCAGCATAAGAATGCTTCTAAGTTTCGGTCATACTATAGGTCACGCTATAAGGCTCCTCGATACGAAAAATATATATGGACATGGCCATGCTGTAGCGATGGGTATGTATACCATAACTTCAAACAGTGAACGCATGGGACTTACAGAACCCGGAACTTCGGAGCTTTTAAAAGAGATTTTGATCGGAAATGATCTCCCTTATATGTTACCCGATTATATTTCACGTGAAGATATTGTTTCAAAAATGCAGAATGATAAAAAGCGTTCGGGAGATACTCTTCACTTAGCTCTTCTAAAGAGAATCGGAAAGGGTTATATCCACCCTGTTAATATAAACGATTTGGAGGATTTTCTATAAAATGAACAACATATACAGGCTGGCTCTTGTGGGTACAAGCTTAGGGCACAGCATATCACCGTGGATTCACTATGATATAATGGATAATCTCGGAATAGAGGGAACCTATGAACTGATAGAAATAAACCGAGCCAATTTTGACAACGGTTTTTTTCGTCTGCTTCAAGGAGATTACAACGGTCTTAACATAACTTTGCCATATAAGACAGAAGCTATGAAATTCATGGATTCACTTTCACCCGAAGCCGAAAGGATAGGTGCAATAAACACCGTCAAGATACAAAACGGCATAACGAAAGGATATAATACCGACTATCACGGCTTTTTCTCTCTACTGAACAAAAATGGTATATCATTAAAAGACAAAAATATCTGTATCCTCGGCACAGGCGGTGCTGCCAAAGCGGTTGTAACAGTTTTAAAAGATTCCGGCGTATCCGATATAGCTATCGTAAGCAGAGGTAAAAGAGAATTTTTAGGCATTTCTGCAATGAACTACGAACAATTTTCAACAAATAACGATCCGTTTTACTGTATTATCAACTGTACCCCTGTCGGTATGTTTCCGAGAACGGGTTCAAGTCCTATAAACGATTCTACATTCATAAACGGTGAGATTCTTATTGATCTTATCTATAATCCTGAAGAAACACTGCTTATGAGCCATGCAAAAAAAAGAGGCCTCAAGACCGTAAACGGGCTCGATATGCTAAAATTTCAGGCTGAAAAAGCATGGAGTATTTGGAAGGAATAATTCTTGAAAGTATAAGCTTATAAGACAAAATTTATATCAAACGACGACGTAACTTGTCAATAACAACATTGATCTTTAATACAACAAGAGGGAGCGAGCGCTCCCTCTAATATCTTATTTTCCAAGAATAAATATCGGCATGAAAAAACAGTTTTTAAAGCTTTTATCAGCCCTTCAACCTGTCGCTTATCATGTTCATCAAGCAATCGGTAGACTTAACAGGCTCCACAAACTTAGCTTTAGCTGCGACAGGAACAAGTTTGATATTCTCGGGTGCCAACACTCCTCCGAAAATCTCATCAACTTCAGCGTATTTATATTTATAAATAACATCTTCCATCTCAAGAGAAATATCGGCAGTATCCTCAAAATTCATATCAATTTCAAGAACATTTGCAATTTCAGCCGCTACTTCCCAATTATCGAAAAGTATGTCGCTTTCAACTGCCGCATTTACTCTTTGCAATCTTCTTTCAGTATTCGTAAATGTACCGTCAACTACTGCAAATCCCGTGCCCGGGAATAAAACATCCGCTTTTTTGGCGGTTTTTGTCATCTGGACGTCACAAACAGCGAGGAATTCAAGCTCGGGAAGTTTATCAAAATCTTCTCCGAATATAAGCATAGCCTTCACTCCGTCAAGCGCCTCGGCCCCTGCTCTTATTCCCATATCCGATAAACCCTGTGAATTGTTTTTAGGTTTAACAAGCAGGATACCGTCTCTTGCTCCTCCAAAATGACCTGAGACAACCGCAATATCCGCAAGCAAGGTCTGTGCTTCCGAAGTCGCCGAATTTTGCTGGCAAACAATCATTGCTTTTTTCGCTTTCATATATAAATTTGCTATTTCTTCAGCTTCTTCCGTAACATTGGCCTTGGAAACACTCTTTGCAAAAGCTTCAAATCCTTCTATTTCGGATTCTTTTTTCGCATCAACTATAACCTTTGCTATTCCCTTGAGAAGATTTAAATCGTTCTTTGTATAAATGATTTTATGAGCGAATTCAAATCTTTCCTGCGGTAATCTTTCAGGGTTTATAAGAATAACCTCGGCTCCGTTCTTTGCCGCTTCTTTAAGCTTCAAATGAATAACCGGATTGAGTTTTGTATCGAAGCCTGCAACAATTATTACATTGCTTGCAATAAGTTCCTCCATTGTATTAGGAGAAGCATCGACTCCCAATACTTTTGCCATACCGTTAGCTCTGGTATTTAAGCATACCGCCTTTATTCCCATATTATCAGCCAACTTTTTCATGACATAAGCTTCTTCATTTGTGAACCTGTCCGATATTGCTATCGCAACTGCGTCATTTCCATACTTAAGCTTTGCACTTTCAAGTTTCTTTGCCGTCATAACAAATGCATCATGATAGTCACATTCCATAAATTTACCGTTTTTCTTCATCATGGGCTCAAGCAGGTTCTCTTCAAGGTTTGCACAATCAAATCCCCACTTACCTTTACCGCACATAAGTCCTTTATTTACCGGAGATTCTTTGTCAGGTACTGCCTTTATAAGCATGTTACCGTAACTTTCAAGCTGCATCCGGCATCCTACCGAACAAAAAGAGCAGGTCGTATCCGTGAAATATGTATCGAGCGGTACGGATTTGGAAATTGTAAGTCTTTCTCCTAAAGCGCCCGTAGGGCAAACATTTACGCACTGTCCGCAAGATATACATCCGGACTCAAGAAGCGGTTTTTCCAAGCTGGGTTTTACAACAGTATCAAAACCTCTCTTAACGAGACCTAATGCTCCTACACCCATAACTTCATCACATATTCTTACACAAAGCCCGCAGAGAATACACTTATTAGGCTCTCTAAGTATGAACGGATGCGGATCTTCAAACTCAATAGCATTTTTATCACCTGCAAATCTTGCCGGTTCCACGCTGTACTGATTTGCATAATCAATGAGCTTACACTCAAAATAATCATGACATCCACATTCAAGACATCTTTTAGCTTCTTGCATCGCCTGTTCCTGTGTATATCCTGCAACAACTTCCGTAAAGTTATCCATTCTTTCTTCAGGTGAAAGCTGCTCCATCTCAGGCGTGCATTCTCTTTCTCTGTCTTCAAATGTTTTTTCAGTTATATCGTCTCTTTCTACAAAGTAAGGCTTCTGATATCTGACAGTTTCCCCTGCAAGATATGAATCTATTATTTGAGTAGCACGCTTCGCATCTCCTATTGCTTCTATTGCTATGGATATCTTATCATTTCCGCAATCTCCGCCGGCAAATACCCCGTCAAGGCTCGTCATAAAGGTTTCTTTGTCATAAACTATACCTTTCTTTCTGGTAAGTTCAACTCCCTCAAAACCTGTAGGATCAACAGCCTGTCCTATAGCAAGTATGATAGTATCCACATCAAGTGTTTCTGTCTTTCCTTCAACCGGTTTAGGTGCTCTTCTTCCGCTTGCATCAGGCTCTCCAAGTTCCATAACCTGAAGCACGACTTGCTTCGCATGGCCGTTCTCATCTTTTAAAATCTCGAGCGGGTTTGTAAGGTTTTTAAAGATAACCCCTTCTTCCATAGCCTCTTCAATCTCAATTCTGTCGGCAGGCATTTCATCTACAGTTCTTCTATATATGTTATAAACTTTCTCAGCTCCCAGTCTTACAGCCGTCCTGCACGCATCCATCGCAGTATTTCCTCCGCCGACTATCGCAACTTTTTTACCCAGATCAATATGCTCATTTCTTACTACTTTTCTAAGAAAATCTATTCCGCCTATTACTCCGTCGGCATCTTCTCCCGGACATCCCACTCCTGTAGATACCCATGCTCCTATGCCCAAAAGTACGGCATCATATTCTTTTCTTATAGCTTCAAAAGATACATCCACACCTATTTTGGTGTCTGTTATCATATCAACTCCCATTCTTTCTATGAGGTCTATTTCCATATCAAGTTCTTCTTTAGGAAGTCTGTATTCAGGTATTCCATATCTAAGCATACCGCCGAGCTTAGGCATAGCTTCATATATTGTGATGTCATGTCCCAGCTGTCTAAGGAAATACGCCGCCGAAAGTCCTAAAGGACCCCCTCCTATGATAGCGACTCTCTTTCCTGTTTCTTCCGCAATATCAGGCATGAACGGATCTTCGCCCATAAAGTCGGTATCCATAGCAAATCTCTTAAGCCATGCAATAGAAATCGAATCGTCAACAAGCTGTCTTCTACACGCTTCCTCACACGGATGCGGACAGACCCTTCCTATAGCACCCGGCAGCGGAATTTTTTCTTTTATAAGTTTTATAGCCTCTTTCATTTCGCCGTTTGCTATCAGTCCGACATATCCTTGGCAATCCGTATGTCCCGGACACGCAAGGACACATGGAGGTCTGCAATCTCCCACGTGATTTGAAAGCAAAAGTTCAAGATTTGTCTTTCTTGATTCTATTACTCTTTCCGTGTTGGTTTTTATGACCATATCAGGTGCAATTTCGGTTGCACATGCCTTCCAAAGTTTAGGATTACCCTCCCACTCTACAACGCATAATCCGCAAGAGCCGTAGATTTCCGTTCTCTCATCAAAACAAAAGGTAGGTATGAAAATTCCGTTTTCTTTGGCAACTTCCAATATGGTCTGTCCGGGATAACCCGTAACTTCTTTGCCATCTATATTTAATCTATATTTTTTCAATGTCTCCACCTCTCTACTCCACAGTTATAGCATCAAATCTGCATGATTCCAGACATTTGCCGCATTTTATGCATATGCTCTGGTCAATGGTATGAACTTCCTTAACGCTTCCTGAAATTGCAGCGACAGGGCACTTCTTGGCGCACAGCGTACAGCCTTTACAATTATCGTGAATAAGATATGTAAGCAGAGGTTTACACGACTTTGCCGTACATTTCTTATTATATATGTGATCTTCATATTCATTTCTGAAATACTTTATAGTAGTAAGCACCGGATTCGGAGCAGTTTGTCCTAGTCCGCACATAGAACCGTCTTTTATCTTGTGCGCAAGCTCTTCAAGCAGTTCTATATCTCCGTCCTTACCTTCTCCTGCCGTTATTCTTTCAAGTATCTCAAGCATCCTCTTCGTTCCTATACGGCAATAATTACACTTTCCGCAAGATTCTTTTCTTGTGAAATCAAGGAAATACCTTGCCATATCTACCATACAGGTCGTTTCGTCCATTACGATCATACCGCCTGAGCCCACTATAGCTCCCGTCCTATTTATAGCTTCATAAGTTACCGGCGTATCTATAAGGTGTGCAGGGATACATCCCCCTGACGGACCTCCCATCTGCACGGCCTTAAAATCTTTGTCGTTTTTTATACCGCCGCCGACTTTAAAGATTACATCTTTGAGAGGCAAACCCATCGGAACTTCAACAAGCCCGCCTTTTTTTATCTTTCCTGCCAGTGCAAATACCTTGGTACCCTTACTTTCCTGTGTCCCCATTCCTCCGAATGCCTCGCCGCCGTTATTGATTATCCATGCAACATTCGCATACGTTTCAACGTTATTTATGTTGGTAGGAGCCTGCCAATAACCTTTTTGTGCAGGGAAAGGCGGTTTGAGTCTCGGCATCCCTCTCTCTCCTTCAAGCGATGCTATAAGTGCCGTTTCCTCTCCGCATACAAATGCTCCCGCTCCCGCTTTTATTCTCAAATCGAAATCAAATCCCGATCCGAATATATTTTTACCTAAAAATCCTTTTTTACGAGCCTGCTCCATAGCGATCTCAAGTCTTTGTATAGCGAGAGGATATTCCGCCCTTACATATATTACGCCTTGTGTCGCACCTATCGCATAGCCGCCTATTATCATTCCTTCTATCAGTGAATGCGGGTCCCCCTCAAGAACCGATCTGTCCATGAACGCACCCGGATCTCCTTCATCCGCATTACAGACTATGTATTTCACATTTCCTTTGGCATTCTTTGCGGCATTCCACTTGAACCATGTCGGGAATCCCGCTCCTCCTCTTCCTCTAAGCCCCGAAACTTTTATAACGTCTATAACTTCTTCCTTTGTCATCGAAGTTACAACTTTCTCCGTAGCTTTATATCCGTCTTTTGCCAAATATTCTTCTATAACCTCAGGATTTATAAGGCCGCAATTCCTTAAAACTACACGTTTTTGCAATTCAACCGCATTCATATCCTCAGTCGGCATAGTGTAATCGTCAACCGGTTTGCCGCCTACAATATGTTTTTCTATAATCTCCTCAACTCGTTCAGGCTGTACCTTTACGTACCTTGTGAGTTTATCGTCATCCGAATATATATCCACTATAGGCTCCATGTAGCAGGCACCTATGCAGCCTGTCTTTTCAACAGGAATATCAAGTCCTCGCTCCGAAAGTATCCTTTCAAACTCAGCAGAGGTCTTCTTTGCACCTGTTGCAATTCCGCAGCTTCCCTGCCCTACAACTATTCTCATTTCCTACCTCCTAAGCTTCTCTACTTTTTATATCACGAAGAACCTGCTTTGCACTGTCCTTTGTGAGATTTCCATATGTTTCTTCACCGTCGGCACTCTGAATCATCATAACCGGTGCCAAACTGCAACAACCGAGACAAGCTACATTGTTCAATGTGAAAATACCGTCTTCCGTTGTTTCTCCGTCTTGGATTCCAAGCTCCTCACAAATTGCTTCCTCTATTATTTCGGAACCGTTTACATGACAGGCTGTTCCCTGACACAACATAATTAAATATTTCCCTATCGGTTTAAGTCTGAACTGCGCATAAAACGTTGCTACACCATAGATCTTTGCCGGTTTAATACCTGTTTCTTTTGAAATGTAGTTTATGGCTTCCATCGAAAGATACCCATAAATCTCCTGTGTCTTTTGCAGAATCGATATCAAACTTCCCGGTACTTTTGCGTATTTTTCAAGCACCGGAGCCAACTCGACAAAATTCTGTGCATTGCAGTTGCACTCACCATTATTGCAAGACATTTTTCATCCTCCCTTAATCACAAGCAAAATAGAAAGTTGACCCTTTCTATTCAATACCAATAATATAACAAATGTGTCCTGTTTCTGCAACAGAAAAAGACACATTTGTTATAGTTTTTTTATTTTTCTGTAATTAGTTACATTCTTATAATATCAATATCTTGCGGGATTGGCATCTTTGCTGACTCAAAGCGTTTTATTCATATTTAATTGATATCAAAAAAGTTTCCAAAGATAACTTCGCTTCCATTTCTCCCGACTTTACAAGCGCCTCCATCATCAAAGCTTTTTTGAGGAGTTTTCTAAGTTTTTTTACCGGTATTTCTCTCGCCATCTTCGACATCTTTTGAACTCTGAAAGGATGAACTTTTAAATAAGATGCGATCTCTTTCATATCATAGCCCCTCTCAAACATTTCCGCCATCATAAGAGCTGAATCAAAATGAGATGCTATAGTCGCCATAATCATAAATTCCTTGTTTTTTTCCTGCAATATAACATTAAGTATACTGAATGCCTTATTTACTTTTCCCGATGTTATTGCATCAAGCATACTGAACACATCATCATCCAAAGTCGGTATTATAACATCTTCTACATGGCTTTCATTTATGATCCCCGAGTCGGTATAATCGGATATTTTTTTAATTTCATTCTGAAAATCATAAAGTCCGTATTCAGATTCTCTGTTGAAATATCCTGACATATCAATAAGTCTGTTTATCGCCTTCTGCTCCGCCTGCTTGCCGTTTTGCTTAAATTCTTTTTTTATAAAGTCCGTCAGTGTACCTCTGTCCAATTTTGAAAAGTCATAGTCTCCTCCGATCTTTTTGACATATTTATACAGGCTTGACGTCTTGTTCACATAATCCGCTTTTATCACGAGCAAACAGGTTTGCGGAATGTCTTTCATATATTTTTCCATACCGCCTCTGTCAGATTCATTTTCTTTTCCGCAAGCTTCGTTATCTCCCGCCGCCTTTCGCTTTGCACTTTTATATCCTTCAATAAGTACAATTCTCTTACGTGAAGCCATCGGCATTGTTTCGCATGCCGCTTCCAACTCATGTATATCAGATTTTTCCGCATCAAGTTTTATAAAATCAAAAACCTTAAAATTTTCATTTACAGTTTTATCGATTATGCTTCTCGCAGCCCAGTCAATAAGATATTTTTCTTCTCCGAACAACAAACAAACTTTGGGAATATTATCAGCATTTATATCTTTTACTATCTTTTTAAACGGATGGATTTCCGACACTTTTCTTCCCCCTATTCAAAATTCAGATTTATTATAACACATCACTGAATCAAAAAGATGTGTTTCAATGAACGCTTCCTTTCGGCAACGCCGCAAAATTCATATTATCTATCAGCGTTCATTATAACATGTCCTCAAAGCAAAAATACATGTTTCAATGAACGCTTCCTTTCGACAACGCCGTTTTAAATCTCAGCTTTTACCATAAAATATTTTTCTTTAATTGTAACACATTGTTCCATATTGACACAAAACATATTATGGATGTAAAATATTTACATCGTTTGTGGCCGGAAAGGACTCGGATTGAGAAGACCTATATCTTTTATTTCAGCATCTTTTGCCTTGGGAATATTTTTTCAATATCATCTCAAACTCAATTTTATTTTTATAAGTGCGACTCTGATTGCAGGAATTTTCATCTCGGTTCACTTTATCAAAACCCGCAAATCAACTGCAATAAATTTTGATCCTCTTTATATTAGGATTCCTGCAATAATAATTCT
>CAJPNN010000049.1 GCA_905372035.1 Bacillota bacterium | reverse complement strand
GATTACAAAAATGTTCTCAAGAACATGGATGACGACGGAAATATATCCTATGATGAAAGGTATAGACTTGCACTTAAGGTTTTTCAGCATACCGCTGCATATGACAGTCTTATTGCGAGTTATTTAAGAGAGAAAATTTCAGGGGAACTGCCTGATGAAATAAGTTTAACATATGAAAAGTGCGGAGACTTGAGATATGGGGAAAATCCGCACCAAAAAGCATGGTATTACAAGGAAGCTGTCGCACCGCCGGGGAGCATAGTGAATGCGAAGCAGATCCACGGGAAAGAGTTGTCTTTTAACAATATAAATGATACAAACGGAGCGCTCGCACTGTTAAAAGAGTTTGATGAGCCTACGGTTGTTGCGGTAAAGCATGGGAATCCGTGTGGAGTATGTTCGGCAGATAATGTTTATGATGCATATATTGGAGCATATAGTGCGGATCCGGTTTCGATTTTCGGAGGTATCGTTGCAATAAACAGAGAGGTGGATGCGAAAACTGCAACAGAAATAAACAAGATATTTTTAGAAATAATAATAGCACCCGGATTTTCAAAAGAAGCGTTAGATATATTGACTTTAAAGAAAAACATAAGGTTACTTGAATTAAAGGATATTACAGCAGGTAGGGAAGAAAAAAGTTTTGATATTAAAAGAGTATCGGGCGGCATATTGATACAAGAGTCCGACAATACACTTTATAATGAAAGTAAACTTTCCGTAGTCACAAAGAATGCTCCCGATAAAGAACAGACAGATGACATGGAGTTTGCTATGAAAGTAGTGAAACATATACATTCAAACGGAATTGCGGTTGTAAAAGGGAAAAAAACCTTAGGGGTGGGAGCAGGTCAGGTAAATAGAATCTGGGCTGTGGAAAATGCAATAAGCAGATCTCTTGAAAACGTTGAGGGAGCCGTTCTTGCTTCAGATGCATTTTTTCCATTTGATGACTGTGTGACGACGGCGGCAAGTGCGGGTATAAAAGCGATAATACAGCCGGGAGGATCTATGAGGGATGAAGACTCAATAAAAAAAGCTGATGAACTCGGGATAGCAATGGTGTTTACAGGTGAGAGACATTTTAAACATTAGTAGAAACGGACAAGAGCTATAATTGTGCGACATTGTAATATATAGCATAGCGTGAAGATTTCGAAAAAACGTCAGACTCGCTATGGAGCATATGAAATCAAAGAACAGGAGGAAGGGATTTGAACATATTGATAGTTGGAGGCGGAGCGAGGGAGCACGCTATATGCTTGAAACTTGCTCAGAGTAAAAGGAAGCCTAAGCTTTATTCCGCTCCGGGTAATCCCGGGATTGCAGAGTTGGCGGAATGTGTTGAGATCAAAGATAAAGATATAGATGCGCTTGTTGACTTTGCAGAAAACAAAAATATAGATATAGTTGTAGTAGGGCCTGAGATTCCGCTTACAATGGGTATATCAGATGCAATGATAAAACGGGGGATAAAAGTTTTCGGTCCGAATAAGAGCTGTGCAAGGCTTGAGGGATCAAAAGCTTTTACAAAGGCGTTTTTAAAAAAATATAATATACCGACGGCGGGATATATGGAATTTTCAAACAAGGATGAAGTTATTGATTCAATAGGAGTTTTCGGTTTTCCGATGGTTATAAAGGCGGACGGTCTTGCTGCGGGCAAGGGTGTTGTGATTGCCGAGGATGCGGAATCGGCAAGAACTGCAATTGAAGATATGATGACAAACAAAAAATTCGGAGATGCCGGGAATAAAATCGTTGTGGAAGAATTTCTAACAGGAAGAGAAGCTTCATGTCTTTGCTTCGTAGATAAAAACAATATAGTCCCGATGGAATCGGCACAGGATTATAAAAGAATCTTTGAAAAGGATAAAGGTCCGAATACGGGAGGTATGGGGACCTATTCTCCGAATAAAATTTTTACTGAAGAGCTGGAAGACAGAATTAAAAAAGAAATTTTGGAACCTACACTTGAGGGATTAAAAAAAGAAAAGTTGGATTTTCATGGGGTACTTTTTATAGGACTTATGATAAGCGAAGATGGCCCGAAAGTGATTGAATTTAATGTCAGATTCGGAGATCCCGAAACTCAATCGATACTTTTCAGAATGGAATCGGATCTGCTTAACATAATGGAAGCGGTTGTAGATAATAAATTGGATAAAATAAAAATAAAATGGTCTGAAGATGCGGCGTGTTGTGTTGTTATGGCATCTGAGGGTTATCCCGGCGAATATGTAAAAGGCAGAGAGATAAAGGGTATAGATAAAATATCCGACAGTGATGTTTTTGTCTTTCATGCAGGAACTGCAATAAAAGATGGAAAACTTGTAACAAACGGAGGGAGAGTCTTAGGTGTGACGGCAAGAGGCGCCAACCTTGAAAAAGCTAAAGAAAAGGCTTTTTCGGCTGTAGAAAAAATACATTTTGACGGAGCACAATATAGAAAAGATATTGGAGAATAACGCTATAATAGCGGTGATGATGTAGAAACTTCTCCTGACATGTGATATAAAATCGGAGTAATTTTCAGGTTTATCAAGCAGTCCTAAATTATTTAATTCATCAGCAAGTATTTGCAAAGGGGGTTTTATAATTCAGGACTTTCTTAAATTAGGTGTAAATCAGGTTCTTATTGATGTGTGCAATCCTACAATTTTTTTGTAAGTTTTAATTCTAAATACTTGAAAAGAAATATATGTTGTGATACTCTAACATAGTTAGCGTGGACTAACGGATATAGTCGGTCTACGCTTATAAAATTTTTGGAGAGGAGAATTTATAGGAAATGAGAAATAAAAAATTTGTAGCTTTTGTTTTATTTTTTTCGATGATACTTACAAGTGTTCCCGTATTCGGAGCAACGGATACTTCAGGACATTGGGCTGAAGAGAGCATAGAGAAGCTGGAAGCGAATAAAATTATGTCAGGGTATATTGACGGCAATTTTAGACCGAATAAAGCGATAACAAGAGAAGAGTTTTGTGCCGTGCTGGCGAAGTATATAGGAATGAAAGATAAGAACACATCGGGATTCCCCGATGTTAAAGGAAGGTGGAGTGAAAGCGCCGTAGGATTTTTGACGAAGGAGAAACTGATCAACGGATATCTCGATGGGAAATTTCATCCTTTAAATACGATAACAAGGGAAGAAAGTGCAGCAATTTTATATAGATATGTTATAAAAAAGAAAGATGTTTCCAACATTAAAGGAAAAGTTTTTGATGATACGTCAAACAGTTTTGCTAAAGACGAGATAAGTAAATTGGCGTCTATGGGGATAATAAACGGAATAGGGAACAATCTTTTCGGAGGGAAAAGAAACATCAGCAGAGCGGAAATTGCAACTCTTATAGTAAATATGGATGCGAAGATGGAAAAACCCGCATTATCCGGCAGCGGTAAAGTCGCAGATAATGATAAAAAAGATGAAGATAAAAAAGGCAAGGATCAGAACAAAGATAAAGATAAGAAACCGACGGATCCCGGAAGCGGCTCTGGAGGGACTTCAGGAGGAGGCTTCATACCGAACCCTAAGCCTGTCGTTAAGGTGGCATTGACACCGGCACTCAAGCTTGAGGCTGAGTATGCAAAAGAAATTTTAAAAAGACCTGAAAGTGATTTCAGGATTTTACTGAACAAGTCGGATTATGATCAGTATATTTTACTTAGAGATAAGGCTTTTGCAAGTATTGAAGCACAAGACGGAACGGAGGCGGATTTTAAAGACATAATAGGCAAAATGCAGGATATACGCATTAAGTACAATAAGGCCGTGGCGGAATCGGAAATAGTAGTACACGGTGCAGACTATGCAAAGGTTGCGAAGGACAGCCAGTTTGATTTAAAGGCAGGTATCTGGATTGAAGGAGATGAAAAAGATAATGCGTCGTTTTCATTTTTGATAGCCCCTAATCAAGTAGATACAAGCATCCCGGGAATCAAGGAAATAAACTATAGCATAATAGATAATAACGGAGAATTGCCGGAAAAGAATTTTGTCAGAAAAATAGAGGTTGTAAACGGTGAAGTGGCGGACATCACAGGGCTTTTGCAGGCAATATATCTCGCAGAAGATGCATTTTTAGATTTGAATGCGGAAAATGATAATAATTTTATTGAGCTGGCTAAGAAAGTAGCGGAAATTAAAGATAAAGATCTCTCGAATATATCAATAAGCGATTCAAAAAAATACATGAGAGAGCTTAATGATAAAGTTTCAGCATTGAAAAAGAAGGCTCCCGTTGATAAAGAAAAACTTAAAGAAGCGGTTGTCAAGGCGGAAGAAAAGATAGCGGATTTAACCATAGACGGAAACGGAAAGGCTGATCTTAAAAAAGCGGTTATTTATGCAAAGAGGGTTATAATAAAATCTTCATCATCAAATGAAGAAGTCAAAGCGGTAACGGAAAAGATTAAAGAGCTTTCCGAAAAACTTAAAAAGGACGAAATCCCTCCGGTTATTTTAAACATTAAAGGTGTTGAGGCGGGATCAAGTAAAATAAGTTTCATAACGGAATTGTGCAGCAGCGTAAAAATTACCGTAACAAATAATATGACGGTTAAAGAAGAAAAAGAGCTTACTGTTGCGGACGATCCTATGGTAGAGATCAATTTGGCGGCGCCTTTGGCTTCGGGTGACAGCGTAAAGATAGTATCTAAAGACAGAGCGGGAAATACAGCTACTGAAGTAAGGACTTTGCCTATGCCGAATCTTAAAACGGAAAAGCCGGAATTTGTGGATGAAGCAGAGATAAAAGACGGTGCTAAAAGCTTTAAAATTAAGAGTGAGGCAGGGGCAATGATTACTGTAGAGGAAAAGGATGACTTTTATCTTTTTGCATCAAAGGTATCCCCGGATCCCAACGATGTCTCAGGAAGAACGTATATAGTAGAGTTAAGTAAAGCATTGAAAGAAAATATGGAGATATCGGTCGTTGCAAAAGTGACGGGAAAAGAAGAAAGTGACAAGCTTACGATCAAAGTTGCAAAGGGCAGCCAGCCGCCTGTTCCGCCGACAAAGACGTTCAGTGCAAGCCTGGAAGAGGATAAGGAATATAAGAAGAGTGAAGGATTCAACATTCTTTTAGATATTGCGGAAACTCCGGAATCCGATGCTGTAAGTTTGTTTGAGGTTGAAAACGGTGTTGAAAGGGAGATTGAAAAGTTTCCTATGAATTATACCGTCACGGGAAAAACGATAGAAGTAACGAGGAACGCAGTTAAAAACAAAGAAGGAACGAGAACTTTAAGAGTTAAAATTAACGGATATGCGGGCTATGCCGATGTCAGTGTAAGATATCCCGCACCTGATACCGCAGAGCCGCAGTTTGTGGATAAAGCAAGTATTAAACCGGGAGTTTCGAAAATAGTTGTTACGGCCGAGGCGGGGTGTACTTTGCAAGTCAAAAAAGACGATAATGATCTCGGTGCGGAAGTAAGCGTAACGGAAAGTCCATCAGGAATATATACGATAACTTTTAAAACTCCTTTGGATCTCGGAGATAAAATAGAAATATATGCAAAAGCTCCGGGCAAAGGCAAATCTTATCCGGCAACGGTTATAGTTGAGTAGAATAAGATATTTGTGATATTAAGCGATAAAAGACATTATGAAGATGGGTGGAAGCATGAAAAATCGAAAAATATTGAGCTTCCTGTTGATAGCGACGATGATTTTCACGTCGCTATCTATCCCTGTATATGGAATAGAGAAATCGGCAGGAAAAAAAGATAATAATAGAAAAATATTTTATAAAACGAAGCTTGATGAAAAGCTTTTGGAAAAACTTGATGATAAAAGCGGTATAAAATCCGACGTCAAAGGAGAAACTATAGATGTAATCGTTCATATGAAGAAAAAGGCGAATACAGAGAAAGCAAAGGAAAAAGCTTTGGATACTTCATATGGAAATGCTGAAGTTATTGAAAGAAAAGCAGTAATAGGTTCGCTTAGAGAAACCGCTGAAAAAACACAGGAAAGACTTATAGAGTATTTAAAACAAGAGAAACGGAACGGGACAGTAGAAACGTTTGAAAGCTTTTATATAATCAATGCCGTTCATGTTAAGGCGGATAAAAAAGTAATAGAAGAGATAGCAAAGCGGGACGACGTGGAAAAAATATATGAAAACGGGACTGTAAAAGCTATAAAACCTATAATACCCAAGGATAAAAATATAATTAAGCCTGCATCTTTTGACAGTGAGAGTGAAATCGAGTGGGGAATAAAAGATATAGGTGCGGACCGTGTTTGGAAAGATTTCGGAGTGGACGGAACAGGTGTAACCGTGGGAATCATAGATACGGGAGCATATGTGAATCATCCCGCAATAAAGAACAAGTGGAGAGGATATGATCCGCTGACTAAAAAACAAACGGCAAAAGGAAATTATATAGATTATGTGGACGGGAAACTGTTTCCGGATGCGAAAGAAAATAATGATCACGGAACACATGTCGCCGGAACCATAGCAGGTGAAATGAAGAACGGCGACGGGGGAAAATATAACAGAATCGGAGTTGCGCCCGGAGCCAAGTTTATATCGGCAAGGGCTTTTAATGAATATGGCGGAGGACATGCCGCAATTTTGAAGTGTGCCGAGTGGATGCTTGCGCCCGGCGGCAAAGCGGAAGATGCTCCCGATATAATAAATAATTCATGGGGTGGAGACAATAATACCGACACATGGTTTAAAGAAGTCATTAAACATTGGAGAGAAGCTAATATAATGCCGGTATTTGCGGCGGGAAATCTTACAGCATATGACAAGGCGGAGCCGGGGACAATAACAAATCCGGGATCACTCAAAGAAGCGTTTGCTGTAGGAGCAATAGGTGCATCACACAGACTGGCATCATTTTCAAAATGGGGACCGTCAAATTTTGCCGATACAAACGGAAGAATAAAACCTGAAATAGTTGCGCCGGGAGTACAGATAAGATCCTGTCTTGCGACCGGAGGTTTTGCCTCATGGAACGGAACAAGTATGGCAACACCGCATATTTCAGGAGTTGCAGCGCTTATGAAATCAGCCGACAAGAGCCTTACCGTGGAAAAGATGGAATCTATCCTTAAAGAAACGGCTTCAGGGCTTACAGACAATAACTTTAAAGAGATTCCGAATATGGGATACGGGTACGGAGAAGTAAGTGCGTATGATGCCGTGGCAAGAGTACTGGGTAAAAATACGGGAATCATTAAGGGCAGTGTTAAGGCTGAAGGAGAAGACAAAGAAAAACCGGTTATTTTCGCCAATTTTGATAAAACGGCATTCAGGAACAGAGATTTTAAAGTTTCCGCCGAGGTTTCGGACAACATTGCAATCATTAAAGTACGCATGTCCTACAGCACGGATGAGGGGAATACATGGAAAGACGTGGATATGGACTTGAAAGAGGGAGATGCGAAAAAAGGAAAGTATGAGGCTTCAATACCTAAAAAAGCAGTTATTTCAGATAATTTGAGGGTAAAAATTTCCGCGTGGGATTACGGATCGGAATCAGGTGTGGCGGAAGAGACGCCGGCAATAAATATTCCTGTCGTAGCGGGAATAGATCCTACGAATTATAAGAATGATTTTGAAGATGATATTTCGGGCTGGATGTTTGACGGTGTTTGGAACGTGGGAAGCCCTGTAGGAGCAAAAGAGCCGGAAGTAAAGAGCGGAAAAAGATATGCGGGAACCGATGTGGGTAAAAATGATTATCTTTTGAGAGTAGACTCTCATATGTATCTGCCGCCTATAGATCTGTCAAAAGCGAACGGCAAAGCGGTTGTGTTGAAATATCAGGAATATTTAGGAGTGGATCCGGCTACATATTGTTCATTGCAATACAGTAAGGACGGTGTCAACTACATGGAGTTCGATACGAGGGAAAGAGGACTTAAGACACCTGCATGGGAGCAAGTCTCATATAATTTATCCGAGTATTCTTCCGGGGCGGATTTCCTATATTTAAGGTTTAAGCTTCAAGGTCCGCCGAAAGATGCGGGTCCGGGATGGTATGTAGATGATGTTGAAATCACGGTGGATTCAAAAATCATAATTGACGATGTCAAGGGTCTTTCAATACGAAAGACCGGCGGCGGAGTGAGATTGAACTGGGATGCCGGACATGAAAATAATATTTCGGGCTATAAGATATACAGAAAAGAGACAGGAAAAGATGACGGCAGTTATGAAAAAGTCGGAGAAACCGGAGCGATAGACGTTTGTGAATTTGAAGATAAGGGGATAAGGGAAGGTAAATATACATATAAGGTGGTCGCTTTTGATTCTTTAGGTAATGAATCAGGAGGGAGCCTGATTCAAATAGATTATGTTCCGCTGAAAAACGTGATATACGCTGATTTTAACAGCGGTAAAGAGGCTTTTTCGGGTGACGGAGATTGGGAGTGCGGGGTACCTGTAAGGACTGCGGGATCAGATCCGTATACCACACTATACCAAAAGGAATACGGATTATTTGAGAAGATGAAAAATAATGACGGATTGTGGGGGACCCAACTTGAAGGGAAAATGACGGGAAGAACATATTCCGCATTGGAAAGTCCGGAGATACAGATTCCTGAAAATGCTGATGATTCGGTTCTCGAGTTTTCATCTTATAATACAATAAATTTCGTATCTCTTAATTCCAATATCCAATTTAAGGTCGAAGTGAGCGTGAGCGGGAATACATGGACAGAAATTGTCGGAGCCGACGAGATAATGCCGTTCAGTAAAAATTCAAAATGGGTGGATATGGAAAAATCCCTTAAACCTTATGCGGGACAAAAGGTGAAGTTTCGATTTATAGCGGATTCTTTAAAACAGGCGTTTATGTCAAAATATGAACTTGGATGGTATATAGATAATTTCAGGGTAGGAGAAAAAACAGGAGTTATAAAAGCCAAGACGGGCGGAATAACCGGGAGAGTATCATCCGGAAATGGTCAAGACTCGGTATCGATGTTTTCACAAATGTTTCCTTTGAGCGGTGAAAGATCAGGTTCCGGGAAATATATTCCGCTGAATGCGACCATAAGAATAAAAGAAACCGGAAAACATGTGCAGACAAACTTTGCCGACGGAAAATTTTATATAAAGCATGCCGAATCAATAAAAGGGGCGTGGACTTTAGTAGCGGAAGCATATGGATTTTTCCCTGAGGAAAGAGCTGTTATGCTCGGTGCAGGTGAAACAAAAATAGAAGATTTTAAGCTCAAACCGAAGGGGAAAGGCGGAATCGGAGGAGTTGTAAAAAATGAAAAAGGAGAGAGTGTTCCGAATGCGTTTTTAAGGATAAAGGAAGACAGCAATTACGGCATTATCAAGGCAGATTCACAGGGGAAATTTCAATTTGATGATATATATGAGGGGACATATACTCTCAAAGCATTTAAAGACGGTTTTGAGGCGGCTGACAATGAAATAGATGTGAAAGCCGGAAAGATATCGGGTATTGATATGCAGATAAGCGAGCTTGAGCATGATCTTGTAGAAGAAAGCATGAACAGGGATAACGGCAAATGTGCAGATCAGTTTATATACTCTAAAGTTGCGGACGGACCTAAAGGATATGCAGTAAAATACAGACCGCACAAAAAAGGCGGCATTTTAAAGTCCATGACAGTATTTATTCCTGACAGCAAATCCACAAATAAAGATATGAGTTTTGGAGTTTTACAGCATAGTGATACGGGAAGATTAATAGAGATAGCGCATTTCAGAAAACAAAATCTGAAACCGGGGAGCTGGAATGAAATATCTTTTGCACAGGACAATATCAGATCCGACAGAACGTTTTATCTGGTGGCGCTCCAAAACCACAATGCTCCCGATACGCTTACAGTAGGGATAGACAGCAACAAAGAGATAGGAACTGACGGCTCAAAAGCATCATATATGTTTAACGGAGCTTTTACGCCTCTTGAGAGATATCAAAAATACGGAGCATTGATGATAAGGGCTAACATGCTATATCGGAAGAATGCGAAAGAGAACCCGCCCGATCCTAATGAATGGGAAGGAGGAAGCAGCGGAAACACCCCGATCGTGGAACCGGATGATGAGAGTGCGTTTGTATTTGATACGGGAGAATATAACAACAGCGGGGTCAAAGGATTTATCAAAGCGTATAAAGGGGAAAGTGAAGTAATAATCATCCCCGGTGTTATAGGCGGTAAACCTGTAAAGGCCATAGGTGCAGGAGTTTTCAGAAATAAGAATATAAAACAGGTTCAGATTCCTGAAGGAATAGAAATAATAGGCGAAAATGCTTTTAATAACAATTTTATTCAGGAGATAACGATACCGAGCAGCGTCAAAAATATAGAGGACGGAGCTTTCAGCGGAAATGCCCTTAAAAAACTGTATATTCCTGAAAATGTGACAAAACTCGGCAAAAATGCCTTCTCAAAAAACAGGCTTGGCGAAGTTACAGGAATGAAAGGGATAACGGAGATACCGAGTAGAGCATTTTTCGTCAACCCTGAAATAAAGATGCATATTCCTAATGTTGCAAAAATTGCGGATGATGCTTTCGGACCCGTAAATGAAAACAGAAAGTATGCATTGTTATTCACAGGTAACGGCAACTCTTTCCGATTATCTTCGAAAGAGGGTGAATATATAGTAGATCCTGCGAAAATCCTTATGAGTTTATATGATGTCGAAGTAAAAAAATTCATAAAAAAAGATATCGAAATTATAGGGGATGACGGACATGGAAATTCACCTAAAGATTACAGTACTACAAATCCTTTGACCCATTATTATGTGATGAGTGACAGAGAGGTTGAGATAAAGGCGCCTAAGCTTGCAGGATATTCGAATATAGAGGTTTCAAAGAAAGTGAAACTGGAGAATGCCGTAAACAAAATCAAATTTAATTATTCGGACATAGAATTGATGGTGAGAGGACCGCTTTTTGAAAACGATAAAAAAATTATGGCACTCGGAAAGCCTGATATGAAAGTTGAAATAAAGGTGAACGGATCGGTTAAAGGAAGCGGCAGGGTAGATAAAGACGGATATTTTGAATATAATATTGATCCGCTTCGGAAAGGAACGGAAATTGTACTTGTGAGCAGTGACGATGCGGGCAATATAAACGAGAGTGAAGTGTTTAAGGTAAAGGCGAAACCTGTTCAGGATACTCAAAAACCGGGAGCAGACATTTTTATACTTGATTCAAAAGGATATCTTTTGAGATATCTCGGCAACGACAAAGATTTAGTTATTCCGTCATCAATCGGCAGGAGAACGATAACTAAGATTGCACCGCTGACATTTTGTAATATGGGGATAAAATCGGTTAATTTCAGCGGGAATACGGGCTTAGATGAAATAGGAAATGCAGCTTTCGCAAAAAATGAACTTACAAGTGTCATTTTCCCCAACAGGCTTTTACATTACGGTAAAAAATCTTTTGAATATAATAAATTGGAAAGTGTACAGCTGTCACCGCACGCACATGTGGTAAATGAAAATGCTTTTCACGCAAATAAAATTCGTGAAGTAGGAATACCGGGTTCACTTACACATATCAGACCGGGAGCATTCATGGATAATATGATTGAATTTATAAGTTTCCCGAAGAGGATAGAAACTGTTGAGTCATATTCTTTTGCGAACAATAAGCTGAAACAAGTTGTGTTTGATGAACCGGCACCGGGTGAAGTTACCGGTGCGGATGAAGAATTTGAAGAACTTGGAGAAGGAGTATTTTTAGGAAACGATTTGGCGGAAGTTAAATTGCCTGCAACAGTTAAGGATGTTCCTGACAATGCATTTGCGGATAATAACAGAATTGTGAACATAATCACGTTAAACGGAGAAGTGAAGGACTCGGTGGACGGATCACATTTCGGGCATATTGTCAACGGAGCGAGAATAAAATTTAATTATAAAAAAGAGAATGGGGAAGAGCTTTCGCCGTCTGAAATTCTTGTCGGGAAAGGTTTAAGAGAGAGAAATATATCGGATCCGAGTATGTATTTCAGAGCAGGACGAAATGTTGAGATTCAGCCTAAGGATATAAACAATTATGCTTCTTCAGCCGTTAAAGCGGATCTTAATAGCGGAATACTTAATGAAGTCACATTTGTGTATAAACGTAAAGGCGGGGGCGGAGGTTATCCCGGTGGGAGCGGCGGAGGCGGCGGCACAAGTCCCGGTGGCGGAGGAAGTTCTTCCGTAACACCTCCGTCGGAAGGTAAAAACAAACCGGATAAATCAAAAGACGACGGTAATATATCCAAGGATAAAGATACACAGGCGGATTTTTCGGATATACAAAGACATTGGAGCAGGCAGGCCGTTTTATATGCTGTTAAAATGGGTTATTTTAAAGGAGTGTCAAAAGACCTGTTCGATCCGGACAGAGCTATAAGCAGAGGAGAATTTGTGACTGTTCTCGGAAGAATGTCGGGAGTAAAAGCGTCAGATTACAGGGAATCGGTATTTAAAGATGTCAATATTAAGGTATACTGTGCTCCGTATGTCGGTTGGGCGTATAAAGAGGGCATCATAAAAGGATACGCCGATAAGACATTTAAAGCTGACAATAAGATAAGTAGAGAAGAGATGGCGGTGATTTGCAGAAACTTCATTGATCATGAAAAAATTGCGATTCCCGAGGGGTCTATAAATAAATCATTTGCAGAATTTACCGATATGAAGAATATAGGCAAATGGGCGGCAGACAGTGTTGTTATTTTACAAAAGGCGGGACTTGTCAAAGGCGATGGAAAAGGAGCCTACATGCCTAAAGCTGAATTTACAAGAGCAGAAAGTGCACAGCTTCTTTATAACCTTGATAAGCTTGCAGGCAAGGGCTATTGATAAAATCAGTAATTAGTAAGTTATATTTTGGATATAAATAATTGAAATACAATAAGAGGGCATATAAATATGTCC
>CAJPNN010000048.1 GCA_905372035.1 Bacillota bacterium | reverse complement strand
GGGAAAAAATAAACATAACAAAATTACAGATGCCGGGGAAAAGAGCCCTTACTATAAAAGAGTTTTTGCCGGGTAACAAAATTGAAAGGCAGCAAAGGCTCGGGAGAATAAAACATGGACAATAACAGAAAAACCGCATATCTTACGCTTATGGATATTGAGGTCAAAAAATCTTACTCAAATATAGCGTTGAACCATAATATAATAATATCAAAGCCGGAGAACCAGGGACTCGTAAGAGAGATAGTATACGGTGTTTTGGAAAATAAATACTTTATTGATTATGCTATAAGTAAATTCATACATACATCGCTCGAAAAAATGAAAATAAGCGATAAAACGATTTTAAGAATGGGCATCTATCAGATAGGATTTATGAACTCGGTGCCGGAGTATGCGGCGGTAAATGAAAGCGTTATCCTTGCAAAAAAATATTGCAGGGGACGTGCGGGATTTATAAACGGAGTTTTAAGGAGTTATGCCAGAGAGAAAGAAAATATAGAGCTTCCCTCAAAGGAAGAAGATTATATAGGTTACCTGTCGGTCAAATATTCTTATGAACGATGGATAATTGAAGAGTGGCTTACACAATATGACGGGAGTTTTGTGGAAGATCTTTTACAGGCAGGTAATAAAACGCCGGATTTGGTTTTGAGAGTTAACACTTTAAAGACCGAAAAAGATGTTTTGATAAAAAGGATGCGGGAGCACGGATACTCAGTGAATGAAGGACATCTTTGCGCACAGGCTGTACATATTAAAGGTAGTAAAATTCTAAAAACGAAAGCGTATGAACGCGGACTTTTCTCAGTTCAGGATGAAAGTTCAATGATGGCCGTTAATATTTTGGATCCTCAGCCGGGAGACTTTATAATAGATGTATGTTCCGCTCCGGGAGGAAAAGCTCTTGCGATGGCGGAAAAAATGAATAACATGGGAAAAATTGCAGCGTGGGATGTTTATAGGAGAAAACTCAATATTGTAGATAAAGAAGCGGAGCGGTTAGGGATTACTATAATAGAAACAAATCCCTGGGACGGTACAAATATAAAGAATGAGCTTGTGATGCAGGCCGACAGGGTACTTGTTGATGCTCCCTGCTCGGGTCTGGGAGTTATAAGGAGGAAGCCTGAAATAAAATATAAGGAGTTAACTGCAGAGCTGCAGGATCTGCCTAAAAAACAGAAAGCCATCCTCGGAGCATCATCTGAGTATGTAAAGCCGGGCGGGGTGCTCGTGTACAGTACATGCACGATAGCTGCAAACGAGAATAAGGAAGTTATACAGGATTTTTTGAAAAGAAATACGGAATTCGAACAGCAGGAGATAATACAGCTGCTGCCGAATGTGAATGATACGGACGGATTTTTTATATGTAAAATGATCAGAAAAAATAAAAAAACATCGGACGGTTAAAGTAAAACAGTTTTAAGGGGTAATTTTATGATTCATGCGGGATTCAGAACGGATGCGGGGAAAAAGAGAAGAAATAACGAAGACTCATATTTTATTCTGCCGGGGAGTAATATATATATGGTTGCCGACGGTGTAGGCGGACATAATTCCGGAGAATTGGCGAGCCGCCTTGCTGTGGGACATATAGCAAATGAGCTTACGGACGGCAGGATTCCCGAGTCCGAGGAAGAGATGAAACGTTATTTTTCAGATATTATTTCCAAAGTTAATATGGAGATTTGGAATGAGTCATTTTTGCATTCCGAAAGCAAAGGCATGGCTACAACTCTGGTCATGGCGTATATAAGAAAAGATAAAGCGTTTTTCATAAACATAGGTGACAGTCGAGCCTATATTGTGAGAAACGGAAATATAAAGCAGCTTACACGAGATCACACATATACTGAAGAGCTGGTAAGAGAGGGGAGCATAACGCGAGAAGAAGCGAGAGTGCATCCTGACAGAAATGTGATAACCAGAGCATTGGGAGGTGAAATCAAGGTAGAAGCCGACTTTTATAAGGTTGATATATTTGAAGGAGATATCATAATTCTTTGTACTGACGGTCTTTACGGAGAATTGGAAGAGGATGAAATTTTAAAGTTTGCGGATAGATACGAGAATATGACTGATTTATCGAGAGAGCTTACGAATGAAGCTAACCGAAAAGGCGGAAACGATAATATTACAGTTATTTCACTCAAGATATAACAGGAGGTATATAGCATGGGAAGCAGAGTTCTTGCCGGAAGATATGAATTGCTTGAAAAAATCGGAGAAGGCGGTATGGCGGTCGTCTATAAAGCGAGGTGCAGACTGCTTAACAGGTTTGTAGCGGTCAAGATTTTAAAACCGGAATACGTTAAAGATATAAAATTTATTGAAAATTTCAGGAGAGAATCACAAGCGGCGGCAAGTTTGAATCATCCTAATATAGTTAATGTTTACGATGTCGGTAAGGAAGGAAATATACATTATATCGTTATGGAGTTTATTGAAGGCAGACCTTTGAGCGACATTATAAGAGAACAGGCGCCTTTATCGCCGGCAAGGGCCGTGAGCATTGCAAAACAGGTGGCACAGGCTTTGGCAGTTGCACATGCACATCACATAATTCATAGAGATGTAAAGCCTCATAACATACTTATAACGGATGAAGGCAATGCTAAAATTACGGATTTCGGTATTGCAAAAGCTGTTAATACGAGCACGATAATGGGGAATACCGGCACTGTGATGGGATCGGTTCATTATTTCTCGCCGGAACAGGCGAGAGGAGGATATGTTGACGAGAAATCGGATATATATTCACTCGGGATAGTGCTTTATGAAATGCTTACGGGCGAAGTGCCGTTTGATGCCGAAAATCCCGTATCTATAGCTGTTATGCATATGAATGAAGAGATTGTACCTCCGTCGGAAATCATGCCGGGCATATCAAGAGAACTTGAAGATATAGTATTAAGGGCGACGGATAAGTTTCAGGTCAACCGGTTCAGCAGTGCTGAGGAGATGGTGGATGCGCTTGAGGATCTTAATTACGCTTCGGATCTGACTTTCTTTGCAAGAGAGGTTTCAGATGAAAAAGAAGGCAAGAGACGAATAGCTAAATCAAGAAATTCCGGTAGAAGTAAAGTCTCGGAAAAAGAGTATGACGATGATTATGATGACTATGACGACTATGACGGCTATTCAAGGAGAAGCAGAAGAAAGAAACAAAGCGGAAAAGGAACGAAAAAATCAAAAAAGATTACAGCGCTTGCAATAGTTTTAGCTCTTGTATTGGCAGTGCCCGCTTCATATTTTATATATCACGGAATTTCGGGACTTTTAAGTAAAGAAGAAGTTTCGGTGCCTGACATTAAAGGTATGACATATGAAGAAGCGGAAGCCAAGCTTGCCAAGTATGATTTGGAAATTGAAAAGGGGGAGACGGTTAAAGCCTCCGAGCAGTATGAAGAAGGACAAATTTCATCACAGGAACCGGAAGCGGGTTCTAAAGTAAAAGAGGGATCCACGATCGTTGTTGATGTGGTTGAGAAAATAAAATCCGGAAAAGTCCCGAACTTGGAAGGTAAAACTTTTCAGGAAGCGGTGGAAGCTCTTGATGAAGCGGGATATAAATTGGGACGTGTTGAAAAAGAGAAAAGCAACTTGCCTAAGGATACCGTAACAAAGACGAGTCCTGAAGCAGGTGAAAAGTTGAAAAAAGGTGAAGAGGTTAAACTCTGGGTAAGCAGAGGAGACGATGATGTAGTGAGAATGCCTAATGTCGTAGGAGAATCTCTTGAAAATGCAACAAGCATGTTGGAAGGTTTGGGACTTATAAAAAGAGTAACGTATGTGACGAGCAGCGATCAGCCTGAAAACTATGTGATATGGCAGCAATATAAACCTAATACGGAATTGAAAAAAGGTAACAGAGTAAATATAAGGGTAAGTAAAGGCAGTGAAAATAAAGAGGGTAAAGCTACCGTAAATATAAGCTTCTCGAAAGCAACATCGGATGTGTTTTACATGACTGTTTCCGTTACCGACAGTGACGGAACAAGGACGGTCATAGCGAATGAGCCGAGAAACAAGGCGGACGGACAGGAAACGGTAACGGTCACAGGAAAAGGTTCAGGCACGGTTAAGGTCATATTTGACGAAAGAGTTGTGCAGGAACAGAATGTGAGATTTAACTGATATGACGGGAACCATAATTAAAGGCATAGCGGGATTCTATTATGTGAAAACCGATCATGGGCTTTATGAATGCAGGGCGAGAGGAATATTTAAAAATGAGGGAATAACCCCCATGGTGGGAGACCTTGTAGAAATAGATGTGATAGGAGACATGACGGGATATATAAATAATATATATCCGAGAAAAAATCAATTTATAAGACCGCCGATATCTAATGTTGAGCAGTTTGTGATCGCGGTATCGGCACAAAAACCCAAATTGAATTTTCTAATATTGGACAGATTTTTAGTGATGGCTGAAATGAATCAAACGGATGCGGTGATAGTAATAAATAAGCAGGATGTTTCAAAGAGTGAGGATATTGACAGGATAATGAAAATATATGATTCTATGTATCCCTGTATAGTGTTATCGGCCAAAGAAAATAAGGGCATAGAAAAGCTTATGCCATATTTAAGAGACAGATCGTCCGCTCTTGCAGGGACGAGCGGAGTCGGAAAAACCACACTTTTGAACAGGCTCCAGGACGATTTCAACGAAGAGACCGGCGATATAAGCAAAAAGACGGGAAGAGGTAAAAATACCACGAGACATGTTGAGATTTTCGAACTGGAACAAGGAGGAAAAGTTTTTGATACTCCGGGGTTTACTTCATTTGATATACTTGAGTGTGATGAGTCCATGCTTGAAAAGTGCTATCCTGAAATGTACAATATAGAAGGAAATTGCAGGTATGACGATTGTAGACACGTAAATGAGCCTGAATGTATGATAAGGCGGGCTGTTGAAAAGGAAATCATAAGTGAGAGCAGGTATAAGTCATATTTGACACAAATAAAGGAAATCAGAGAGAGGAGAATCTATTAATGAAAAAATTGGCACCATCAATTTTATCTGCGGATTTTTCGGTTTTGGGAGAACAAGTGAATATGCTTGAAAAAGCGGGAGCGGATATGCTTCATATAGATGTTATGGACGGATGTTTTGTTCCCAATATAAGTTTCGGTTCGGTTATACCTGAATGTTTGGAGGGAAAGACAAAGCTTCCATTTGATATTCATCTTATGATAAATGAACCGGACAGATTTATAAAAGATTTTATGTTTGAAAATACTGAGTGTATATCTGTACATGTTGAAGCCTGCACGCACTTACATAGAACCTTGCAGCTCATAAAAAGTTTCGGTGTCGGTGCAGGGGTTGTGTTAAATCCGGCTACACCCATATCATGTCTGGATTATTTGATGAACGACATAGACAGAGTTACAATAATGACGGTGAATCCGGGATTTGGCGGACAGAAATTTATCTCACAGGGAATCGAAAAGATATCGGATCTGGCAGCGATAAAAAATGCATTGGGACTTACCTTCGATATAGTCGTAGACGGAGGAATAAACGAAGAGAATATAGCAGAAGTAGCAAAAGCGGGAGCGGATATTTTGGTCACAGGTTCGGCTGTATTCAATTCGCAGGACCCGGAAAATAAAGTTAAGAATTTTATTGAAGTGATACGATAGGAGGTGTTTTATGCTCGGAAATAGAAGAATTTGCAGGGTTTCTGCCGCACTCATTATTACATTTTGTATAGTAATGTTTTGTCCGCTTGTTTTTGACGTGTCGTCGGTCTACGCATCGGAGGCGTTTGATACTGAGAGTTACAAAGTGGAACTTACCGTGAATGAAGACAACACGATTGATGTTAAAGAGGTTATAACTGTTGATTTCAAGATGGGAAGGCACGGGATTTTCAGAAATATTCCCTACAGAGGAACGATAGTTCCGAAATATAAGGGTAAGAAGTATAAGATGGAAGCTGTAATGCGTCTTAAAGACTTTGACGTAGAGGGACATCAGTTTGACGTTTCGGATTCAAACGGGCAAAAGGTCATAAAGATAGGAGACCCGGACAGTTATGTTGAAGGCAGGCAGAAATATGTGATTACGTATAAAGCAGTTATATTTGAGGATCCGTTTAAGGAATTTGATTTTATATATTACAACATACTTCCTCATAACTGGCCTACTGATATAAACAAAGCAGATGTCAAAATTATTTTGCCTAAAGGGGTTGACAGAAAAGATATTAAAATTTTTTCAGGTAAATATGGTAACAGATCTGAAGGGAATGTTAAATGGAAAGCCGAAAATGCGGCTAACGGAAGCATGATTATAAAAGTACGAGCTGACGGCTTGGAAGAAAAAGAAGGCATTACATTATACAGCATTTTACCTCAGGGTTATTTTAAAGATGCAGCCAATTTTAATCTTTATAATTGGGGTATGATTGCGGCTGCCGTTATTATGGCTATTTTAGCATTTTTTATCTGGTTTAAAAACGGAAGAGATCCTAAAATTATTAAAACTGTTGAATTTTATCCTCCGGACGGTTTGGATCCGGTACAGATCGGATATATGATCGATAAGTCGGTGGGAAATAAAGAAATGGTTGCTCTTATAATTTATATGGCGAATAAGGGCTATCTTGAAATTGAAGAAACAAAAAATGAAAAGGGGAAAACAGTTGATTTTATCCTAAGCAGAACAAACATTTCGCCTACTATGGAGAAACCTTATGTGGTTAAATTGTATAACAGTATTTTTAATTATGGAGAAACCGTTTCTTATGAAAATCTGAGTATTGATTTTTGGGAAGAGTTTAAAAATATCTGTGATGAGGCGGAAGGAAATGCAGATATGGAAGATTTGAAAAACTATAACGGAAAATCTCTGAAATCGAGGATATTATGTTTGCTTGCGGATGTTTTAGCAATAGGAAGCATGATTGCGTTTGCATGTTTTTTGAGTCCGTTAGGCGATAAGGCAATTATATTGGGAGTCGTATTTGCAGTATTAAGCATAGGTCACGCTATACTCTCTTATATAGTGATTGATAAAAAGGACTATTATTCAAAGTCGAAGTTTTTTGTTATGTCGGTTATTTCTTTGGGTATAGGTGCGTCAGCAGCTATATTGGCAGGTATCATTACAAAAATCGGAACGCAAAGTTTTGTATCGGGGATTATAGTAGGCGTTGCCCAAATGCTTATTATATTTTTCGGAAAGTATGGTAAAGCATTGAGCGAAGAAGGTAGCAGGGTATATGGCAGAGTGTTGGGATTTAAAGATTATATACAGAAAGCTGAAACAGATCGTCTTAAGATGCTTGTTGAGGAAAATCCGGATTATTTCTATAATGTTCTTCCTTATGCATATGTACTCGGTCTTTCAGATAAATGGATAAACAAGTTTAAAACTATAAGTGTACCTCCGCCTATATGGGGCAGTGATATGAGCGGGCTTTATATGGGAAGTTTCCTAATGTATGCCAACTCGAGATCCGTTTCGGGATTGGGAGAATATCAAGCAAGTATAAGTGATTCTTCCGATTCGGGAGTATTCGGCGGTGGCGGCGGCTTCAGCGGCGGCGGTTTCGGCGGCGGTGGCGGCGGAAGCTGGTAAAGAAAGGAGAATTTATGATACTGAAGATAGTTATAGGCGCAATAATTGCAATCCTGGTAATTTTTATTATTACAGCTTACAACAGATTTGTGAAGCTCAAGGTAAAGGTTGACGAAGGATTTTCAACTATGGATGTATATCTGAAGAAGAGATTTGATCTTATACCTAACTTGGTTGAGACTGTAAAGGGGTATGCGAGTCATGAAAAAGAAACGTTGGAAAATGTAATAAAGGCAAGGAATATGACGGCTGCCGCCGGTAGCATGGAAGAAAAGTTTCAGAGTGAAAATGTTCTTTCAGGCTGTTTAAAAACTTTGTTTGCAGTTTCGGAAGCATATCCTGATTTGAAAGCCAATCAGAATTTTTTAGATTTGCAGAATCAGCTTAAAAGATTGGAAGAGGATATTGCAAATTCAAGAAAATACTATAATGCTGTAGTTAGAGAATTTAATACGGCAATTCAGGTATTTCCGAGCAATATAATAGCCAACATATTCAAGTTCACTTCTAAGCCTATGTATGAGGTGGGAAGTGAAGAAGAAAGAGAAAATGTAAAAGTAAGTTTCTAAATAACAGGTTTCTAAAAAAATATTAATTATTATATCCCGAATGATATGGGTAAACGAGATGAACTTCAAAATCGGATGAAAAGGTTTAAATGTTCATAATCGCTTAAAACCCTATTGTTCGGGATTTTTTTAAAATATTTACTAAATGTTAAAAAATAAACTTGATAAAAAGATATTGAATGTGAAAAAGAATTGTAGTATAATTCGGACTTAATTAATATGTAACAATTATCTCGGAATTCAGACAATTGTGCTTTTCAAATCTAATAATAAAAATTTGATTTGAGATAGGTTATATAGTTTTTTACAGATTTTTTTAAAAATCTGAATATATTATACTTAGGAGGTGTTTAGTATGAAAGGTTATGCAATGTTGAAGATTGGTGAGTCCGGATGGATAGAAAAGGAGCGTCCCGTATGCGGACCGATGGATGCTGTTTGTAAGCCGCTCGCAATAGCGATATGTACGTCCGATGTACATACTTTGTGGGAAGGCGCCATAGGAGAGCGTCATAATATGATCCTGGGACATGAGGGCTGTGCGGAAATAGTGGAAGTGGGTTCCATGGTTAAGGACTTTAAGGTAGGAGACAGAGTTTTGGTTCCCGCCATCACCCCTGACTGGAACTCATTAGAATCACAGGCGGGATATTCCATGCATTCGGGCGGTATGCTTGCAGGATGGAAATTTTCAAACTTTAAAGACGGAGTTTTTGCGGAATTTTTCCATGTCAATGATGCGGACGGGAATTTAGCCCTTATTCCGGAGAATATCAATACGGTAGATGCGTGTATGCTTTCCGATATGGTACCCACAGGTTTTCACGGTGTGGAATTGGCGGATGTACAGTATGGAGATACCGTAATGGTGGTCGGAATAGGTCCGGTAGGTTTGATGGCAGTGGCAGGAGCGGCATTTCGAGGAGCATCGGAAATTATAGCTGTAGGTACGAGAAAAGTATGCATAGAGGCGGCAAAGGGCTATGGAGCCGACAAGTTTGTAAATTACAAAAACGGACCTATAGATGAACAGGTACTTGAAATGACCGCCGGTAAGGGCGTGGATAAAGTTGTTATTGCAGGTGGCGGAGTGCAGACTTTTGCGACGGCGGTAAAATGCTTGAAACCGGGCGGTAAAATAGGAAATGTAAATTACCTCGGTTCCGGAGATACGATAAATATACCGCGTGTTGAATGGGGTGTAGGTATGGGACATAAAATGATAAACGGCGGACTTATGCCGGGCGGAAGACTGCGTATGGAAAAACTGTCCGCATTGGTAGCATCGGGCAAACTGGATCTTGCACCGCTAAGCACACATGTATTTGACGGCTGGGAGCATGTAGAAGAAGCATTGTTTTTGATGAGAGATAAACCGTCAGATCTCATCAAGCCTGTTGTCAAGATAGAGGAATAATGGATGCAGGTACTCATCATATCAGGCTTTTTAGGCGCGGGAAAAACCACTTTTATTAAGGAGTTGTTAAAGCATACGAATAAAGAAATTGCAATACTCGAAAATGAATTGGGGGATATTTCTGTAGACACGGATACCTTAAAAGAGGATGATTCACAAGAAGAAATCAATATATGGGAGCTTACAGAAGGTTGCATATGTTGTTCGACCAAAGGAAATTTTGCATCTACCATATTGACGATCGCCAATGCCGTAGATCCTGAATACCTGATTGTGGAACCTACCGGAGTAGGAATGCTCGGTAACATTATAGGAAATATAAAACAAATAGAATATGACAGGATCGGCATTTTAGCTCCGATCACGATAGTTGACGGTCATAGCTGCAAGCGATACTTAAACGAGTTTCACGATATATATGAAAATCAGATAAAGTTTGCACACAGTGTTCTTATATCTAAAATGGAGCAGGCGACAGCAGATGAGAAGCAGGAAATTGTAAATCTTCTCAAAGTTCAAAACCCGAATGCTGAAATCATAAGCAGGCATTACACCAAGCAGGATGAAGAATGGTGGACAAGTATTTTGAATACCGATTGCGACGGAAGGAGAATCTCCATAGATGAATCCGACTCCATAGAATTGGAAACATTTTCTTTGACAAATGTGAGCCTCAGAAGTCCGGATAGACTTATATATACTCTGGAAAATTTGATAAGAGGTGAATTTGGAAACATCGTAAGGGCAAAAGGCTTTCTTAAGGCAAATGATATAGGACTGAGCTTTGATATGGCGGATAACAGATATAGTATTATGTTTACGGAAAGTGTGGAGGATGCGAAAATTGTGTTTATAGGGCAGGATATAAAAAGGCAAAAATTAAGGAGATTTCTGCTTGCCGATTCGGCGCATATAAGAGTCGGTAAATTAAAAGCATCAAATCTGATATATCATAATCAAAATATATCAAATCATGATTGACAGATACAGGTTTAAAGAGAAAATAATATTATGCTGATATACCGGCGATATGTATCGTCGGTATATTTTATGAGAATTTATATTTGTGAACCGCGGAAATATATGAAAAGCGCAAGGGAGTGTGCTATAATGAATGCCATAACAGATTATAAAAAGAAAATTGAGCTTTTTCTTGGCTGTGAAAAAATAGATAAGAACGGAGTGATAGTTTGAGTGTAATAAGCCAAAAATTTAAAGAAGTTTTATATTCAGTTTTGCCGATTACACTGATAGTTATAATATTACATTTCACATTGACGCCTATGGATACTGTTACTATACAAAGATTTATAATAGGATCGATCCTTATAGTTTTAGGACTTACTATTTTTCTTATAGGGGTCGATGTGGGAATAACACCGATAGGAAACAATATGGGAAGTGCCGTAACCAAGTCGGGAAAAATATGGATGGTGGCTGTTGCGGGAATTTTTCTGGGCTTTGTAATATCCATTGCGGAGCCGGATTTACATATACTCGCAGGACAGGTGGAAAGCGTAACAGCAGGAGCTATATCGAAATTGTTGATAGTTGTTGTAGTATCACTCGGTATTGCGGTTATGTTGTCATTAGGACTTATGCGAATAGTTTATCAGATAGCTTTATATAAGATACTTGCCGTATTGTATGGAATTATACTTGCTATAGCCATTTTTGCCTCTCCGGAGTTTATCGCAATATCTTTCGACGCTTCGGGAGCTACTACGGGAGCACTTACAGTTCCGTTTATTTTAGCGATAGCTGTCGGTATTTCAAATTTGAAAAAGGACAGCAAATCTTCAGAAAAAGACAGTTTCGGACTGGTTGCAATAGCTTCTACCGGAGCTATAATAGCCGTTATGCTCATGAGCGTTATATTTAACACTAAGGAAATATCAGGGATCACAGAAACTGAAGTGGCTGATTCGAGCCATGTGTTTTCTACTTTTACAAACGCATTGCCGGTTGTAACAGAAGAAGTTTTCATGGCTTTGATTCCGATAATATTTATATTTTTAGTATTTCAGAGAATCTCATTTAAACTCTCAAAGACGGCAGTTACAAGAATATTATTCGGTATGCTGTTCACATTTGTAGGTTTAGTGTTGTTTATGTTGGGTGTAAATGCAGGCTTTATGGATGTGGGAGGAATAGTAGGAAGAGAACTGGCGTCCAAGGGAAATGATTTTTACGTCATAGCGGCAGGATTTATTTTAGGTATGGTAACAATTCTTGCAGAGCCGGCTGTATACGTGCTTACACATGAAATAGAAGATGTTACGAGCGGTTATGTTAAGAGAAGAGCCGTTATGGTAACACTTGCGATCGGTGTGGCTATAGCCGTGGCACTTTCGATGGTACGGATTCTTGTGCCGGGAGTACAGCTCTGGCATTACTTGCTTCCGGGATATGTAATTTCAGTGCTGCTCACATATTTTTCACCCAAGCTTTTTGTAGGTATTGCTTTCGATTCAGGAGGCGTGGCATCGGGACCGATGACCGCTACATTTATACTTGCATTTGCAAGCGGGGTTGCGGAAGCGACGGACGGAGCGGATGTTTTAAGAGACGGGTTCGGCATGATTGCGATGGTGGCGATGACACCGCTTATTGCACTTCAGATATTAGGATTGGTATTTAAGTTCAAGTCAAAGAAAAACGGAGTAAAGGAGCATGATAGAGATGTTAAACAAGTTTAATCTGGAACTTGCATGTATAATTGTCGAGTACGGATCAGGGAGTAAGGTTTTACATTTTGCCAAATCTCACGGCTGCTCGGGAGGAACCGTAGTTTACGGTAAAGGGAGTGTGAATGGGAGCATATTATGTTTTCTGGGTTTATCGGAGGTAAGAAAAGAAATAATTTTTATCATTGCGGACAGGCATAAAATCAGATACTTTTTGGATGCTGCAAGTTCCGAATTCAAGTTTGATAAACAAAACCACGGTATAGCTTTCACGACATCGATAGAAAATGTTTTAGGGACGAAATATATAACTTGCGAAGATGAAGAAAATGAAGATAGAGAGGAGAAAATTATGTATCATGTAATAACATCCATAGTCGATAAGGGGAAGGGTGAAGACGTCATTTCTTCTGCAAGTCGAGCGGGTTCAAAAGGAGGAACTATAATAAATGCAAGAGGATCAGGGGTTCATGAGACAAGCAAAGTTTTTTCCATGGAAATAGAGCCGGAAAAAGAGATAGTTTTGATTTTATCTGAAGCCGACCTTACCGATAAAATAGTTGCGGCGATAAGGGAGGATTTGGAGATAGATAAGCCAGGAAACGGAGTAATATATGTAAAGAATGTAAATGCCACATACGGATTGTTTAAATAGAAATAATTGTCGGAAATTGTATTAGATCGGATTTCTGAAACACCACATACGGATTGTTTGAATCGCAATCTCTTGTAGGAACACATCTTTGTCTTCCTTATTTTCGTGGGTTGCATAATATTAACTGTAAAGGAGTGATATATAGACACAAAAAAGGAGGATAACGCCATGATAGAATACACAAATAAAATCACAGCACTATACTCCCGCCTTTCAGTTGGTGATGAGGACAGGGACGGTGGCGAAAGCAACAGTATCGTAAATCAAAAGGCATTTTTAGAGCGATATGCAAGACAGCATAAGCTGATGAATATTCGCCACTATATCGACGATGATGAAA